>JAWXBZ010000168.1:0-11008 GCA_034440375.1 Candidatus Eiseniibacteriota bacterium
GCTCCTCGAGGCTCCGCCAGTAGACGCGCCCCGTCTTGCCGGCCAGCCGCTCACGAACGGTATCGAGGCTCAGGCCGGACATGGCCGCGCCCGCGGGCGGGGGGGTGCCGGGCATGCCATCCGAGTCGTGCCGCCCGTCCTTGCCGTCGATTACCGATGACATATCGAGCAATCCGCTTTGGGGTTCAGGTGATATTCGGCCACCAGTCGTTCTCCCAGAGTCTGCTGATCACCGCCGGGCGGCTCATAGCCAAACTCAAAAACGGCCTCCCTGGGCCGGACAAACTTCTCGGGCGCACGGTGGCACTCAAGGCACCACTCCATGAACATCGTGTTGGCCTTGTAGACCAGCGGCATGTTATTGACCGGGCCGTGGCAGGTCTCGCAGGAAATTCCCTTCGAGACATGGATACTGTGATTGAAGTAGACGAAGTCGGGCAGGTCGTGCACCCGCACCCACTCGATCGACTGGTCGGTGCGGAAACTGGCCCGCACCGGCTCCAGCATGGCCGCGTTGGTCCAGATCTGTGAGTGGCAGTTCATACAGGTCTTCGTTGGGGGCATGCCGGCGCTCGCGGTCTCCTCGACGGAGGTGTGACAGTAGCGGCAGTCTATCCCGAGCTGTCCGACATGGTGCTGGTGACTGAAGGGAACCGGCTGGTCCACATGGACATCCGTCTGCGTGCCGTAACCGGAGCGGTTGATTTCGGTCGCCACGTATCCGATGCCGGCGATCAGAAAGATCGATCCGAACAGCGTGAATCTCGAATAGGCGTTGGCGCTGCGTGGGAAAAGCTGCGGCATTCACTCCTCTGGATCACTCAACGGGACGGGGCAAAAAACGTGCGCAGTGTAGTCCGAGGAAGGTCCGGGGCTCAAGCGCCAATCGAACCCCACAGTACTTTGGGTTGGCCTACTTCGACCCGATGAAGGTGGAATGGTGCGGCAGCGGCCCCCACGTGACTTCGCCGTCAGCGGAACGGCGGCCGGCTTCCAGCTTCCCCAGCAACAGGCGCAGACCCGCCAAATCACCTGCCCCGCTGATTTCGAAGGTCGTCGAAATCTGGGGCATTCGGGCCGACATCAGCACCAGGAGTGTCTCCATCTGCCCTGCGGTCAATCCCGGGGCGGTCGTGAATTCCGTGAAGGAGTTGCCGTCAGCCGCCACCGCGACGCGGCTCACGGGCTTCATCGGGATCGGCGTCTGGGCCTTCCAGTAGTCGGGCGGTGCACCCAGAAGCTGCAGGAGTTGATCATGATGAGCCGGCGCCCCGACCAGGCGGGATCGAACCAGCGTGAAGTGCGGGTTGGCAGGCATCCTCTTGGTCACTCCTCTTTCAGAAACTTCATCATGGATCGATGGAACGCGGAAGGGGCTTCCAGGTTGGGGAAGTGGCCCGCCCGTGGAATCATTTCCAGGCGTGCCCCGGGTATCCCCTCGGCCAGCATCTGGGCTCGCCGGATGAACTCCGGTCGATCGAACTCGCCCCGAAGGACGAGCGTCCGGCAGGTAACTTCCGACAAACGCTCCCGGTCCGTCAATGCCGGTCGGGGGTAGGTTGTCCGATCAAAGATGTTGCCGCCGGTAAACCGGGCCGCCATTTCACGGATGCGGATCGCCAGGGCGGGGTATCGACGGATGGACTTGAACAGGGATCCGGGCATCCAGACGGCGTCGATGGCCCTCTGGACACCGATCAGCCTGGCCTTGGTCTCGAAATCTCGGAAGTAGTTCCACATCCCCTCTTCCCATGGAAGGCCGTTGAGGACGCTCGAGGCCAGGACAAGGCGGTCCACCCGGTCGGGGTGGGTCAAGGCCGCGTGAAGGGCAATGCCACCCCCCATCGAGAGGCCAACCATGGTGGCTGATCGGATCTCGAGGGTGTCCAGGATCTTGAACAGGTCGCTGACATGGTCCGAAAGGGCATACCCGGTGTCCGGACTGGATGATTTGCCGTGGCCCCGCAGGTCATAGGTGAGGCAGCGGAAATTGGTGGAGAGATTGGTGACCGACTCGTGCCACAGTTCGTGATCGAGTGTGTAGTCGTGGATGAAGACAATGGCACGGCCCGACCCGGCCTGTTCCACATACAGGTCGACTTCGGAAAACGACAGAAGATCGCCAGCGGTCATGACCATAAGTGGCGGATTCTAGCAGGCCGGCCGGAAAAGGCCACGGCGGGCATTTATCACTTCCCGATCAACCTGATAGAGTCGCGGCCATGGCAAAGGTGGTCCCCTCCCGGGATGAAGGGCTGGTCCTCGTGGCGGCGGTACGCGTTCAGGCGCATCGGGACGGTCGTTCGCCGACTTTGGACGATGTGGCAGCTCTTTTGGCCATGCCCCACGAACTCCTGCGTGTTTTGGTCATCGGACTGGAGGATCGAGGGATTCTGAAGCAGCTGACCAACGCCTTCGAGACCCGTCTCGACATCGTGAATGCCGGGGCGGTTGAAGAACTTCCTCCGGCTGGATCCGGCCCCCGGCTCAGCGCCGAATTGGACGATTTCCGAAAGGCATTTCAAGTGAAGCAGGACGATCTCAAGAAGACGTTCGGTGCACAAGCCATCCAGAAGCGGACCGACGAGCGGATGGACAAGATGGCCGAAAAGCTCCAAAAATTCAAAGACAAGGCCTCGGGCGGCCCGATGTTCAGTTCCCCAACGATCCCACCGCCGGACGACGAGGACTAGCACCTTCGGATGAGGGCGAGTGCCTTCGGACGAAGGCCAGAGCCCCGATAGAGTGGTTGAACGAGAGGAAACGGTTCATGGCCAAATCACAATCCTTCGACGTCACCACCGGCGTCGATTTCAATGAGGTCAACAACGCCGTCCAGCAGGCGCTCAAGGAGATCGGCCAGCGCTACGACTTCAAGGGCGCCGATGTGACGCTCGATCTGAAGGAAGAGGAAAACATGCTGGTTCTCCAGGCACCCGACGACTACAAGCTCCGGGCCGCCTGGGACATCCTTCATGCCAAGCTCATCCGCCGCGGCCAGCCGGCCAAGAACTTCGAGACCGGTGAACCGAAGCCCGCCTCGCATGGCTCGCTCCGGCAGGAAATCACGATCCAGAACGGCCTCTCCAGCGACCTGGCCCGCGAAGTCGTGAAATTCCTCAAGGACGCCAAGATGAAGAAGGTGCAGGCCGCCATTCAGGGCGACACCGTCCGCATCTCCGGCCCCTCGCGCGACGATCTGCAGGAAGCCATCGCCCTGCTCAAGACAAACGACTTCGGCGTCGAACTCAAGTTCGAGAACTTTCGGAGTCAGTAACGCGGGGTTCAACTCGCTCCCGGATGTGCGAAGCAACTGGCACCGATGCGAGCTCGGTTAGCCACAGCTTGAAGGCGGCAGGATCGGAGTGCATCCCGAACATGCTCTTGACAGGGCTCAGTCAATGCTGATTAGCCGTTCCCTGTTGGGCTGGGATCATCTCAACATCGAACGGTATGCGAGAATGCTCTTTCCATCGCTTTCCATCTTTCACTTCGATAAGGACGAAATGTTGCCCCGGCCCTTGGATCTGAAATCCACCAAACCCGATATGGATACGCGCACGGCGGTGACTCTTCTCGAGCTCCACGACGGCCGAATCTGCCACGATGAGGACCTCCTCGGGAGAGAGAATCGAAACTTTCACTTCGAGCCGGTGCTCGTCTTCTCCTTCTCGCAACCACAAAGTCCCGGCGATGATGGGTGGAGCCGGGGCGGGATAGTGAGCGGATCCGATTCCCTCCAGTGCATCGATATAGCTGATCGCCCCGGTTGGTTGGTCGACAATGATGCGTCGGCACAATACGGCCCAAAGCAGTCTTGCCATCTGATTCGAGGCTCCTTAGTTGGCTTTGCGCCGGATAGTGTTGGACCCGCTCGCGGCGCGAGTGGCAGGAAGCTGGTAAGGCCCGAAGTCGAGGGGAACGGGTATCAACGTCGTAGCGCTTCGATCTCGGAGCAGCGGAAAGGCACCGCCAAATCGATCGGCGATTTCCCACATGCTCATTCTAACTTCCTCCGCAACTCGGTCCGAATGGTCACTTCTGCCGAGATCTCGACCAAGCACACTGATCACATAGGTATTCAATGACACACCTTCCATGACTGCGCGCATCGACAAGTCTTGATGCATGGTTCTCGGCAGCCGAAGGCGAAATTGGCCGCTGAATTCTGTGGCGAGAATGGGCGCCGGAATTGGATCGCCGTCCTGTCGAAACGCCTCGATGGCAACAGCCTGTGCGGAACGAAGCTCTGCAATCGCATGCTCAGGTTCCGCTCCGACCCCGGAGAGACCCGGAAATTCAGGTGACGTCGCGACATAAGCTTCATCTTCAAAGCTCCACCGCAGATTCACGCTGTACTTCTGTGTCGCGTCCACGCTCATGCCCCCGTTGAAGTCGTAGGAAGCTGGTCATTCAGTTGGGTCTTGGATTTCATCAATCGCGCCAAGCAACTGTCGGACCTGGTACGCCGGCACATGACCATTGCGCTCCTGAAAGTTGAGACTCCCACGGTACCCTTCCCGCGTGTAGACATTGGGGTGTTTGCCCCCCGCCCGATGGTTGAATCCGAACGCTTTGACCACCTGCTTGACCTCTGACAGGCGGATGTTCTTGGGGCTCCGGCGCATTTTTGCCAGAAGCTTTTCGAGGCTGCTCATTGCTCCGCAATTCCCCCACCCCTCCACCACATACGTCGATTCTTCGCCCCTGAACCGAGATTATGTTCGAATGGTACCGTCAGAGGTACCATTATGTCAACATGCGGGTGCATTGCAAGTTAGGCAAGGCCTTTCTGGTAGGTCTCACGAAGCTGGTCCAAGTTTGTAACCTATTTATATAAAATGACTTGAGAAGATTTACGGCCGACCAAACCACCCGCGGCGGACATTCTTGATCTCACCCGAAAGCACCAGCGTCCCCAGGTGTTGCTTCAGCAACGATTCCGGCGCTCCCTTGAGACGGGCCAGGATCGCCTTCAATCTCAGCCCCTCGCCATCCAGAACATCAATGATGGCCGCCATCTGATCGACGACCGAGGCGGGCCCGCCTCCGGAATTGGCCACGGCCATCGGAACGCCTGCGCGACGAGTCCGTGTCAGGGCAGGTGAATTCATGCTGCCCAGGATCTCCTTGGCACCCGATGACGAAGGACATCTAATGAAAATGGCCACCCCGTTCGGGGTGGCCATCAGATTGTCTTGAGTGGCACCAAGCCGTCCGGCGCTACCTCACCGGACCAGCGTCATGGTCTTCGTCTCGCGGCGCGTCGCCGTGGCGAGTCGGTAGAAGTAGACGCCCTGGCTGACCTCGCGACCATGATCGTCGGTGCCGTCCCAGGTCTGCTCGTACACACCGGGCGCGAAGGGGGCTTCGACGAGGCGGCGGACCAGGCGGCCGTGCACGTCGAAGATGCCGATTGTAGCTAAGCCCGTCTCGCCGATCTCGAAAGCCAGGCGCGTGGCTGGGGTGAACGGATTCGGATAGTTGCCGACCAGGCGACTGATGGTGGGTCTCGTGCCGTCGCCGGGGACGCCGGAAGTGGCCTGAGTATGGGCGGTCAAACGCCAGACGACGTTGGACAGATTGGTCTGGCCGGGCAGGCTCTCGTCGCGCGTGGTGAAGGTGAGGTCGGCCGTGTAGGTCGTGTTGTCGGCGGCGCCCGTGTCGTCGAAGTGAATGGTCCAGCCCGCCGGCGTCCCGGCCACGAGAGCGGGGGTGAAGCCGCCCACGATCGAGAATCGAGCGGCATCCGGTCCGGTGAACGAGGCGCCATAAACGTCCAGCTGTGCCTGCAGGGCATCGTAACCGCTGTTGTGCACCTGGACGGCGCCGTCCGTGAACATGCCAACCGGGTGACTGCCGAAGTCGAGCGTATCGAGCGTCGCAACCGGCGTCATCACGACCGAAGGCACCGCGTGACGGACCACGGTCCCGGACAGGGCCACCAATTTCGTCGGGTTGTCGACATCATCGGTGCTGATGCTCAGGTTGCCATTCTTGTTGCCGATCGTGGCCGTCAGCATGCCGATCGTGTGGTTCTGACCGAGCCCGGCGTTGACGTTCTGCGTCCCGCCGGGTGAGGTGAAGCCGACCGGCGCCACGAAGGTGTAGGTCAGTTCGTCCGCCGGGGCCACCGCCACGTTGTTGACCGCCAGCATCTGGTTGGCGGTGGCGCCGATGATGACCGTGCCGAAATTGAGCGAGGCCACGACACCGATCCTGGCCGGCACCTGGATGGTCATGATGACCGGCATGTGATCCGAAGCCTCGTGCAGCGCGCCGGCCATGGCGGCCCCCTCCGGGATCACCGGTGGCGCATTGATCGCCAGATTGAAGTGCATTCCGTCATTGCCGTAGCAATCATAGGTTCCAGGGACGTAGGACATCCCCTCGGCGTCCAGCATGGCGGCGGAGGCCAGGATGAAATCGAAGCGATCATCCATTCCGCCGGTGGCCCCGCCGTAGGGGTTTGTGGCGGTTTTGGGGCTCTGGGTATGAATCGATGAGAAGCCGGCGTTGTTGTTCCAGCTGCCGGGGGTATTGATGGGATCGAAAAGCCGTCCGTCGTCATCCGCCTCATCAGCCAGAAGTCGCTGATACGACGCCTCGCTGCTGGATTGGATGTTGAAATCACCACAGCCGAGAAAATTGGTACCGGGGGCCAGGGTGTTCATCCGATTGCGCCAGCGGTTGCACTCATCGAGTCGCTGCGCCTGATCTGCGCTCGTGGAGCTGGCCTTCAGGTGGGCGGAATAGAGATGCAGATTCGCCGCGCTTGACGTGTAGCCATCGGGACGCAGGACAAAGTGATGGATCGCCCGAAGCGGCGTCCCAATGGTGTCGGCGGACACAAAGTCGAAGGCGGCCGTGCGGTAGTAGAGGGCGTTGTTGGTGTCGCTTCCGTGAATCCAGGGCCCCGCCGCGTACTCCCCGGGAAATTGCGCATTGAGGATATTGGTCAGGAACTGGTTCATCCCGGTGTCCGGAGTTCCGGTCACTTCCTGGACAACCATGACATCGGGATGAAGGGCCGCCACGATGGTACGAAACTCATCCTCCCGGACGGCACCGCTCGCCGCGGGATAGTTCAAGATGTTGTAATTCAATACTTTAAGTGCAAGCGCGGATCTGTCTCCGCACAGGCTGCCCGACAGGATGACCAGTGCCGGAATCAGGCTGCGATACAGGTGGCGGCCAGCGAGGCGGGGGTAGCGGACAGGCATGACGTGGTGTCTCCCGGAGTTGTCAGGGCCCTGTAACGGGTATTGGCATTCCGGAAAAGTATAGCACCGGGACCCACGGACCGGCCCGGCGGAGGGGTCGAATTCAGGCCACTTTTTTCTGTACCGTTGGTCCGGGGCTTCGAGAGGCGATGGGGTGCGCCTGAGCATGTGGACCCGCCAGGACATCGCTCGTGGCTGTTTGGAGGACAAAAATCTTCTCGTGCTGACTCTCGGGATCATCCGGAAAGAGGAAAAACCCGGGTTTCTCCGGACGATAGGAAAGGGCGTAGCCGGTCATTGTTTCCCCGTCCATGAAACGGACCACAAGGCGCTTGCCGTCTCGTGTCGGATCGGGCGCCGGGGCATAGGCGGTCGGGGTTTCAGATTCTGATCCGGGCTCGTGTCGGGGGAAGAAGAGGGCCTTCAAGTCGGCGAGCCGGACTTCGACCCCACGACCACATCCGTCCGGCGTCACCCAGAAGGTGGGCCTCTCCGGTGTGAAATCGACAGTCGTGCCGCGGAGAACCAGCCCCGAGGCCATGCGGGCCACAACGTAGCGGTCACGGGTGGACATGGTTCGATGGGGCTCCCTGAACGAGTGATCGGTCAAAAAAACAGGAGAACAGCGTCGTCGGTGGAAATTATCGGACGCGAACCACCGTGCATGAAGAATTTTCACGTCAGGAACGATTCGCGTCGGATTGCGCCGGGGCCGACTCGAGAGCGGCCGTTCATCAACTATTCAAAGACCAGCCATCAATTTGGCATCGAAAGTGCTTCATCCTATGTTTCGAACAGGTCAGTCAGGCCGGATTGCCCGGTCGACCAACCCCTTCGACGAGGCTCATCATGATGCTGCCCGACTCGGTGGAACTGCTGGTTCTGGTCCTTGGACTGGTTATCCTAATGTGGGACAATCAACTACAGGGCCGCCACCCCCGGCTTTCACTCCGGAACACGGTCGCCCGACCGGCCGGATCGCGCTCGCGCCGATCCAGTTAGAGGACCCCCCCGCTCCGGAGAGCGGGCCCTTTTGCCCATTTAGCCGGGCGGGAAGCCCCATCCCCCTTATCATTCCATGACTGTCTGTTCATTTCAGTCAACATCCCACCCCTCCCAAACGTCTGAACGCACCGGGTAAAATCTCTCGTCGCCCGCTCCTGCCATCCGTCCTGTCGTCCTCGTTTGCCTTTCGGGGGATCCATGCGAATCCGTCGGTCCGTCCTCTTGTTTCTTGTCCTTACGATCGGTAGCGCAGCGGCTGTACGAGCCGGGTCGTGCCCATCCCACGCCGGGCCCGAATCTCCCGATGCCGCAGGCTCCGAAGTCGTGACGTCGCACGGGGGCGCTTCCTGTCCCTGCCATGAGGCGGAGGCATGGATGAGTTCGCTCGGCACGTTTTCGGTGAGCGCCGCGATGGACATGGAAGTCGGGCACTCCCATTTTCTGCGCTCCCTGTCCGACGCCGGAAGTGACAGCGCCGCAGCCGACACCACGAAGGCCACCGGAGCGAAGAAAGACGAGGAGGCCAAGGACTGGTTCGTGAACATGGCCCACGGCCCATCCGACACCGTCCGGTTCAACGTGACGGAAGGGACCTGGATGTCGTCCGACGTGAACCCGGATGGGAAAACAATCGTATTCGATCTCCTCGGCGACCTGTACACGCTGCCGGTTTCCGGCGGCTGGGCCACACGCCTGACCAGCGGCCCGGCCTGGGATTCCCAGCCGCGCTGGTCGCCGGACGGCAAGCGGCTCTCGTTCACCAGCGATCGAGGCGGCAGCGACAACATCTGGATCATGAGCGCCGACGCCACCGGCCTTCGGCCGGTGACACAGGAAAAGTCAACGATGAACACCGCCAGCTGGAGCCCGGATGGCGAGTGGCTGGTGGCCAAGAAGCGGCTCACCGACTTCAGCTCCATCGGAACCGCGGAACTCTGGATGATCAATATCCGCGGCGGTTCGGGGCTCCCGGTCACGGTGAAGGGGGAGTTGCCGGAGGCGGGCGAACCGATCGTTTCCCCCGATGGACGCTATGTGTATTTCAGCGCCCGCCCCAGCCGCTACGCCTACAATCGAAATGTCTTCGCCGGCATTTACCAGATCCGCCGCTGGGACAAGACCACCGGCGATCAGATCACGCTCACCGACGGCTACGGCGGCTCCGGCCGGCCACAACTCTCCCCCGACGGCAGGACGCTGGCCTTCGTGCGGCGCGATCGGCTGAAATCGGTCCTGTACCTCTACGACCTGGAGAGTCGATCCGAGCGCCCGCTCTGGGACGGTCTCGACCAGGACATGCAGGAGAACTTCGCCTGGACCGGCATCTACCCCGGCTACTCCTTCATGCCGGACGGTCGATCGATCGTTCTGACGGCACAGGGTGGCTTCTGGAAGATTGACACGACCACCGGCCGGGCGGACCGCATCCCCTTTCAGGCCGACATCGAACAGGTCGTGGCGAAGGCTCTCCGCTTCCCGCGCGAAATTGGTTCCGACCAGTTCCGCGTGCGGATGATCTCCTGGCCGACACAATCGCCTGATGGCAAGAGTCTGATCTTCGCCGCCATCGGCAGCCTCTGGTCCATGTCGCTTCCGGGCGGTAACGCCCGAAAGCTCGAAACCAGGGGTGGCCTTGCCTACGCGCCCGCCTTCTCCCGGGACGGGCGATCGCTGGCCTATGTCTCCTGGAGCGATACCGAGGGTGGCCACGTCTGGAAGATGCCGGCGGGGGGCGGCGCCTCGACGCGCCTCACGAACGTGTCATCGCAGTATTCGAACCCGGCGTTCAGCCCCGACGGATCGAAGATCGTCTGCATCCGCGGCGACAACAGTCCGTTTCGTGGCCATGACCTGGTAGGCGAAAGCTATCAGCAGGTGATCTGGCTGCCCTCCTCGCCCGTCAGCGGTTCAGGGAGCCCGGCCACCTGGATCATCGACATCCCGACCCGCGGCTCGGCCCGGCGGATGCCCCGCCCCTTCTTCAGCGCCGACAACCAGCGGATTTTCTATCTCGAAACACAACCGGATGGGCCTGGCAGCGAAAAATCCTCGCTCTGGTCGGTCCGGGTGGACGGCCTCGACAAGATTGAACACCTGAAATTCACCTACGCCGACGAGGTCGTGCCAAGCCCCGACGGCCGGTGGGCGGCGTACACCGAGCAGTTCAACGCCTATCTCACTGCCCTGCCGGGGAGCGGCCGGAAGCCGATCACGATTGCCGGCGAGGGCGGCGCGGTGCCGGTCAAGAAATTCACCGGCGACCAGGGAGCCGAGTGGGTCAACTGGGCGAATGACGGCGAGACGATTACCTGGTCCTACGGTCCGAACTTCTATCGCACGAGTCTCGACTCGGTCCTGGCCTCGTGGGATCGTGAGAAGTTGAAAGCCGGCGAGAAGTCCGTGCCCAAGCCGAAGGAGGCGAAGGCCGACACCTCGACCGCCAGGGCTCAAGCCGACACCCTGACCGCCAAGGCCAAGGAGCCGGCAGAACCGACGCTGGCCGTCGATTCGCTGGTCGTCAACCTCTGGCTTCCCCGGGCCGCGCCATCCGGCGGCACGGTGGCCCTGACCAATGCCCGCCTCATCACGATGAAGGGCGATGAGGTCATCGAGAACGGCACCATCGTGATCGACGGCAACCGAATCACGACCATCGGTCCGTCCTCATCGGTCAAGGCGCCCGCGCGCGCGCGTGTCATCGACTGCGCCGGCAAGACCATCATGCCCGGCATGATCGACACCCATGCTCATCTCCACTACAACGCCATGGATATCATCCC
>JAWXBZ010000169.1:0-6313 GCA_034440375.1 Candidatus Eiseniibacteriota bacterium
GCTTGCCGGAACGGCGGTCTCGGCAACCCAGATCAATCTGACCTGGAGTGCCTCGACCGACAGCGTCGGCGTCAAGGGCTACTACGTCTACCTCAATGATGTGGCGCTGGGCACAACTGCCACGACATCATTCCAGCACACCGGCTTGACCGCGGGCACCACGTACAACTATCGCGTGAGCGCCTACGATGCAGTACCGAACCATTCGGCGTGGACGGCGGCTCCGGTATCGGTGACGACAAAGACGCAGGCGCAACCCGGCACAGTGCAATTTTTCGCCACCTTCCCAACGGCTCCGTATCGGACCGCCACAGGTGACGGGGTGTCCAATGACAATGTGTGGTGGGTGGAGCAAAAAGCCGGGACCAACCGCGCGACCGTCGCAAACGTCGGACGCGATGGCGGAACGGGCCTGCGCCTGCACACGGAACCCGGCGACAACAACGTCTCCGGCAGCGGCGCCCACGAGCGCAACGATGTCGCGCTACCCCAGTCGGCCACCGACGGCTACCAGGGCCGGGAATCCTGGTGGGCGCACTCGGTCCAGTTTCCTTCGGACTACGTGACCCCGCCCGCGGGATCCTGGGGCACCATCTTCGATTTCCACGACACCAGGAATCAGGGAGGACAGGCCAATTTTCACATCTTCACCGGGTCTGACGGCCGGATGTCCCTGCGCGGCCAGGCCGGGCCGACCGTGGTCATGGACAGCGCCGGAAACCAATACAGTTTCGGGGCGGATGTTGGCCCGATCGTGAAGGGCGGCTGGTACGATTTCGTCTACCACGTGAAGTGGTCCTCCGGTTCCGATGGCTACTTTCAGGCGTGGGTCAACGGCGTGCTGAAGCTGGATCACCGTGGGCCGACGCTCTACGAGGGGTACGGCGTTTTCCTCAAGCTTGCCAACTACCACTCGGCATTCGGGCAAAGCACCGCGGTCATCCACGACCGCGTGATCCGCGGCACGACGGCACTCTCCGTTTCGGTGGGGCCGCTGGAGGGAGTTCTGACGATGGTAAACGGAGTTCTGACGGCTACGCCGTAATCCACACCGCAAACCATGCCTTATAAGCATGGTGCTGCGTTGCCTGCGAGAAAAGCCGGTGGAGCGATCCGCCGGCTTTTTTTTGGACCAGCACGATGAACACAACATAATCCGAACGAGCCATTTTCCACCCTTGCAGATAGAGGGTGAATGTAGGATAGTAACTACAGGTGTAGGTCACTTACTACACCGCTTGGAAACCAGATGGCCAACTCGTTGTTACCAGCTTGTCTCTGCCGAAGCCAAACGAAGCGTAGTCATCTGTTTCTCTGCTGATTGAGAAGTTCCCTGGGGCGCGGCCGCGAGGCCACGCCCTTGTTTTTTCCGCCTCCCGGCGATTCCCCCATGGTCCGGATGGATCATGGGCCGGCGCCTGTCGCGGCGCGTGGTCTGCATTTTGCCCCGCGTAGATTGAGCCCCTTGCGAACGGATCGCGAGGACTCGATATGCGCACCACGGCTTCCGAGCACGGCCTGAAGATTTTCACCACCTGCCCCACTACGCTGACGGCGCAGTCCGGGACCAGTTTCCGCGAGCTGGAGAAAGTGGCGCGCTGCAGTGAGGCCGCCGGGTGCGAAGGCATCCTCGTGTTTACCGACAACGCGCAACTGGATCCCTGGCTGGTCTCGCAGATCATCATCGGGGCCACAGAGCGCCTCTGTCCCCTGGTGGCGATCCAGCCGGTCTACATGCATCCCTACAGCGTGGCGAAGATGATCACTTCGCTGGCCTTTCTGCACGGCCGCCGCGTATACCTGAACATGGTGGCGGGCGGATTCAAGAACGACCTCACGGCGCTCAACGACCTCACACCCCACGATGATCGTTACGTGCGGTTGATCGAGTACGCCACGGTCATTCAGAAACTGCTGCGATCGGCCGATCCGGTGAGCTTCGAAGGCCTCTACTACAAGGTGGCCAACCTCAGGCTTACGCCGCCGCTGCCTGCCAGCCTGATGCCCGGCCTGCTGGTTTCCGGTTCCTCGGAAGCGGGCATGCAGGCCGCGCGGCAACTCGGGGCGACGGCCGTCGAATACCCGAAGCCTCCGTCCGAGTACGCGGCGGCCCCGCCCGGGGATGCCACGGCGAACGGCATCCGTATCGGCATCATCGCCCGCCCGCAAGACGGCGAAGCCTGGACCGCCGCGCGCACGCGCTACCCCGAAGACCGCAAGGGACAGCTTACTCATCAGTTGGCGATGAAGGTATCGGATTCCTCCTGGCACCGGCAACTCTCGGAACTCGGCAATACGGAGATGGGAAAAGAGAATCCGTACTGGCTGGTACCGTTCCAGAACTACAAGGCCATTTGCCCGTTTCTGGTAGGTAGTTACGATCGGGTAGCGGACGAACTGTCTCGCTACGTCGACGCCGGCTACCGCACGTTCATTCTCGATGTGCCCCCGAGTGAAGAGGAGATGGAGCACATCGGCATTGTGTTCGAGCGCGCCGTGGCGCGTTGTCCTGCATGATGGCGCAGTTGCGGAACAAGGGAGCGGCCACGCAGGCGCAGCCAGTGGGCGGGGTGCGTCCTGGCCGGAGCCGTCACGATCGTCACGCCCCCGGCCATGCAATGGCAGGAGAAACCGGCCGCCATGACGTCATGGCGGTCCGCTGCACATCGGCGGGGAAATCCTGATCGATGAATTTCAATAGCGCCAACATTCCCGGCGTGACCGCGGATTCACCGGCACTGCCCGCCGCGGCGCTGATCGTCATTGTTGCGGCGGCAATGGCCGCGTTCGCAGGACTGGCGACCGCCGTCGTCGGCGGCATGGCTGGCGACCGTGCCGTCTACTACGTGGCTGTCTTCGCCAGTCTTGTCATCGGCGGCCTGGTAACGCTTACACGACGGGAGCCGCTGCGATTCGCTTTTCTGGCGCTGATCGCCTGCTTTCCCGTCGCGGCTGCGACACTCCCGCCAGGGCGCTTCGGCCTGGATGTCTTCCAGGCAGTCATGATCGTGCTCATGATCGGGCTGGCCGCGAAACAACTGACCAGTCCTTCCGGGTCATTGGCGTCGTTTTTCCCAACCCGGGCTTTGTTGCTCGCGTGTGTGCTCATCATTCCCTGCATCGCGTTTTCGCAGTTTCCGCTGTGGTCCGTGCGGGAGTTCGTGTTCAAAAACCTTACCGTCTACTTTTTCCTGCTGTTCGCGCTGGAGGAGTTGAAGCGGGACGGAGGGTTCGAACGCCTGGTTCTCCTTCTCTCGGTCGTATTGCTGGTCATGGCCGGCGGCCTCTTCATCGACCACTTCCTGCACCTGAATCTGAGCTTGCGGGGCAGCAACCTGAACCAGTCAACCATTTCCGAATCCGGACTGGCGATTTACCGGGCGGGGGGGTTCTTCCAGGACCCGCAAAGGGCCGGCGCCTATCTCGCGTGCATGATCACGTTCCTGCTGCTCCTTTCCGTCCGGGGCCGGTTCGACGGCATGAAGATGCGCTTTCTGGTCTGGGCCGCGATCGCAGTCAGCCTGGGCGCGCTGGTGACGACGATATCCCGTACCGCCATTTTGGCGTGCCTGGCCGTATCCGCGGTGACGCTGTTCCTGTTCAACAAGTGGAATGCCGTCGCCAAACTGTTGATCATGGGGAGCGTGATCGCCGTTGCGCTGGCCCTGGCGCTCGTACCCATGGAAACGTGGCTGAACACGGTTCCAACGACCGTTCTGGAGCGCTTTTTATACCTGAGCGAAGAAACCGAGCACCGGCTCACGATCTGGGTAGATACCTGGGATATGTTCGCCGACCATCCGATAACAGGCATCGGGTTGGCCAGCTTCCAGCCCTACCTCATCGAAACACGGCCGGGTGTGTTCAACTACTACGACATCGGCACGACAAAGGGCATTTCATACATCCCGGATCAACCGGAAAGCGGTTTTCTCAAGATCCTTTACGAAGGTGGAGTCCTCGGCTCGCTCGCGGCCCTGGTAGTGGTCGGCGATGCGATCAGGCGCGCCATGACTGTCCTGGCAGGCGACAAGGCGAGTCCGGATGCGCGCACAGAGCTGATCGCGGCGCTCGCGGCGCTCGCCACCTTCGGTGCAACATTCGTGACGCTCTACACTCCGTCGGACGGGAGAATTGCGGCGCTGTTTGCCATTTTACTTGCCGTAATCCTGCACCGTTCGCTACAGCTTGAGCGTATGACGCAGGGTACCTGATGTGCCGCAATGAAAATCCAACCAGACGAGGCGGCACCGCGCAGGCTGATCGGCCGTGCTTCGATCGTAGCTGCCGGAACGTTCTACCAGCAGTGCGTGTCGCTCCTGTCGGGCTTGATCGTGGCCCGCGTCATCGGCGCATCGGACTACGGGATCTTCAACCTCGCCCGCAATCTGCTGGACCTGACCGCGATAGTGACCCGCCTGGGACTCGACGTAGGGCTGCAAAGGCACTTTGGAGAGAGTAATGGCGGACCGGACCGTACCGCGCATGTTCGGGTACTCCGGCGGGTCCGCCTCCTGGCAGGCACGTTCGCCCTGCTCCCGGCGATTGCCGTTGCGCTCGGTTTGGGCCGAGTCGTGGAGGCCAACTTCTACCAGTACCCCCACTTTGCCGAAATCCTCCTGTGCCTCGCGCTCGCACTGCCGTTTTTGACCGACATTGCGGTATTGGGTGGCGCATACCGGGGCATTTTCAAACTGGCTCCGCCCGTGCTTGCCGAGTGCGTCCTGTTGCCGACCATCCGCCTTTCGGCGATTCTCATCCTGTTCCTGGCCGGATGGCGCCTCTGGGCCGTGGTCGTGGGAACCACGCTCGGATCGTTGCTGGCTTCGGCGTTCCTCGCGACGCGCGCCCGTTCCGATTTTCATGCAGGCGATCGCGCCACACCGCAGGCATGGGGCGAAACGTTTCGCGTGATGCGTTACTCGGGCGTTCTGGCCGGGGCGGTACTCGTCGTTTCTCTTACCGCCAGCATGGACATGCTGATATTGGGCCGTTTCGCGACCGCACAGGACCTGGGACAGTATTCCCTGGTAAAGATGCTGCTGGTGCTGATGGGCGTTTTCGGCGTCGCCTTTGGACAGGGGCTCGGTGCATTGATCGCCGAACGGCACGTACGAGCAGACCTTGCCGGCATGGTGCACGTTATGTCCTTGAGCACCCGGCTGGTTACCCTGCTCACGCTGCCGGTTTTTGCGATCTTCCTGTTTTGGGGCGCGCAGTTTCCTCCCCTTTTTGGTCCGTCGTTTGTGACTTCCCAGGCTGTCGTAAGCTGGCTGGCGGCCGGACAATATGTCTTCATCGTCTTCGGGCCGTCGGGCTGGGCCCTGTCGATGACGGGCAAGCATGTTCTCGAGCTGAAAATCCTTTCGATCGGCCTTGCGGTCTCGGCACTCCTCTGCTGGATTGCGATTCCCGAGTACGGCCAGCTTGGTGCGGCAGTCGCGACATTCACGTCCATTGCGGTGGCAAACGCAACGAGGGTTCTGTTCGTCCGCCGCACGTTGGGGGCATTTCCATTTGGCGCTGACATTATTGTCATCACAGCGGCGGGAATCGCGATGGCATGGGGCTGCCGCGCGGCAATCGCACAGGCTTCCCTCCCTCCGCTCTGGGAAACTCTGGCAGGAATCGGGTGCTTCGTACTGGCATATGGGGTAATAGGCTGGACCTTGTTGCTGCGAAAACCTGAAAGGACGGGAGTTCACGCCGTGTTCAGAGGCGCGATCAGAAAGTTTATTTCCAATGGCCACTAGGCACCTTCCGGCACGCGGTCGCACCGATGGCGAACTCCACGTCGCGGAGGCCGTTCACCACCAAAGAATATGTCCCGGGAAAAAACTATGAGGATCGCACTCCTGGCGCTCCATTTTTCAGAGTACGCCAGCCGCCTCGCGCTCGCCCTTTCGGCCAAACATGAAGTCCTGCTCATACTGCGTACCAGCAATGCCCGCAGCGAACTGACGGATGACTTGCTCGATCTGCTGCACAAAACCGTTACCGTCCGATTCCTGGAACCGGGCAGGATGCGGGATCCGCGCACTCTCGGCACCAGTCTCCGGATAAACAGGATCCTGAGGGACTTCTCTCCCGAGATCCTGCATATCCAGGAAGTTCATCCTGTCCTGGTGGGGTGGACGTTGTACTCGTACCGCAAGCGCATTCCCGTCCTGATTACGGTGCACGACCCCGTTCCGCATTCCGGCGGGCTCTCCAGGCATGGCTGGCAATGGAGAATCGTTACCTGGTTCCGCGGCCGGGCAGACCGGCTGATCGTGCATGGGCCGCGCATGCAGGCGGAACTCGAAGACCTGGA
>JAWXBZ010000170.1:0-4254 GCA_034440375.1 Candidatus Eiseniibacteriota bacterium
CCCATAGCAGAGCCACGATGATCCAGGCGCGGGCGGGTAGGGCGGGGGAGGACGTCAAGAGACTCGGAAAAACGATGCAGGCTGACCCGGCAATGTCCAGCGTACTGGGAGGGTTTTGCTTGTGGGCAGAAGGCTTTGCGACACCCTGAAAAGCAGTGCAGGCGCTTTCGGTCCGGCCCGGACATCTCTCCCTTAATTCACTCCTTTCCTGCGGCACATTCCCTCCATGCAGACCCTTCGTTTTGGCATCATCGGCTCCGGATTCATGGGCCGCACGCACATTGAGGCCGTGAAGCGGCTCCCGGATATGGCCGTCATCGCGGTGTCCGGCGGCCGGCGCGCCCCCGGGCTCGCGGAGCGTTACGGGATCGAGTTCGTGGCCGACAAGCAGGCCCTGCTGCGGCGCCCCGATGTCGATGCCATCGTCATCACGACACCGCACCACCTGCACGTCGACGAGGCGCTCGAGGCCATCGCGCACGGCAAGCATGTGCTCGTCGAAAAACCGCTCGCGACCAGCGCCGCGGACTGCGAGCGCATGATTGCTGCCGCGGCCCAGCGGGGCGTGACCCTCGCGGTCGGCTACCAGCAACGCTTCCGCGTCAACAACCAGCGCGCCTGCGAACTCGTGCGCTCCGGTGCCATCGGTCGGGTGCAGGCCGTGATGGTTTCGATGCCCATGTATGCGGGCGCCATCAAAAGCGGCGGCTTCGGCGGCGACTGGGCCTGGTGGAACGACCCGCTGAACATCGGCCACCTGCTGAACAGTTCGCCGCACGCGATCGACTTGCTGAGCTGGATGATGCAGGCCGAAGTGAAGACCGTCTCGGCGTTCTCGCGCACGCTGCTGCCCGACCTGAAGGTGGAGGACACCACGGTCGCGCTGATGGAGTTCGCGAATGGCGCCATCGGGACGCTGTTTTCAAGCCGGGCGTTGCCCGCGCCGTCGTTTCCGGGCGAGGATTTCCGCTTCCGCATCGTCGGCAGCGAGGCGTTGCTCGACCTTGACGCCTACAGCGAATTACGGCTGTCGGATGCCAACGGCTGGCGGGTGGTCTCGCAGCAGCCGCCCGTGAAGCACGAGGGGGCGGACACCGCCTTCGCCGATGTGCGCATGCAGGCCTACCGGGACCAGATGGCCGCCTTCATTGATCTGATTCACGGCCGTCCCAGCCAGGTGGGCTCGGGCGAGGCCGGTCGCGCCGCGGTGGCCGCGTGCCGGGCCATGCTCCAATCCTCGGCGGAACGACGCTGGATCTCGCTCTGAAACCGGATTGGCCATGACTGCGTTGAATGCCGCCGGAACCCCCGAGGGACTGGAACGACTGCTGAACCTGGACGACGTGGAGGCCCGGGCGCGCGACCTGATGCCCGAGGTGGTCTACAACTTCATCGCGGGCGGCGCGGCCGACGAATTCACGGTCCGCTGGAACCGCGAGCGTTTCGCCGATCTCCGGTTGCGCCAGCGGGTGCTGCAGGATCTGGCGGGGCTCGATGCCACGACGACACTCTTTGGCCAGCGCATGCCGATGCCCATCTTACTCGCGCCGACGGCCGGGCACCGCTACACCCATCCCGAAGGCGAGCTCGCCACGGCCCGCGGGGCGGGCGCGGTGGGCGCCACCATGGTGCTGAGCTCCGGGACCCACACGAGCATCGAGGACGTCATGGCCGTCGCGCGGGCGCCCGTCTGGTACCAGCTCTACGTGCTCAAGGACCGTGGCCTCACGGCCGCCCTGGTCGAGCGGGTGCAGGCGGCGGGGGCCACGGCGCTGTGCGTGACGGTGGACAGCCCCCTCGACGGCGTGCGGTACCGCCAGCAACGACTGAAGCTCGAGATTCCGCCGGGGGTCACTTATCCGCACCTAGCGGGCGTGCGCGAACCCGCCTCGATCCAGACGCTGGACCAAGTCGTACCGGCCAGCCTGACGTGGAAGGACATCGAGTGGCTCCGCTCGATCACGCGCGTGCCGCTCCTGCTCAAGGGCGTGATGAGCGGGGTTGACGCCGGCGCGGGCATCGCGGCGGGGGCCGACGGGATCATCGTCTCCAATCACGGCGGCCGCTGCCTCGACACGCTGCCCGCCACGATCGAGGTGCTGCCCGAGGTCGTCGCGGCGGTGAAAGGCCGCGTACCCGTGATGGTGGACGGTGGGATCCGTCGCGGCACGGATGTGGTCAAGGCTCTGGCGCTGGGGGCCGCGGCGGTGCACATCGGCCGACCCTATGTCTACGGGCTCGCGGTCGGCGGCGCGGCCGGCGTGGAGCATGTCCTGAAGCTTCTCCGGCAGGAACTCCTGATGGCCATGTGCCAGCTCGGTTGCCGGGACATCCCGTCGATCACGCGAGACGTGCTCTGGCGCCGCGACTAAGCGGGCGGGAGCAGGCGCAGCTCGGCCCATTCCTGGTGGCGATGGTAGTTGGGCTCGGTCAGGCGCGCCGTGGACGAGAACAGTTCGGGGCCCCGGCTCCGGTCGTAACGGCAGACCGCCGTCCGCAGCACCGGGGGGCACGGCGGGCGTTCGAGACCGAGACAGGAATACGGGATGAAGGCCCGGGCGGTCCAATGGCCTGCGGTCACGCCGGTGTGGCTTTCCACCCAGCGGGAATCGGGGATCAGGAAATCATCCAGTGGCGCCGTGCCGGCCCGGAAGCGTTCCAGCCCGCCGAGGGGCCAGAGCAGCTGGAGGCGCTGGTTTTCGGGAGTCACATGCAATTCGAGGTAACGCCCGGTGGCCGGATCCTGGAGGAAGAATTCGGCGATGTCCCCCAGCTCCCACGTGCGCTCATTCAGCCGCCGCGCCCGGTTGGCGGGACGGCGCTGGAGGAAGACCGCCTCGTAAAGCAACCCGGTGTCATTCCAATGGATCCGGGCCCAGCCGGAATTGAGGCCGGGCTCGGCCGCAGGCCTCCAATGCTGCCCGAGCTGATGCCACGACGGGCCGACCTCAGCGGGGGAAACCGGCGGGACGGCGGCGAGGGGCCCAACCAAAGGCAGGGCGGGCCAGACCGGGGCGAAGAGCTGCGCGGCCTGGGGCATGCGCCCGCTTACCAGATCGTCCAGCCGCCATCGACCACAAGGCTGTGGCCGGTCACGAAGGAGGCGCTGTCGGTCAGGAGGAACAGCGTGGGGCCCACGATCTCCCGGTTCTGGCCGACCCGGTTCAGCACCGTCTTCTTGCTCAGGTCCGCGATGAACGCCGGGTGGTTATGTTGAACGGCCGGATTGGGGAAAGGTCCCGGGGTGATGCAATTGAACCGCACACCGTCGCCGCCGTAGTGCATCGCGAAATAGCGGGAGAGCTGGAGGGTGGCGGCCTTGCTCGCCCCGTAGTCGATCGGGTTCGCGGCCATCGGCGCGTGGTAGATGCCTTTGTCCGGCGCCACGACGCCATACATGCTGGAGAACAGGATGATGCTGCCCGCGCCGCGGACTTTCATCCGCTCGGCGAGGGTGCGGCAGAGGATGAACGAGGGGGTGAGTGCGAGATCGAAGGTGCGTTGGAATTCATCTGCCGTCAGCGCCTCGAGCGACTTGCCCGAGGAGGACGCGGTGACGAGGTGCACGATGCCGTCCGGCACGCCGTGTTCGGCCAGCAGGCTCTCCAGGACCGCGGGGAGCTTCGCCGCGTCGTTGATGTCGACGCTGAGCGGCACGGTGCGTTTGAGCCCGCGCTCGCGCACCAGCGCTTCGGCCTTGCCGGGCAGGTCGAAGCAGAGCACCTGGGCGCCGACCTGGTCGAGTTCGACCGTGATGGCGGAGCCGAGGTAGCCGGCGCCACCGGTGACCCAGATTTTCTTGCCTTCCAGTGAATACCAGCGGCTCATTTGGCGGTGTGGCCGCCGTCAACCGGAATGTTGGCGCCCGTGACGTAGGACGCGGAGTCGCTCAGGAGGAAGATGACGGCGCCACCGACTTCCGCCGCATCGCACATGCGGCCGAGCATCGTGATCTTGTTGTAGCGGTTGATGAATTCCGCGGCCTGCGGGGTCTCGGGGTTGTAGATGCCGCCGGGGGACACGACGTTCACGCGCACCTTCTGGGCGCCGTAATGCGAGGCGAGATAGCGGGTGAGGTTGATCATGCCGCCCTTGTGGAAGAAGTAGTCCGGGGCGGTGGTCATCGTGGTGCCCTCGTAGAGGGCGAGGTTGCTGCCGACCATGCCGTAGATCGAGGCGATGTTGACGATGCTGCCGCCGCCCTGCTTGGCCATGGCGTCGCCGAAGACGCGGCAGGTGGCGAAGAAGCCGGTC
>JAWXBZ010000171.1:0-11082 GCA_034440375.1 Candidatus Eiseniibacteriota bacterium
CCGCGCGCGCGCGGCCTCGACATCAATTTCATCCTCGATGACCTGGTGGTGACCCAGCGAGATGGCCGGCGGCGACCAGGTGTACAGGCGGAAGACGGGTGGCGAGGTGGGATCGGCCTCGGCGATTTCGAACAGCGCGGTGTCGCGCGCCATCTGCTCGGCCCCGGTGGCGGGGCCGTCGAACGTGAAGCGCCAGTTAGCGGACGATGGTGAAGCCGAGCCAGTCACCGTACAGGAAGCGGAGGCGTTCGAGGAGGAGCGAGATGCGGGACATGACGGTGAAGCCGAAGGAGGCGCCGAAGGAGAGCATCAGGAAGTAGACGCCGACCTTGGCGGTTGCGCCGACGGGGCCCTTGTGTTCGAGGCTGAAGAAGAAAAAGATCAGCGTCGTGATGAGGCCGACGATCAGGAGAATGTTGCCGAACATCCAGAGGATGCCGAGGAGTTTGCCGCCGATTCCAGAGGCATTGTTGAAGCCCGTGACGGAATCGGGATCGACAAGTGGCAACAGGTTGGCCTGGACCTGGCTGATCAGATCTCCCTGGGCGTTGCCGATGATGGCCAGGCCGGCAAAAGCTCCGACCATGAATCCGATCGGCCAGCGGCTGAGCCAGCTGATCGACGGGACGAAGCGCGACAGCAGTAGTATCGAGAGGCCAATCGGCACGATATACCAGAAGTAGTTCAAGTCCTTCGGGCCCGCCAGGATGGGGTCAATCAGGTTCGGGATCAGCGTATTCCGGTAATAAATCGTGAAGTAGTAGCCGGCGGCCAGGCCGACGAACAGGTACTCGGCGAACTTATAGACCGGGTTGTCGCGGTACAGATACGAATAAATCGCAAGCGTCAGGAGCGCGCTGACCCAGATCCAGACTTCGGTGGAGATGTTCATCGCGCCCCCGCCTTCTTCTTGTTGACGACGTACAGGACGTTCCCCATCAGGATCAGGGCGATGACCGCCAGGTGGCCCATGGACTGCGCGGGCATGCCGGCGGTGGCATCCCCCTTCACTCCGACGCGCGCTTCGTACTTGGCCGCGCCGCCCAGCCCGCCGAGGAGTCCCGACAGCTGGCCGGACTGGTAGTAGGGATAGTATTCGGGAGCCGACACGCCGGTGCAGCCGGAGAGCATCGGGACGGCGTACCGGGTGCGGACCTGCTGCACCCATTCCTTCGTGCCGGGGTAGCCCGCCGATATGTTCACGATCAGCTTGGTGTCCGTCAGCTTGTCCACCTGCTGCATCAGCGGCAGATCCTTCGTGGGTTTTCCGGAGTAGTCCTGGGGGAAAACGCCGGAGATGCTGTTGGCGATCTGGACCATGATGACTTCGCGTCCCGCCTTGAAACCGAGGAAGACATAGTCGGTGCCGTACTCCTTGTTCATCTTCCCGGCCATGTCGCGCAGGATGGCGTCGACGATGCCCGGCCCGGTATCCCAGAGCGTGAAGCAGACGATCTTGCAGTTCTTCCGCCAGAGATGGGTGAGCGCCGAGCGCATCATCGGCTCGAGTTCCGCCACGCTCCCCGGGTCGAAATCGGCCGGGAAGAAGACAACCGAGCCGTCCGGGAGTTTCTCGATGGTTTCGTAGTAGTCGTCGACTTCCTTGCTGGAGGGAATCGGCATGTCGAGCCGCACCAGCACCGGAATGGAAACGGCGATCAGCATGATGACGAAGATGATTCGGCGGTCGAGCTTTTCGAGGCGCTGCATCCAGTCCATGGTCTACTCGCCTCCCACGTAGTTGCGTTCGAGGCCGAGAATGACCTTCATGCCGGTGGCAATGGCGCCGAGGGCGGCGCCGATCAGGATGGCCCGCTTGGCCGCCAGGTTGGGCACGTTCATGATCCAGGCGGACAGGCCGGGCATGCCATCCCACAGGAGCGAACCGATCGGCACCTGGCCGATCATGATGATGACGGCGGTAACCCCGAGGATCGTCGCTTCGGGGCTCCGAATCTTGAAGGCACGGTAGGCGGCCGAGGCGATGAAGAAGGCCAGCAACGAGAACATGGTTCCCTGCATCGGCACGTACATCTGGTTGTAGACCTTGTCGAAAACGCTCCCCCCCTCGTGGCCGCCCCAGGTCAGGCCGCCGATGGTGGCGGATTTCGGGAGGAAGACTCCGAACGCGATCATGAGGACGATGGCAAGAAGCAGCACCATGGCATACGGCGCGTCCGGGTGCTTGCGCGACACCTTGTCCAGGTTGATGCGGGCCACGTTGGCCACGCCCAGCATCTGCGAGATGGCGATCAGGATCAGCGTCCAATCGCGCATGCGGGTGGCCACGCTCGATACCGGCGGAAAGAAGAAGTCCATCACCATGACCCAGCCGATGACGATGGTGATCAGAATTGGAATTTCGCGGCGCATTCCTCTCCCTTGAGTCTACTTGGGCTGCATCCAGGCCTTGAAGCCGTGAATTTGTAATTGCTCCAGGAGTACGCCGATGAGAATCGTGGCCATCAGGACGCCTTTCATGACGTCCGTGGCTTTCAGCGTCCCGACCAGGCCCGGTTCGCGGGAGAGGTAGGCGGTGGCAGCGTAGAATTCCTCGCCGACCAGCGCGTAATCGCAGGCCACCACAAAGAACGGCAGCTGGTGGATGTTGGCTGTCCCGGCAATCTGGATGGCCCCGGTCATGATGCCGGTTTCCGCAAGGACAAGACTCTCGGCGAAGAACGAGCCGAGGTAGATGTTGGCCGCCGGCTTCTCCCGATTCATGATGCCATTGACGGCCGCCGTAAAGGCAAACTGCTCATCCGAAAGAAAGCGGACATTGTTTGGATTGTAGGCGTCCGGCCGACCCGCCGCGGCATAGCCTGATTTGACGGCTTCCTCGGCCATCGGCGTCACGATGGCCTTCCCCACCGGCACGATCAGCGGCGTGTCGTACTGTGCCACCCTCTTCGCCACGTGGTTCAGGATGATCATGGAATAGATCGTCTGGATGTTGGTGGCGTCATCGATGCCCGGCACGTACAAAATGGGCTTGCCCATTTCGGTGGCACGGCCGATGGCCTCTTCGATGGCATCGAGGCCCGGCATGTTGCGGATGAAGAGACTCTTTCCCCTCCGCGCTTCCTGAATGTAAAACAGGATGATCAGGGTAAATGCGACGATCGGAATCAGTATGTTCAGTCGGTCCACGTCGAACCACACGGTAGGTGCCGGGGCGGCTTCCTGGGCGAGGGCGATGGTTGCGGTGGCAAGGATGGCGAAGCTGGTGAGTAGGGCGGCGGTGAATCGGGAGGCGAGGACTTTCAGCCAGGATCTCAACCGGGTCAGTCCCAGAACCGCCATCGACGTTCCCCCACCAGATGTAAACGACCGAACGGCCCGGATCGACCGAATTGGATCGGTACGCTAACGGCCTGCGGAGCCGCCGTCAAGCGCCGTGATGAGCGCGGCCACCCGCCGTCCAATTTCGTCGCGGATCTCGTTGAACTCGGCCGGCGCCATCGCGCGGGGATCCGGCAGGGCCCAGTCCTCGCGTCGCTCCGCCGGCACCCAGGGACAGGCGTCGCCGCATCCCATCGTGATGACGGCGGCATACGGACCGGGATGAATGTCATCCAATGAACGACTTCGGTGCGTGGTGAGGTCGTAGCCGAGTTCGGCCATCGTCAGGATCGCGCGCGGATTGATCTGGCCCGACGGGCGTGAGCCGGCGCTGAATACCTCGATCCGACCGGCGCCCTGAATTCGCCCAAAAGCCTCCGCCATCTGACTGCGGTTTGAGTTCTCGACGCAAACGAACAGGATTCGCGGCTTGCCGGTCAGCAGCGATTTTTCCGACCAGAAGGTGTCATGCCATCGGCCAAACTTCCAGCCGACCCGGTGGAAGATGCCGATCGGCGTGAAGCCGAGCGAATTGTGCAGGGCGACGCTGGCGTCGTTCGGCAGTGTGATGCCGGCTAGCGCGGTGGCATATCCCCGATCCGAGAGCATCGGGAGGAGCGCCTCGTAAAGGCGTCGGCCAATGCCTTTGCCATGGTGGTCGGCCGACACGTAAACTGACGTCTCGGTCGACCAGCGATAAGCGGCCCTGGCCCGATGGGTGCCACCATAGGCGTAGCCCACGACGCGGCCAGCCTCCTCGAAAACCAGCCAGGTCCACGACTCCAGGGCCTTCGCGATGCGGGCTTCGAACTCGGCAATTGTGGGCACGTCCGCCTCGAATGACGCGATGCCCTCGACCACCGCCGGGCGGTAGATGGCGAGGCAGGCGGCGGCGTCCATGGTTGTGGCCAATCGGATCATGTCTTGACTATACTGGATGAGATCGGCCGCCTCCCGGTCGCCGGCAACTACCCCTCGATCATCTCCACGTTCGCACGCGGCACAACCGCTTCCTTGCCGTCGGCGAACTTGACCTTGAGGACACGGGCGTGTGATTCGGTTTCGAGGGCGCGGAGCTCCGGCGGAAGTTCGGTCACGATGCCCAGATGGCCGAAGTAGGGCTCGCGGATGACCCGGATGGAGCTGCCGATGTCGAGGCCGCCGGCGAAGTCGGCTTCGACATGATCGGCGGAAACGGTGGTCATCGGGACCAGGATTTCGGGGCGCTGAACGCCGGCGCGGATCTGCGTGGCGCCGTTGATCGAGGTGACCTGGCCGTCCATGGAACCGAGAAGATCGAAGGTCTTTTTCGCCATGGTCAGGCGGCCGAACCCCTCGGTCACGATCACGGTGATGCCGATGGTCTCGTTGCCGGTGATGGCCACACCCAGGTCGTAACCGAGCAGCAGGCGCAGTTCCTCGGCATCGATGCCGCCGATGACGATACCGCGGGCGCCCCGTTCCTTCGCCTTCATAATTGTCTGTCGGTTGACCTGACTGCCGCCAACCAGAATGAGCCCGGAGCAGTCGGCCGGGAGCTTGTCGTCGGACAAGACCTCTTCCGGCGAGGACACCACCCGCTTGAGCCGGCCGGCCGTCTCGCCGCCGACGCCGAAGATCCCCTGGATGAAGGCCCCGCTGGCTTCCACGACGACTCCCTCCCGGGGCATCACCTCGATGACGGTTCCCTCGATGTAGGCGTCCACCTCGACTGGAATGGGCGCCTCCCGGAGCGTGATCTGGCCGGTGATTTCGGAAACCGACTCCAGCATGCCCGTGGTATTGGCTTTGGCCTCCGATTTGAACATGCCGAAGAAGGATTTGCTTTGCGCCACGATCTGGCCGTCGGTGACCATCTCCCCCACCTTGACGATCATGGCCGATGGAACATCGGCCGCCGGAAGTCCCAGGACGTTGGCTACGTTCACCGTTCGGACATTTCCGGGGAGCTCGGTGCGGGCCACGACCGTATCGGCCGAGACTTTGGCGCCGACCTGGACCATCACTTCGCCCGGAAGCGGCAGGCGGCGTGTCTTCAGCAGTGTCGTCCGGCCGGTGACGCGGAGGCCGGGAGTATAGGCGTGTGCCACGATTCCTCCTTTGTCAGGCGCCGGGATAGACGCTGAGTGCCTTGTTCCATTCGGTGAGTTTCCTGACGCGGGTGGCTTCGTCGGTCGGGAGTTCGAACGGCCGGCGACCACGGGCATCGATGATCAGACCGACAACGCCGCCGACGGCCTCGAATGTGCGCGACTTCCCCTTCCCGGCGCCGACATCGAAATTCTTCGTCGGCTCGAGCGTGACGGGCGCCTGCTGCCCGGCGTCCAGCGTCATCAGCAGCATCTGGCCGAAGGTGACCTCCCGCTTGTCGGGAGCGCCCCCCGCGTGGTTCACGGTGACGGTAACGCACGCCTCGCCATCCTTGGCCCGGCCGACCGGCGCGATGCAGGTGCCGAGGCGGATCAGGCAGTCCTTCTTGAACACTTCATTGGCGGCGTGGGGGTATTTTGTCGACATGACGCCGAGCTGCGGCATCATGAAGATGGAATCGACGGCCAGCTGCGTGTCGAACTCCGGCAGGAAGGCATCGATCATCATGATCGCCGACTGAACCCGTCGCGGGGCATGACTCAACACGCCACCCGATCCGACCACCAGGGCCAGTGTCTCCATGTTGACCAGCGTCTCACCGGAGGCGGTCTGGCTGAAGGTGTCGGAAATTGTCCGCTCCTGCTGCACCCCCTTCAGGCCGACGGCCAGTGACTTGTGCTGGATCAGCGCCAGTCGCAGTGCCTCGCGGCTGATGGCCTGCTCGACCTGGAGTTCCTCCAGCGTTTGTGGAATCGTGGTCGGGCGGATCATCTTGTTCTTGATCCGGTTTCGCAGATCGCCCGGGTCCATCTGAAACGGCACCCAGCGCATGACGTTGTCGATGCCGGCCTCCGCCAGCACGTTCGACACCGAGTAGGACATTCCCAGGTTGGCGCTGACCGTCCTGTTGAAAATCTTGCTGAAGACGGAAAAGACGTCGGTGGTGGCCCCGCCGATGTCGACGCCCAGCACGTCGATGTCCTCCTCCTTCGCGATGGTTTCGATCATGAGACCGACCGCGCCCGGCGTCGGCATTACCGGCACCGGGGTCCAGGTCACCAGCTTGTTATAGCCCGGCGCGTGGGCCATCACATGCTCCATGAAGAGGTGATGGATGGCATCACGGGCCGGCCGCAAATTCTCGGATTCGAGTGTCGGCCGCAGGTTGTCGACCATTTCCAGGTCGGTTCGATCGCCGATTCGCTCTTTCACGATCGACTGAGCTTCCTTGTTGCCGGCGTAGATGACCGGCAGCTTGTACTGCGTTCCGAGACGGGCCTTGGGATCGGCGGCCGCGATCAGTTCGGCCATTTCGGCCACCTTGATCTTGTCGCCGCCGTCGGTTCCGCCGGACAGGAGAACCATGTCCGGTCGAAGATGCCGGATCCGCTGGATTCGCTCGTGCGGCAGCCGGCCGTCGTTGGCGGCCAGCACGTCCATGACGATGGCCCCCGCGCCCAGCGCCGCGCGCTCGGCCGATTCGGCGCTCATGGCCTTCACGGCGCCGGTCACCATCATCTGGAGTCCGCCGCCGGCCGACGAGGTCGAGAGGTAGATGTCCACGCCCCGGTTCCCCTCTTGCGGCGTGATGATCGTTTCGCCATCCAGAATCTGGCGCCCCGCAAGCTCCTCCACCTCACGGATGGCATTCAGCACACCGCGGGTAACGTCCTCGAACGGGGCCTCGACTGTGGTCGGCGCCTCGCCCCGGACCGTCAGACGGTATTCGCCGTTTTTCTTCTCGATCAGAATGGCTTTCGTCGTGGTGCTGCCGCAGTCCGTGGCCAGCACCGACTGTACCTCGGTTGGAATTCGCGCCGAGTGCGTCTCGTTCGTCACGGTTTGCGCTCCCCTCTTATCGATCGTCGCGCCGCCTCTTCGGTGGCGCGCTGTCTGCGAGCTTGCTTCGCCAGCCGTTCCCGCTCCCCGGATTCCGCCTCCCGGGCCTCGATGGCCAGGAGAAGCCTTTCCACGTTTGCCCGGTCCTCCATCAGGACCGCCACCCGACGATACTGATCGCCCTTGATGACGCTCCGAACGATCGGCTCGAGGAAATAGAGAAACTGGCTTCCCAGAAAACTCAACGGCCGCGTCGATTCCAAAAACAGAATTGCCGGCACCGTCATGCGTCGCGAGACGATCGCCGTGGCGATCCACTCGAGCAGATCAAGATCCTCCGGCGTTGGCTCGCCCGGGCCGGTCTGCCCGTCAGCGGGCCGGTTCACCGAGGCGCTCCCGAAGCCGCGCACGGACGGCCTCTTCCCGATCTCCAAAAAGCAGCCGGATGGCCCGGTACGATTCGAGCCAGCTCCGTCCGACGAAAGGTGACAGCGTCGCCCCGCGTCGATCGACATAATACGACTTGATTTCGGGCCATGCGCGACGTCGCCTCATAAACGGCGAATCGACCTCGACTCCCCCATCATCCAACACGAAACGACTGTTGACGAAGAAGGGCCCGACCGAACCGCTGAGAATCAAAAGGGCCAGCAGACCAAAGAACCAGATTCCTCCCGAAAACCAGATCGATCCGACCACTCCGGCCGCGACAACCACCACCGCGAACAAGGCCTTTTTCGGTTCGCGGCGCCAGGGCGCCACCCGCCATTCCAGAGGCTCCGACGGCGAAGCAAGGGAATCGCCGGTCAACCGGCCGCCGGCCGCCACCGGAGTTTCGCCTCGCGGGCCGCCTTCCCTTCGTCCGGCCGCCGAACCGGTGTGGTGTGCGGCGCGTTCTTCACGATTTCCGGATTTTCGAGCGCCTCGCGCGCGATCGTCCGCATGATCTCGACGAACCGGTCAAGGGTGTCTTTCGTTTCCGACTCGGTCGGTTCGATCATGAGCGCCTCTTCGACGATCAACGGGAAGTAGACCGTCGGTGCGTACATGCCGAAGTCGAGGATTCTCTTGGCGATATCCATCGTTCGAACGCCATTCGACTTGAACTTCCGCCCGGACAGGACGCATTCGTGCATGCATGGCCCGGCATAAGGCAGTTCGAAAATCGGCGCCAGCTTTGTCATCAGGTAGTTGGCATTGATGACCGCCATCCGGCTCATGCGCTCGACACCCTCCCGGCCAAGCAGCCAGAGATAGGCCGTCGTGCGGACCAGCGCGCCATAGTTACCGTGGTGACCGTGCAGGCGCCCGATGGACTTCGGCCGATCGTAATCCAGCCGGAATCGGCCATCGGCGTCGCGGACAACCTCTGGTGCCGGCAGGTAGGGCGCCAGGTCGGCCCGAACACAAACCGGCCCGGCTCCCGGACCGCCGCCGCCATGCGGCTGGCTGAATGTCTTGTGAAGGTTCAGATGCATCATGTCGAAGCCCATGTCGCCCGGCCGGATCTGACCCGCCAGCGCGTTCATGTTGGCCCCATCCATGTAGACCAATCCACCGGCCTCGTGCACGAGCGCCGTGATTATTTCGACGTCACGCTCGAAGATGCCCAGAGTATTGGGATTGGTCAGCATCATCGCCGCCGTTTCGGGGCCAAGCGCGGCCTTGAGCGCTTCCAGGTCCACCAGGCCGGCGGCGTTGGACTTGATCTCGATGACCTTCATGCCGGCAATCCGTACCGTTGCCGGATTCGTGCCGTGGGCCGAATCGGGAATGATGACCTTGTCCCGTTCCGGCTGGCCGCGATCGATGTGATACCGCCGGCACATCAGCATGGCGGTCAGTTCACCCTGGGCCCCGGCAGCCGGCTGTAGCGTGACCGCCGGCAGGCCGGTGATCTCGGCCAGCATGGTCTTCAGGTCAAACAGGAGCGCCAGGGCCCCCTGGCTCACCTCTTCCGGCGCCAGCGGATGAATATCGGACATTCCCGGCAGTGCCGCCGCCCGATCATTCACCTTCGGGTTGTACTTCATCGTGCACGACCCGAGCGGATAGAAATCCCGGTCCACGTGATGATTCAGCACGGAGATGTTGGTGAAATGCCGGACGACCTCGGGCTCACTCACCTCCGGAAGTTCCGGCGGCTTTTCGCGCCGGAACTTCCGGGGTACTGCGTCATCGTCGGAGAGCGCCGGCACGTCGAGCTTCGGCATCGTGTAACCGGTGCGTCCCCGCGAGGACATCTCAAAGATCAGCCGGTTATCCACGCGGACCACCACTACCGACACTACTGGCGGCCGCAGCCGCCAGGACCTCAGACAGCTTCAGGATGTCCGCCGCGCTACGCTTCTCGGTAACCGCCACCAGGAGCAGGTCTTTCCACGCCGAATCGAAGCGCCCCAGGTCCAACCCCGCCAAAATCTGATGCTCCAGCCCACAGCGCACCACATCCGCCGCCGGCACCGGGCATTGGACCACGAACTCCTTCACGTGCGCGCCCGAAAGCGGAATCGAATAGCCGGGGATGGCCGCAATCGTGCGCGCGGCGTGGGAGGCCCGCGCGTGGCACTGCTCTCCCAGTTCCCTGATCCCGGCCGGACCAAGCAGGCTCATGTAAACCGTGGCCCGATGGGCCAGGAGCGTCTGGTTGGTGCAGATGTTGGATGTGGCCTTCTCGCGCCGGATGTGCTGCTCGCGGGTTTGCAGTGTCAAGGTCCAGCAGCGCTTCCCGTCCCGGTCGACCGTTTCGCCGACGAGGCGTCCGGGCATCTGGCGCAGATACTTCTGGTTGGCCGCGAAAAAGCCGGCCACCGGACCGCCGTAGGCCATCGGGATTCCGAGCGGCTGACATTCGCCTACCGCGATGTCCGCGCCATAGGCGCCGGGGGGGGCCAGGATTCCGAGAGTGCTCGGGTCAACGACAGCAACAAAAAGCCCCCCCTTTGCCTGGGTCAGCTCCCGAATTTCGTCCATCGCCTCAAGCTGCCCGAAGAAATTCGGGTGCTGCACGAAGACAGCCGCGGTCGAGTCGTCCAGGTTGGCCTTGAGCCAATCGAGATCCGCCACATGATCGGGCGCGGGGTCGACCACCACCTGGTGACCCGACATCTCAACGTAGGTTTTCAGCGTGTCGCGATAGTGTGGATGAAATCGGCCGGCGATGATCGTCTTCGACCGGCCCGTCACCGACGCGGCCAGCAACGCCGCCTCGCCCGCCGCCGAAGCCCCGTCGTAAAGCGAGGCGTTGGCCACAGGGAGTCCGGTCAGCTCGGAGATCATGGTCTGGAATTCGTAGATGGCGATCAGCGTTCCCTGGCTCACCTCGGCCTGGTAGGGCGTGTAGGCCGTGTAGAATTCCGAACGCATCGTCACATGATCAATCACGCTGGGGATGTGGTGATCGTAGATGCCGCCGCCGAGAAAGCAGGTGTAGCGGCCGGCGCCGGCGTTCTGATTGCCCAGGGCCGAAATGTCCCGCACCACTTCCCACTCCGAGCGACCCGGATGGATATCGAGGTGTCCCTTGAGGCGCAGCTTTTCGGGCAGGGACAAAAGGAGATCTTCGAATCGCCTGACGCCGATGGCCTCGAGCATGGCGGCTTCATCCGCCGCCGTTCCAGGAATGTAGGGGTGGGTTCCGCTCACTGACCAATCAGCTCCCGATATGCCTGCGATGACATCAGACCCTCCAGCTCGGCCGGATTGGACATCCGGACCTTGATCATCCAGCCGTCGTCGAAGGGTGATTTGTTGACGGTATCCGGAGCGTCATTCAGGGCGGTGTTGACGTCGATGATCTTGCCCGACACC
>JAWXBZ010000172.1:0-7542 GCA_034440375.1 Candidatus Eiseniibacteriota bacterium
GGCGATTTGGAAGGGGGGCAAGCAGGGACGGACGACCAGTATGCCGCTGAGCCCGTCCGAGGTGTCAACCCAGGGAGTTCGGGCCAGGTTGCCACCGCCCCGTCATTTCGGATGGGTCCACATGCTGATTCCGTGCGAGTCGGCCCCTCGACTCCTGCATTTCGCCCGATTCCATTCAAATCGTGCGTTCTGAGGGCCGGTCATGCACGAAGCGTTCCCCCCGGCCTCGTCACCGGCCGGCACCGGTGCACTGGTAGAAAAGCCTCAGGTCCGTCAATTCACTGACCGATAACGAGTTGCAACCGGAAGAGGGCCCCGGGCCCGCCACGCCTTCGAGCTGGCACGACCGTTGCCCTGTATCCAGGACGAACCACAGAGGGCCGACAGGCGGAAGAAGTCAGAGGCCTCTCGAGTTTCACGGGGTCGGCAATGGACCGACTCGAAGTTGACCAACGTCAGGAGGAATGAACATGCTTCGGAACACCAAGGGCTTCACGCTCATCGAGCTGATGATCGTCGTCGTCATCATCGGGATCCTCGCGGCCATCGCGATCCCGAATTTCATCTCGATGCAGGACCGTGCCCGTGAAGGCAGCGTGAAGGCCAACATGCACACCCTGCAGCTGGCCACCGAGGACTTCGCCGTCCAGAACGACGGCACCTACCCGCTGGCGGCCGACGCGGCCACGGTCACCGCGCTCCTCCCGGGCGCCGCCATCATGAACAACCCGTTCACCAATGTCGCCTCAACCATCACCTGGACCGGCGCGGCCACGACTCAGGGTAACCTGGGCTATGTCGTCGCCAGCAACGTGTATGACATCACCGGTTACGGCGAAGGCGCTCTTCTGTCCCTCGTCCTCACCAACGGTTAATCAATCCTCGCGGCGGGCGGACTTTCGGGTCCGCCCGCCGCGGCTTGATCGAGTGGCCGCCGCACCGACCCATCGGCACGGACGCCAGGAGCCGGCGCACCGACCAAACGACACCCACAACCCGAACCATCGAACAACGGGAAGGCAGGAGATGGTCATGAAGCAGACTGAATCAGGCTTCACGCTGATCGAACTGATGATCGTGGTGGTCATCATCGGGATCCTGGCGGCCATCGCAATTCCCAACTTCATCTCGATGCAGGACCGGGCCCGCGAAGGGGCGGTCAAGAGCAACATGCACACGCTTCAGATGGGCGTCGAAGACTTCTCGATCCTGAACGAAGGCCTCTACCCGGACGGCGGCGCCGGTGACGGCGCCACGGTCGAATCACTGCTCTCCGGCACGGTGGTTCCGCTCAATCCCTTCAGCGGTGCGGCCACTACCATCGCCTGGGGCAGCGCGGCCACCACCCAGGGAGACCTGGGCTACCAGGTGCCGGCGCTCAATCAGTACGATATCAGCGGCTACGGCGAGGGTGCGCTCCTGGGCCTGACACTGTCGAACCACTGATTGGCATTGCGACCGTTCTCCCCGAACGATCGCGGCATTTACAGCTGGCGCCGCCAGTTCCAAAGCCTCCCTCCTTTTCGATTCGGGCCAAAACCCCCTCAAGTCCTCGGCCGACCTGTCGAAAACTCCGGACATGACGTTCATCCACCCCATTCATGACACCCGGACCTCCAAACGGGTCGACAATCAGACGCGGGTGACCAACCTCCCGAAATCCTTGTCGACCGTGACCGCCATCGGGCCAGTCGCCCCCGTGTCCGTTCACAACCTCCGCCGCTATTACCGCGGCCGCTGGGGGAAGAAGGTCGAGGCCCTGAAAGGGGTATCTCTCGAGGCCCCCGCCGGACAGGTCACCGGTCTCCTTGGTCCGAATGGCGCCGGCAAGACGACGACACTCCGGATCATCCTCGGAATGCTTCGGGCCAGCAGCGGCATTGTGCGGCTCTTCGGCGGTTCCGTGAACGATCCGGCCAGCCGGAAGCGCCTTGGGTTTCTGACCGAGCAACCCTACTTCTACGACTACCTCACCGCCCGCGAACTGCTCGATCTATGCGGCGTTCTGTGCGATGTGGCGCCGGCCGATCGGCGTCGCCGGTCCGGCTACTGGCTGGAGCGAATGGGCCTGTCTCATGCCGCCGACCTTCGCCTCCGAAAATTTTCCAAGGGGATGCTTCAGCGCCTCGGCCTGGCCCAGGCGCTGATCCACGAACCGGAGCTGGTCATCCTCGACGAACCGATGTCAGGCCTCGACCCGCTTGGCCGCAGCCTGGTCCGGGACGTCATCCTCGAACTGAAGCAGCGGGGGGCCACGGTCCTCTTCTCGAGCCATGTCCTTCCGGATGTCGAAACTCTGTGTGATCGGGTGACGGTCGTGGCCGGCGGTTCGGTGGTCCTTGAAGGGTCGGTGGCGGACCTCGTGGCCGACACGGATGCTGAATTTGAAATAGTTGTCTCGCAGGTTTCACCTGGCTTGGCGCAGGCGCTGTCGGCGCGTGGTATCGCCGTTGCGACCTCGGGCAGCCGGCTCCTGATCGCCGCACCCGATCGCGCCGCGATGAACCGCCTCGTGGCCGAACTGATCCGGGACGGCGCCGAAATCGCCGCCGTGGCGCCGCGACGGAGTCCACTCGAACAGCGCTTTCTGGCAGCCGTCCGTCAGGCCGGCGGGAGCGGCGGGATGCACGATGGTGGCCCGGATACCTCCGACGCCAGGACCGCCGCTCGTGCCACCGTGGAACCCGTCTCCCGGACTGGAACCGACCAATGACCCGAATCTTCGCCATCGCCATCAATACCTGGCGGGAAGCCATCCGCGACCGGATCTACCTGGCACTTCTCGGCTTCGCAGCACTTCTGATACTGGCTTCCCAGGTGCTCTCGCCATTGGCCCTGGGCGAGGGGACCCGGATCACCCGCGACTTCGGCCTTTCCGGGCTCGTCCTGGTCAGTCTGCTCGTGACGATCTTCGTCGGCACCGGCCTCGTCCAGAAGGAAATCGAACGGAAGACGGTGATGACGATCCTGTCCAAGCCGATCGGCCGGGGTGAATTCGTCCTCGGCAAGTATCTGGGGCTGCTCATGACGCTGGCGGTCATCTTCATCGCCATGACGGCCCTGCTGCTCGCCGTGCTCGCGCTGCGGGGCGACGGTTTCAACCAGCCGGTTCTCCTGGCGGCACTTCTGTCGCTCGGCGAAATTGTCATCATGACCGGCGTGGCCATTTTCTTCTCGACCTGCACTTCGCCGATGCTCTCGGGAATGATGACACTGGCGGTCTTCGTGGCCGGGCACTTCACCGCCGACCTGAACGCCTTTGCGGAACAGGCCGCGTCACCTCTCCTTGCCGGCCTGACGGCCGCGCTGCACTGGATTTTCCCCAACCTCGAACTGTTCAACGCCCGGAATGCCGCGGCGCACGGCGTGATGCCGGAGGCTGTCCGATTCAGCCTTGGCGCCGGCTATGCACTCCTCTACACGGCCGCCATCCTGCTGGGCTCGATCGTGATATTTCGCCGGCGTGAGTTCCGCTAGCCTCTCCGGGGGATCCCCGACATGAAACCCACCCGCGAGATCTTCCTTGTCGCCCTCCTGGTCGGCGCGCTGGCCGGCGCCTCCTTCCTGGCCGCGATCGAACCCCGGCTGGGCCTCCGTGATCGCTTCACCGAAGAGCTCATGTATTACCCGAAGGGGCCCCTGGTGCAGAAGGCCGCGCTGGGGCACACCGCGCTCGCTGCCGACTTCGCCTGGATTCGGGCCGTGCAGTACTACGGCGAGCACAAACGGAGCGATCGCAAATTTGACATGATGGGTCACCTGGTCCAGATCATCACCGATCTGGATCCGCAGTTCGTCAACGCTTATATTTTCGGCGGACTGGTCATGGCTCAGGACGCTCGCAACGTTGACGCGGCGCTGGCGCTCATGGAAAAGGGACTCAAGAACAACCCGGACGACTGGCAGATGAACTTCGAAACCGGATTCATGTACTACACGTGCGCAGGAAATTACGAACGGGCCGCCGAGCTCTTTCGGCGATCCAGCCGCCTTCCCGGCGCCAGCGATGCCACGATCCGCTTCGCGGCCTTCGTTTCGAAGCGAGCCGGTGATCCGAGGGCTTCGCTCTTCCTCTGGCAGGAGTTCTACAACCGTTCGACCAATGACGAAATGAAGGCGCGCGCGCTGCAGAGCATTCGCCGGCTGGAAGCGGAGATGGGTCGAACCCCCACCGTGATACCCGACCAGCCGGCGTCGACCGACCACGGGGCGGGACCCGACCGCCCGCATGACGCCGTTTTAACTCCCGGATCGGAGACACCCGCTGGTTGAGTTGATCCTGGCCGGCATCTACGGCGCGCTGATCAGCAGCTTTCTCAACGTGGTCATTTATCGTTTGCCGCGTGGCCAGTCGATCGTCTCGCCACCCAGCCGCTGTCCGAATTGCGGCGCCCGGGTGCGTCCCTGGGACAATATCCCGATCGTGTCGTGGCTGATCCTGGGCGGTCGCTGCCGTGACTGCCGGAACCCCATCTCAATCCGCTACCCCATTGTCGAAGCGGTGGGTTCGATTCTCGTCGTGCTCGTTGTTTACCGATGGGGGGTGACGCCGACCGCCGCCATCTACGCGGCGTTCAGCCTCAGCATGCTGGTGATCATGATGATCGATCTGGATCATCAGATCATTCCCGATGCCATCACCATCCCGGGCACGGTGCTGGCACTGGTGCTCGTCAACTGGACGGAACCGACCTGGGTCGATGCGCTGATCGGTGCCGTGGCCGGTTTCGTGGTGCTCTACGGGGTCGGCGAGGCCTACCATCGATCGACCGGGATCGAGGGGATGGGGGGCGGGGACATCAAGTTGGCCGCCTACATGGGCGCGATGCTGGGCTGGAAGGGGGTGCTCCTGACCATTTTCATCGGAGCTTTTGCCGGTTCACTGGCCGGCATTGCCGCAATGCTGATCGGCAAGGGTCATCGGCGGACGGCGCTTCCCTTCGGCACGTTTCTGGCCCCGGCCGCCGTCATCACCCTTTTTTACGGCCAGGCCCTGATTGAGGCCTACCTCAGCCTTATCTTTCGCCGCTGATCGGTCGATACCCGCCGAGGCGCTTGGATTGGTTGACGGCGGGGGTGGACGCGTCCTGCACGGTTGCGGCTTGCAGATCGCCACGCGATGACACCGTGCCGAGACTGCCCGAATCGCCGCCGGGCGCGTCAAGTCTCATCCATCTCGACATTTGGACGGGATCCCGCACCGTTCGACGGCCGCAGTCCGGCGTGGTCCCGGTCTTGCAACCAATCAGTCGGGATCCTGGTGGGCTTGCCCATCGGATTGCCATTGTCGCCCCAGGTCACGGCGCCCGGTAACGGGGGGCGTGATCTGCTCAACCTGGAGAGGAGCCTACGATCTTGACTCTCATCATCCGTAACTCGACGGGCGGTCCATCACCCGGGGAGCGTGGCTTCTCGCTCATGGAGCTCATGGTCTCACTGACGCTGATGACGGTCATGTTCGCGGTCGGCGTGCCGGCCATGAGCCGCTATCTAAGGACAAACCATGTGCTGGGAAGTGCCAACAACCTGGCCGGCGAACTGAGACTGGCCCGCCAGAGGGCGGTTTCCGAACAGAACTGGGTGATTTTTTCCTGGAGCCTCGCGGACGATCACTACCGCTGGCACGACGATGACGACAGTGACGGCGTCGCCGACACCGGGGAGTACATCAGCGACTGGCGGGAACTCCCGAATGGCGTGGATCTCGTCAACGGGGCGTCGGCATTCGGCACCGCCTCAGTCACCTTTCGCGCCAACGGCAGCGCCTCGCAGGCCGGGCAGCTCAAGGTGGCCAATGCGGAAAACCTCTCCAGGACGATTCAGCTTGTCGCTGCCTCCGGCCTCGTAAAGGTGCTCTCGTGACCCGCCGCCGGATGGGATGGATCGATGTCCTCTGGTGCCCTTCCCTCTCGATCGGCGGACCCCGACGCACGCGGGACACCCGGGCGACCAATAGCGGTTTCAGCCTGATCGAAGTCATGTTCGCCATCGCCTTCCTGGGCTTCGGCCTGCTGGCGGTGGCTCAGATGATGCCGCTGGCCACGCGTCAGGTGGTCTCGTCCAAGCAACTCACCGACGCCATGGCGGCCGGACAGAGCCTGATGGAAGAATTGAAGATGGACGACTACGCCGGGGGCACCCTGACGGCCGGCAGCCATACGCGCCAGTCGGGAAATTACAGCCTGACCTGGATTGTGACGAACAACGAGCCGGTGGTCGGCAGCAAGCGGGTCGACCTGACCGTTTCGTGGAATGCTTCCGGCGCCACCGAGACCGCCGAAATGTCGACGTACATCACCCGGTGATGCGGCCGGAAGGAGAACATCCCATGACGTTCAACAGTTTGTCCCGCCGGAAAGAGGGTCGTTCGGTGGCCACCCGGCAGCGGAAGATCCGAAAAGCGGTCCGTATCCCGGGAACCCAGCGAGGGTTCACGCTGGTCGAGATCATGCTGGCCCTGGTGATCTTCACCGCCGTGATGGGCGCCATGTACAACGTCTTCACCCGGACCCAGCGTGCCCAGAGCTTCGGGCGCGATCTCTCCGAGACACAACAGAATGCCCGGGCGGCCGTCGACGCCATCACGGCCGACCTCCGCGCCGCCGGTTATGGCATCGACCCGACGACGGCCGCGGCTATTGAGGTGGCTTCCGACTACCGGATCACCTTTCGGCGCGATGTCAACCGGAACGGTGTCATCGACACGGGTGAGCTCATCACCTATTTCATGGACCCGACACTGACCGATGGCATGGTCTCCGACACCGAGAATCCGAACGATTGTGTCCTGCGAAAAGTCGTCTCATCGGGCGGCAATGCGACCGCGGCGCCTTCGGCCGGCGCCGGCGAAGTCATCGCCTTCGGAATCACGCAGCGGTCCGTCGGCGGCGGCACGGGATGGAATGCGCCACTCTTCACCTACCGCAACGCGGCCGGCACGAACTTGATCAGCGGCTCGAGCGATCCGGCCGGGAGCACCTGGGGTAACACCCTGGCCGATTCGGTCCTCGGGAAGCCCGCGGGCGGTACGAATGAGCTGGTCGTCGAGTCGATCTCCCTTAACGTCATCGCGGAGACGCCGCGACCGAATCCGCAGACCGGCCAGTACCGGCGTTCCAGCGTGACAGCGCGCATCCTTCCCCGTAATCTGCCGCTCGAGTACGCCAGCGCCGTTCAAGTCGGAGTCACCGGTACCGGAACCGGTACCGGCACGGGAACTGGCACGGGAACCGGAACTGGCACGGGCACTGGCACGGGCACGGGCACCGGCACCGGCACGGCGCTCCCGCCATATGAGCCGCCAATTCACATCAACACGGTCAATGTCCTCACGCTGACATTGTCGGATCTGGATGAGGTTGATCCGAGCGAAGGCTCGGCGACGACCGTCGATGATCAGCACGACCTCGACATTGTCCTCGGAACCAAGGCCGGCGCCTCTAACAACCTCGACGTCTGGTGGAATGGCCAGCCGGGGAAGTACCAGGGCGGCACCCGACATTATAACTCGGTGCCGAATTACCGCGGCGCGGCCAGCTACGA
>JAWXBZ010000173.1:0-13994 GCA_034440375.1 Candidatus Eiseniibacteriota bacterium
GCAGACGCCGAAGCTGGTCATCGCGGCGCTCAACGGCCATTGCGTCGGTGGCGGTCTTGAAATTGCGATGGCCGCCGACATCCGCATTGCCCGCCGCGACGCCGGGAAAGTCGGCCTGCCCGAAGTGAACCTGGGCGTTCTCCCCGGCACCGGTGGCACCCAGCGCCTGGCCCGCCTCATCGGCAAATCCCGCGCGATGGAGCTCATGATCACCGGCCGCCTCTTCACCTACGAAGAAGCCCACGAGTGGGGCATCGTCAACGAGATCTTCGACCGCGACACTTTCTGGGAAGACATCCTGGCCTACGCCAAACAGTTCTGCCCGCCGCACAAGGCCTCCAAGGCCGTCGGCCTCATCAAGCGAGCCTGCCAGACCGGCCCCGAAATGGCCTTCCAGGACTCCCTGGCTCTCGAGCGCGAACTCCAGCAGCAGCTATTTCAGTCCAGCGACGCCAAGGAAGGCATCGCCGCCCACGTTGAAAAGCGCGTGGCCAAGTTCACCTCACAGTAGGAACGACGTAACAAAAGACGGCAACCGGAAGGCCCGCGGCTCTTGTCGCGGGCCTTCGTCATGGAGAAGCGATGATTGTGAATGGCATTGGCGTTATCGGCGCCGGCACGATGGGGCGCGGCATCGCGTACGTATCGGCGCTGGGGGGTTACACGACCTACCTGTTTGACCCGCAACCGGGTCAGGTGGATGGGGCGCTGGTGACGATCCGGCGCGATTTCGACAAGGCGGTGGAGAAGGCGCTGGTCACCCGGGAGGCGGCCGACGCGGCCATCGCCCGGATCGTGGCCTGTGACAAGCTGGAGCAGGCCGGGCGCGAGTCAGACCTGGTCATCGAAGCGGTGCCGGAAAACATGGCGCTCAAGATCGAGCTGTTTCAAAAACTGGAGCCGCGCTGCCCGGGAGGGACGATCTTCGCCACCAACACGTCGGCACTTTCGATCACTGAAATGGCTGCCGCCACCGGTCGGGCCTACAGCGTCATTGGCATGCACTTTTTCAATCCGGTGCCGCGGATGAAGCTGCTCGAGATTGTCCGCGGCCTGGAAACATCCGACAACACGGTTGAAACTTGTCGTGAGGTTGGGGTGCGAATGGGGAAGGAGATCGCCGTCGTCAATGAAAGTCCGGGGTTCATTACCAGCCGGATCAATGCGATGATCGGCAATGAGGCGTTTTACATGCTGGAGAGCGGCGTGGCCTCCGCATCTGAAATTGACCGGGCGCTGAAGCTGGGGCTCAATCACCCGATGGGTCCGTTCGAGATGGTCGACCTGGTTGGGCTCGATGTCCGGCTGTCGATACTTCAGTACCTGCACGCCACGCTCGGCGAGAAATTCCGGCCCTGTCCGTTGATGGCCAAGTATGTGAAGGCGGGACGGCTGGGTCGGAAGGTGGGGCGCGGAGTATATAGTTACGATGAAAAGGGAAATCGGATTACCTAAAGAGGAGACCAACATTGAGCACCGTTCCGGAACCCGAGCTGGACCTCGATCAACTCCGCGTGGATCGCGGCGTCGTGTCCGTGGGACGGCTTTCGGACCATCGCCCTGGTTGGATGGACTGGATGACGCGCTCTCCAGAAGAACGGCTCGCGGCCATTGAACTACTCCGGCGGATCAAATATGGCGACGATGCATGTACCGGGCGACTTCAGAGAGTTCTTGAAGTTGCTCGGTTCACACAAGATTGAGTACCTGCTGGTCAATCTCCCCTGAGGCCCTTGAGACATGCCGTTCAATCGAATCCGCCTTGAAGTCTCCAATGGCCTGGCCACGCTGACCATCGACCGCCCCGATGTCCGCAATGCCCTCGACCGCGCGACGGCCGACGAGATGTCGGCCGCGCTGGTCCAGCTCCGCCGTGACGATTCACTTCGCGTTCTCGTCATCACCGGCGGCGGGGACAAGGTCTTTGTTTCCGGCGCTGACATCAAGGATCTCAAGAGCCGCACGATTCGACAGGGGCTGGAGGGGTGCAATAACGCACTCTTCGCGGCGATCGAGGCGTTTGAACGGCCGGTGGTTGCCGCCATCAACGGGCATGCGCTGGGGGGCGGGCTGGAGCTGGCACTGGCTTGCGATATCCGGGTCGCGGTGGAGGAGGCGCGCTTCGGGTTTCCGGAAGTGGGTCTTGGCATCATGCCGGGAGCGGGGGGAACACAGCGGTTACCGCGCGTGGTCGGCATGGGGAGGGCCAAGGAGCTTATATTGACCGGAGATCTGATTGATGCGGCCGAGGCTCATCGGATCGGCCTGGTGAACCGCGTTGTTCCCCGCGTGGAATTCGCGGCGGCGGTCGCGGCCCTGGTCGACAAGTTGAAAAGCCGCGGGCCGATGGCACTTCGACTGGCCAAGATGTCGCTGAATGCGGCGGCTCGCGTTTCGATGGATGCCGGCTTCCAGCTTGAAATCCTGGCCCAGTCCGTCTTGTTCGAGACGTCGGACAAGGACGAGGGGCTGGACGCATTTCTGGAAAAGCGGCCGCCGAAGTTCGAGGGACGTTAGGCGCTCGCCGGCAGCCGGTGCCACGCCCCGACCAACCCGGTCAGGGAATCGCGATCACCAGGGGCCCCAGGAAATAGAGCACACCGACGACCACGATGACCCCGGCCACATCCAGCCAGAGCCCGTGGCGGATCATCCGGACAATCGGCACATAGCCGGACCCGTAAACCAATGCGTTGGGAGGGGTTGACACGGGGAGCATGAAGCCAAGACTTCCTCCCATGGTGGCACCGAGAGCCGGCAGGACCGGATCGACGCCGACCCCCTGGCTGATCGATATGACCAGCGGCACCAGCATTGTCACCGCGGCCATGTTCGACGTCGTCTCGCTGATCAGGACAGCGGCCAGCGTGCTGATCAGCAGCATCACGAAAAGTGATCCATGCGGGATATGGCCGGCCATCGATTCGCCAATCTCGCGTGAGAGTCCCGTTCGCTCGGCCATTCGGCCAAGGGCGATGCCGCTGCCAAGGAGCAGCACCGTTCCCCAGTCGATGCGGGCCGCCTGGCTCCAGACGAGTGTCGGTTTGCGCTCCGACAGGTCGGTCGGCAGGAAGAAGAGCATGGACGCACAGAAGAGTGCCACGATTCCTTCCGGAAATCGGGCAGCCAGCGTGGTGGACAGTTCGGTTGCGCCCGCCAGCCCGACGAAGCCGGGCAACGTCCAGAGAATGATGGCCAGTCCGAAGACAAGGAGCACATTCCGTTCACCGCCGGACAGCGGCCCAAGGCGGCCTTTCTCCGTCAGGATGAAGCTTCGTCCGCCGTGAATCTCCTCGATGCCGGCCGGACAGGAGCGCACAAGATTGGTCAGTGTAAAGGCCATCAGAATAATCAGGATGGGCATGGCCAGCGTGACCCATTGGAAAAAACTGATACGACGCCCGATCTGCTCCTCGAGAAAGCCCATGCCAATCAGGTTGGTGGGCGTGCCGATCGGGGTGCCCAATCCCCCGAGCGAGGCGGCAAAGGCCGTGACCAGCATCAAGGCGGTGGCATAGTTCCGGTTCGGAAGGCGGCTCGTCGGGTTGCGCCTGGTGTACAGAAAGTCGAGCAACGACAGGCCGATCGGCAACATCAACGCCGTGGTGGCGGTATTCGAAACCCACATCGACAGGAACGCCGTCACGCACGCGTAGGCCACCAGCACGCGGGTCGGCCTTGCACCGACCCATGGCAGCGACAGAACGGTGAAGGCCAGGCGGCGGTTCAAACCGTGCACGAAAATCGCTTCGGCCATGATGAAGCCGCCAACGAGCAGGAAGACCAGATGATCGGCAAATGGTGAGAGCGACTCGCGCGCCGACTCGACTCCAAGCATCACCGACAGGGCCACCCCGAGGAGTCCCGAAACGGGCAGCGGCACCGCTTCGGTAATCCAGAGCGTCACGGTCATCGCCAGGATCGCCGCGAAGTGGTGCGCCTTCTCGGAGAGGCCGGGCATCGGCAGCACCCAGAGCAGAACGAACAGAAACGGCGCCAGCACGAGGCCGACGCGTCGCCGCCGCTGCTCGAAGGCCAGTTCCGCGGGGCTCAACGCCTCTCGGAACGAGGCGGGAGTCAGGGTCGGCGTTTCGTTCATCGACTCGTCAGCTGACCGACGGGACATCTTCGGTGATCGAAAGGACGACCTTGCCGAACTGGGCGCGGCTGTCCAGGTGACGGTGGGCCATGGCGGCATCGGACAGCGGAAAGACCCGGTCGATCACCGGCTGCAACTTTCCCGGTCCGGCCAGTTTCATCATGGCCATCAACTCGTGCCGGCCGCCCATGTACGAGCCGAGCAGTTCAAACTGTTTGACGAAGAGATGGCGCAGGTCAAAGGCAATCGGCGTGGCATCGGTGGCACCACATGTCACCAGCCGTCCACCGCGGCGGAGGCTGCCGAGGCTCCCCTCCCACGTGGCCGCGCCCGTGTGTTCGACGACGACATCGACCCCGCGGCCAAGGGTCAGCCGTTTCACTTCGGCCGCCACATCCTCCGCGGCGTAGTCAATGACCTCGTGGGCGCCGATGGCACGCGCCTTCTCGACCTTGGCTGCCGAACCGGCGGTGGCGATCACGTGCGCCTGGACCATTCGCGCAATCTGGATGGCCGCCATGCCGACGCCCGAGCCGGCGGCCTGCACCAGGACGGTTTCGCCGGGAGCCAGCCGCGCGCGAGTCATCAGCATCCGCCAGGCCGTCAGGTACACGAGGGGAAGCGCGGCCCATTCCGCCGGCGTCAGGCGGTCGTCCGCCGGGAAGACGGCCATGGCCGGGGCGACCACCTGCTCCGCATAACAGCCCGGTGCCTGGTAGCCCACCATCCGATACTCGCGGCAGAGGCTGTCCTCCCCGCGCGCGCAGGCCTCGCAAGCCAGGCACGAGGTACCCGGCGTCACGATGACCGGATCGCCGACGGCCAGATGGCGAACGCCGGACCCGAGCGCGGCCACGTGTCCGTATCCCTCGCAGCCAAGGACGTGGGGGCGGGCCACCTTGATGCCGGGAAGCCCCTTGCGGATGGCCAGGTCGAGACGATTCAGCGAAGCCGTCTCGATTGCCACGACGACCTGGCCCGGGCCGGCCACCGGATCGGGCAGTTCCATGCCGGTCAGGACATCCGGTTCGCCATGCTCATGAAAGACGATCGCTCTCACGTGTTCCTCGAACGGTCAACGCAGGCGGGGCGCCAGATGATAGAGCATCAGGTAGATGATCACACCGGTCACGCTGACGTAGAACCAGATCGGCAGCGTGATCCGGGCGATCCTTCGATGACGGTCGAACCGCTGCCGGAACGCCGGCCAGAGTGTCAGGCCGACCAGGATCGGCACCATGGCCGCCAGGATCGTGTGCGTCAGGAGGATGGCCAGGTAGATCGTCTTCACCCACCCGGCATCCGGAAATCGGGTGGTGCCGACGTGCAGGTGGTACACGATGTACGAAATCAGAAAAACGACGGACACACTGGTTGCGGTCAGCATGCAGCGTCGATGGCTTTCGCGATCGCCCAACCGGATGAACCGCCACCCCAGGAACAGGAAGGCGGCACTGGTGGCATTGAGCGTGGCGTTGATGGTTGGGAGGGCTTCGTAGGGAATCATGGGCGATTCCCCGTGAGGATATTGATGTCGCGGTCGAGCCCGGCCAGGGCGGTTTCGTCCTCGCCGTCGTAGTAGCCACGAATGATCCCCGCGCCATCCACCAGGACGAAGCGGGTGCTGTGCGCCACGTTCATCAGGGCGGTGGCGGAATCGATCTCGGCATCACCCATGGCCAGGTGGAAGCCGTCAATCGACACGCGAAGAATTTCGGCCCGGGATCCGGTCAGGAAGCGCCATCGATCCGAATCGGCGCCCAGGGCCGTGGCGTATTCATGCAACACCGCGGGCGTATCGTATTCCGGATCCACCGTGAAGGAAACGAACCGGATCTTTGAGTCGGGCCCGAGTGCGTTGGCCATGCGGGCCATCCGTTCGCTCATGCGCGGGCACGGGCCCCCACATCGGGTGAAGATGAAGTCGGCTACCCATGCGCGGCCGGCCAGATCGGTGCGGGAGGTCGGCCGGCCTAACTGGTCTGTCAGGGAAAAGTCGGGCACCGCGCCGAACGAATCGAGCGGCCCGCCGCGCGCCACGCCCGAACGAAGCTCCGGCCTGATCGAAGCGGCGAGCCAGGCCACGAGGACGCCGCCCAGCACCAGAATCAGCACCGCCCAGAGGAGGCGACGGCTCATGGGGCTATCTTGCCGCGCCGCATGGTAACGAGCGAGGCCGCGGTGATCATCACCACCGCGAAGGCAATCGTGACCACCCACGAAATGCCAATCCCGGGGAGCCCCACGGTGGCGGCCGCCGCTTCCGGATCGAGCAATCGTCGGACGAGGGCCACACCGTAGGTGACCGGGTTGGCCATCATCACCGTCCGGAGCCACCCCGCGGCGCCGTCGATCGGAAACGCCGATCCGGACAGCATCCAGAGCGGCAGAAGAACCAGGTTCATGATGGCGTGAAACCCCTGTGTCGATTCCATCAACCAGGCGATGAAAAATCCGAGCCCGGTCAGGGCCAGGGCCAGCACAGCCAGCGCGCCGAGTGCCGCCAGGGAACCGGTCAACGACAGCGGCACGTGCCCGATCGGGGCCAGGAGGAGGAAGAGGGCCGCCTGTGCCAGGGCGAGGATCGAGCCGCCGGCCAGTTTGCCTCCGGCCACGGTGAGACGCGAGATCGGCGCTGCCAGCACCGATTGAAGAAATCCCTCCCGCCGGTCGTCGATCACCGAGATCGTGGAGAAGATGGCCGTGAAGAGAACGATCATCACCAGGACGCCCGGATAGAACCAACGGAGATAGTCGATGTGAATGGCCGGGTCGGTGGTGACGCCCCCGTCAAACGACGAGCCGATTCCGGCCCCGATGACAAACCAGAAGAGGAGCGGCGTCAGGAACGCCCCGATAACCCGGCTCCGCTGGCGGTAAAAGCGCACGATTTCCCGTTCGGTCAAAGTGAGAAATGCGCTCACGAGGCCACATCCTCCAGCCGCCGCCCGGTCATCCGGATGAAGACGTCGTCCAGCGTTGGGCGGGCGATGCGCACGGAGTCGATCTGTCCGGCGAAGGCGGTCGCCAATTGCGAAGCCAGGTCGTGGCCGTTCACGTGTTCGAGTCGAATCTCACCTTCCGTCAGGCTTGCCTTCGGATCAAATCGCTCCTGGACGTCAGCCAATAGTCGCTCCGGTTCCCTCGCGGTCAGCGTCACGACATCGCCGCCGACCCGTGACTTGAGCCCCTCCGGCGTGTCGACCGCCTTGATATGACCCGCATCGAGCAGTGCCAGCCGATCGCAGCGGTCGGCTTCATCCAGAAGGTGCGTGGTGAGCAGCAGCGTCAGTTCGGGCCGGGCGACGCGCCGCCGCTCGATCATTTTCCAGAACTCGCGGCGGGCCCCGGGATCGAGCCCCGTCGTCGGTTCGTCAAGCAGGAGAAAGTCGGGGTCGGACAGAAAAGCGCGGGCCAGTTCCACCCGCCGCTTGAATCCGCCCGAGAGTTCACGCACGCGCTGCCGGCTCCGATCTCCCAAATCGAACGCGGCCATCATCTCGTCGATGCGCCCACGGAGCCGTTTCCCGGTGACGCCGTACAGGCGCCCCTGATGCAGAAGATTTTCATGAACGGTCAGGAAGGGATCAAGCCCCGGATTCTGGAACACGATGCCGAGTCGACGCCGCACCGCGCGCGATTCGGTGGCCACATCATGGCCGAAGATCGTGATCCGCCCGCTCTGAGGCGGCAGCAGTGTGGCCATCAGGCGAAACAGGGTCGTCTTGCCGCCGCCGTTCGGGCCGAGCAGGCCGAACATGGTCCCGATTTCGACCGTAAGATCGATATGATCGAGGGCCACCCGATCGCCGTATCGATGAGAGATGGATTCAATGCTGACCGCGTCAGGCATTGATCAGAATCGCACCTTGTCCAACGCCATCAACAGGCAGAGAACCGGCAGGTAGACGATCGAAGCCAGGAAGAGCTCCCGCGCGGCACGATCGGTGCGACGCGCCAGAAATCGAAAGCTGGCCAGGGCAAACCAGGCGCCAAGAATCAGGGCGCCGATCGTGTAAAGAAGGCCGGTCAGCCCAAGAATCGTCGTGGCCAGACTTACCGGGATCAACGCCAGGCTCCAGACGACCATGTGCCGCCCGGTCGTCTGCCCCTCGGTATCGAGCACCGGAAGCATTGGATACCCGGCGCGGCCATAGTCCTCGCGGTAGAGCCGTCCGATCGCAAGAAAGTGGGGAAGCTGCCAGATGAACACGATGCCGAACAGAACCCAGGCGGCCGGGGTTACCTGCCCGGTGGCCGCGGCCCATCCGCCCAGCGGCGGCAACGCTCCCGGCACGGCCCCGACGATGGTCGATAGCGGTGTCGTGCGCTTGAGCGGCGTGTAGGCAAAGACATAGCTCAACACGGTGGCGGCGGCCACGGCGCCAGTCAGGAGATTGGCCGTCAGGGCCAACCAGAGTGTTCCGATGCAGGACAAGACCACGCCAAAAGCCAGCGCGGCCGTCGGATCGATTCGACCGGCGGGCAGCGGCCGGTCGGCTGTCCGGCGCATCAGGGCATCGAGGTCACGTTCCGTGTACTGGTTCAACGTGCTGGCTCCACTGGCCACCAGCGCCGTGGCCACCAGCACCTGCACAAGAAGCGGCCAGTGCAGGTTTCCCGGCGTGGCCATGAAGAAGCCAATCAATGTCGTGACCAGGACCATGAAGGTGATGCGCGGCTTGGTCAGCTCGACCCAGTCAGCCAGACGGGCCAGGCCCGCGCCCCGCGAAAGTGTCAGCCCGGAGGTCACGGCGCTCGATTCCTGCAGGGTCGGGCCGCTCATATGCTGAAATTCCGCGCTGCCTGCGGCGCCGCCCGCTCAACAAAAGTACCAACTCGAGCGTCAAGCTGGGCCGCACTCAAAACCCCAACCGACCCTCGACGGTACATCCGAAGCGTCACGATCAGGCTCATCGCCAATGCCGCCGCCCCGCACGCCACATGCAGGCTTGTCGGCACCGGAGCTTTCACGGTCCAGATGGTCATCGCGCCGAGCGCAATCTGGATGGCCAGCAGGGCCAGCAATGCCGCCACCGGCCGAATCAACCAGCCATCCTGCCGATGCCGCCGCCACACGCGGAGCGCCAGCAGGACCACGACCAGCGTTACCACCAGCGCGCCCACCCGATGCGCGAAATGAATTCCGATGCCACCGACCAGTGAGGCCGGGACAATCCGCCCGTAAGACAGTGGAAAATCGGGGATGGCCAGGCCAGCGCCGGTATGACGCATCACGGCACCCAGGAGGATCTGGAGGTAAATCAGGCCGGTCGTCATCGCCGCCCATCGCGCCGTCGACGCCAGGTCCGCGGTCGGCAGGATCCCGTCACCGGTTCGTGCCGTCCGGTCCACGGCGTTCGTTTCATCCGTTTCACCCGCCGCCCGCCAGCCGGACGAGGTGGCGACCGCAATGGTCACCGTCAGGCAAAAGACGATCTGCGCCAGCGCGGCGTGGCTGATCGACACGGCATCGGGCAGGAGCAGCAGCACGGTAAGACCACCGAGAAGCGCCTGAACGATGACCGCCAGGGCCGCCGCCACGCCAAGGCGTCGAACCCAACGGCGGGGCTCGGAACGGAGCAACCAGATGGCCAGCCCGCCGATCAGAAGGCCGACAACGCCCGCGATCATCCGGTGGCCATGCTCGTAGAAAATGCCCCCCACCATCGGCGGGAAGAGCATGCCGTACGACAGCGGCCAGTCCGGCACGGCGAGCCCTGAGCCGGTGCTCGTGACCATGCCGCCGGCGAAGATCAGGAACAGGGTGGCCAGCGCCACCAGGCGGGAATAACGTCGCAGGCCAGCGCCGGCCGGTCGGGCCCCGCCGGTCCCGCTGACGCTCAGGAAGCCGCCTTGAAGGTGAAGTCGGCCGTGGCGGCTCCGGAGGGATCCACGGTAATTGGCATGGTCTGGCGGCCAAATGTCTCGTGCCAGGCTTCGAGTGTGTAGCTGCCGGGGGGCACATTGCGAATTGTGTAGCCGCCGTCGGCTCCGCTGACGGCGTAGTAGGGATTCTCGCAGACGCCGACCCAGGCCGACATCCACGGGTGGACATCGCACTTCAGGTGGACCATCTCCTCGGCGCTGAACTTCTTTTCCTGCTTCATTCCCTTGAGCGGCATCGCCATGTTGAAGGCCTTGTTGGCCGAGCAGACGGCGTGAACGTTGTGCAGCGTCTCATCGGAATTCAGCACCCGAAACACCTGGCCGATCACGGCGCCGACCAGGTGGGGGCTATAAAGGCACCCCGACTGGTCCATCACCACGGGTTCGGCGGGCACACCAAAAGTTTTCCCTTCGAGCCCCGCGCTGATCCGCACAAAGGCCCACTGGACCTTGCCCCCGTGGACAACGGCGGTTTCGGTGTACATCCTGTCCCGATGCGCCCTGCCGCACGCCGGATCTCCTTTCATGTCGATCAGTTTTTCGGCCGGTGGCGTCCCTTCAAAGGTGATAAGCCCTGCGATCGATCCCGCGGTGGCCGGATCGACTACGGTCAGCGGAACAGCCGTTGCGTTCGGCGATTTCCCCCGGCTCCCGGTGGCCGAGTCATCCGTTGCCGGTGATTTGGACGAACCGCCGCACCCGGAAAGCAACACGAACAGGCCAAGAGGCAGGAACAACCGAACTCGACGCATGAGGCAAGGCCTTTCACCGGAGGCACGACGCAATCGTTGCGAGATTTAGAGGCAAGCAGCCTGAAATGGTAGGTCCGGCTCCCGGTCATTTCAACCGCCATTTTGCCCGTTTCGAAATTCCGCGCGCCCCGACCGACATTATTTCGACCGAACCGAATTTTCCCCCTTGTCATGGGGATTGGCTCGCCTCACGATACGCAGGTGCCGGGCGGCGCGAGTTCGAGATCCAGTCCAGAGTGTTTCGCCCCCAGCCCCGGATCTATCGCGACAACTCCCGTAGTGGGGAGCCCCAAAGGCCCCGGTCGGAAATTATCCCGACCGGGGTCGCTCTTTTTTGTCCATTCGCCCAGATTGGGAGTGCGGCCCGCATCCTGATCGTGCGTCCTGCATTTCGAACAAGAAAAGGCCCCGGTGGTCACAATGACCGCCGGGGCCTTTATTTCGATGTCTTCAGCGTGGCCGCATCCGGCCAGGCGAATTCGCCTAACCGCTCGTGATTCGCATTCCGTAGAACGACCGGTACACGAAGAAGAGCGCCACCAGCATCAGCACCCCGCCGACGTACGGCGTGACGGTCGGGTTGGCCACGCCAATTTCGACGGCCAGAAGGCCGAAGAGGGTTGTGAACTTGATGATCGGGTTCATGGCCACCGAGCTCGTGTCCTTGTACGGATCGCCCACGGTGTCGCCGACCACGGTGGCGTCATGCAGCGGCGTCCCCTTTTCGCCCAGCTCGACTTCGACCACCTTCTTGGCGTTGTCCCACGCGCCGCCGGCGTTGGCCATGTAGATGGCCTGGAAAAGCCCGACGATGGCGATGGACACCAGGTAGGCCACGAAGAAGATCGGGTCAAAGAAGGCGTAGGCCAGCGTCAGGCAGAAGATGACCATGAAGATGTTGAACATCCCCTTCTGCGCGTACTGCGTGCAGATCTGCACAACCTTCTTGGAATCCTCGATGGAGGCCTTCTCCTCCGAATCGATCTTGATGTTCTGCTTGATGAACTCGACGGCCCGGTAGGCGCCGGTGGTCACGGCCTGCATCGAGGCGCCGGTGAACCAGTAGATCGTGGCGCCGCCCATGATTAGGCCGAGCAGCACGCGCGGATCGAGCAGATCGAGGCTGAACGTGCGCCCCGATTCCGCGTAGTGGTTTTGCAGCAGAAGAATGATCGAGAAGACCATCGTCGTGGCACCCGCCACCGCGGTGGCAATGAGCACCGGCTTGGCCGTGGCCTTGAATGTATTGCCGGCGCCGTCGTTGTCCTCGAGGAAGTGCTTCCCGCCGACGAAGTCGGGCTTGAAGCCGAACTGCTTCTCGACTTCCTCCGCGGCTCCCGGCGTCGTCTCGATCTGGCTCAGTTCAAAGATGGACTGGGCGTTGTCGGTCACCGGGCCGTAGCTGTCCACTGCAATGGTCACCGGTCCCATCCCCAGCAACCCGAAGGCCACGAGGCCAAAGGCGAAGACGGCCGGGTAGCCCATGAAGGCGTCCAACCCCATCAGCGAGATGACATAGCTGATCAGCAGGAGGCTTGCCAGGATCAGCGATTTCCAGAAGACCGAAAAGTTGCCGGCCACCAATCCGGACAGAATCGTCAGTGAGGCGCCGCCTTCGCGGCTGGCCGCCACGATTTCCTTGACATGCCGGCTGTGGCTGGAAGTGAACGCCTTGGTGAATTCGGGAATCAACGCCGCGGCCAGTGTGCCGCAACTGATGATGGTCGACAATTTCCACCAGAGGCCATGGCCCATGTCGGCCAGCATCCAGTACGACACACCGTAGGTGACGCCGATCGACAGGATCGAGGTCAGCCAGACCAGGCTGGTCAGCGGGGCCTCGAAATCGATCTTGGCCTTGCCGGCATTCTGGCTGCGGGCCACGGAAGCGTTGACCAGGTAACTGACGATCGAGGTCACGATCATCAGGATGCGCATCACGAAGATCCAGACGAGCAGGTGAGCCTTGTGGTCGCCACCCACCGCCAGGGCGATGAAGCTGATCAAAGCCACGCCGGTGACGCCGTAGGTCTCGAAGCCGTCCGCGGTCGGGCCGACCGAGTCGCCGGCGTTGTCACCGGTACAATCGGCGATGACCCCCGGGTTGCGCGGGTCGTCTTCCTTGATCTTGAAGACCACCTTCATGAGGTCGGAGCCGATGTCGGCAATCTTGGTGAAGATACCGCCGGCGATGCGCAGCGCCGAGGCGCCGAGGCTCTCGCCGATGGCGAAGCCAAGGAAGCTGGCGCCGGCCGATTCCTTGGGAACGAACAGCAGAATGACAAGCATCATGAACAGCTCAACGCAAATCAGGAGCACGCCAATCGACATGCCGGCCTTCAGCGGAATTTCGTAAACCGGAATCGGCTTGCCGGCCAGGCTGGCGAAAGCGGTGCGGCTGTTGGCGTAGGTGTTCATCCGGATGCCGAACCAGGCCACCCCGTACGAGCCCAGGATGCCGACGACCGACCAGGCCAGGATCAGCGCCACGGTGCCGAACGGCTTCGCCTCGAGGACGCCAAAGTAGTAGACGAGGCAGACCCCGATGAATATCTCCAGCACCATGAGCAGCCGTCCCTGCTGCAGCAGGTAGGTCTTGCAGGTTTCGTAGATGATGTTGGACACGTCCGTCATCGACTTGTGGGCCGGCATGTTCTTGATCTGGTTGAACATCACCAGACCGAACAGCATCCCCAGCACGCAGACGCCAAGGCCCATCATCAGGAGCGTGGTGCCGCTCAGCACCATGCCAAACAGGCTGTACGAGGTGTTGAGTTCCGGGATGGCCAGATCCAGCTCGCTGGCCAGGGCCAATCCCGGCATCACCATCAGCAGCGCCCACAAAAGAAGGGGTAGTTTCCCTCCCTTGAAGCGCGCGGCCAGTGTCCGCAGCATCGTCATTAGATACTCCTGATTAGGGGTTGTTTGCGCTGTTCGAAATCGATCAGGCCGCAACCGGAATCCGAGTCGTCCCATTCAAAGGAGCCATACCCGATTGCGATGAGGTTGGAACTTCAATTGCCATCCACAGTTACGTGTCCGGCAAGAGCGGGGGAGTCTAGCCGAGACCCTTGTCGGACGTCCAGCAGTTTCCAACTGCAACCCGCACCAAAATAGACAACGCAGCCGGCACCGATGCGAGTTGACTGATCAAGGGACGCTGCGACCGAACCGCACGTCCAAAACCCAAAATTGATGAAAACTCATCGTCAACTAATTGCGCCAGTTATACTTCCACCATGTTGTTCCTGAAA
>JAWXBZ010000174.1:0-7437 GCA_034440375.1 Candidatus Eiseniibacteriota bacterium
GCGAATTCGCGCAGGAGGCCGAACGATTTGATCGGGGCGTGCAGCGCTCTCCCCACTTCCTTCAAGTATTCGCCCGGCCGTTGCAGGCCCGACAGGGCGATGAACAGGCGAAGGATTTCGTTGGTCCCCTCGAAGATCAGATTGATGCGGGCATCGCGCAGGTAGCGCTCGTAGGGATACTCGGCCATGTAGCCATTGCCGGCGGCCACCTGGAGCGCCCCGTTCACATTTTCCCAGAGCCGCTCCGAGCAGAAGACCTTGCACATGGCCGATTCAACGGCGTAGTCGTGCGCGCCCCGGTCGATCAACCCGGTGGTCAGGTAGGTCATGGCCTCCATGGCGTACAGGTTCACGGCCATCTCGGCGAATTTCTCCTCGATCATCTCGTATTCGATGATCGGCCGACCGAAGGCCCGGCGACTTTCGGCGTGAGCCAGCGCCAGTTTCAGCATGGCCTTGCTGCCACCGATGGAGCCGGAAGCCAGCGTCAGGCGGCCGGTGTTCAGGACTTCCATGGCGATCTTGAAGCCGCGCCCTTCCTCGCCGATCAGGTTGAACTCCGGGACAGGGCACTCTTCGAGGATGATATCGGTGGTCGACGAGCCGCGAATGCCGAGCTTTTTTTCCGGCTTGCCGCTGCTGAAGCCGGGGAGGCTCCGTTCGACAAGAAAGGCGGTGGTCTTCTCCTCGGTCTTGCCGTCCCGCGTGAACGGCGTGCGGGCAAAGACGGTGACGAGATCCGCGTAGCCGCCGTTCGTGATCCACTGCTTGACCCCGTTCAGAACCCAGACGCCGCGCGCCGGATCGTGTCGGCCGGTGGTCTTCATGGCCGCGGCGTCGGACCCCGATCCGGGTTCGGTGAGCGCGTATGCGCAGACCAGTTCGCCCGTGGCACAACGGGGCAGCCACTTCAGTTTCTGCTCCTCGGTGCCGTGCAGCAGCAGGGCCTTCATGCCGATCGACTGATGGCAACCGACGTGGATGGCGACCGACGCATCCCGGCCGGCAACCATCTCCATGACGCGGGCGTAGGCAGTCATCGAGAGGCCAAGGCCGCCGTACGCCTCCGGCACGATGAGGCCCATCAGACCGAGCTCGGCCACCCCCTTAATGACCTCCTCCGGCAGCACGCCCGATTGGTCGATGGCGGCGGAGTCGACTTTCTCATCCAGGAATCGTTCGACCGGATCGAGAAGAAGGGCGACGGTTTCGGTTTCTTCGGCCGGCATGGCCGGGTACGGGAAGATCCGGTCTTCCTCGATTTCGCCCAGGAAGAGGCCCTTGGCGTAGGAGGGTGCTTCGTGATGAAAGTTCGAGGCTGTCATTCGTGGACCTCGGGCGGTCGCAGGCGGCGTGGAATGTAGCGAACGTTCGGCAGGCCCTTGAAATCAGCGTCCTGCGTCCAGATCTCGGCACCAGTGGCCTGTGCTGTGGCCATGATGATGCTATCGGCCATCGGGAGCTTCATGCTGAGCCCCACGCTGGCCGCCTCCATCGAGAGCGACGGCGTCAACGGTTCCACCCGTCCCCTGGAAAGTAACAGACAAATCTCGGCGACGCGCGATCGGGAGTATCGCGCCATCGTCCAGCGTGCCACCTCGTAGAGGACGATGGTCGGAACGACCACATCAGGATGTTGGTTGGCAGCCTGTTGAAATTGCTCTGCGTCCGGTCCATCGGTCAGCACTTCAATCCACGCGGAACTATCAAGCAGCACCATCAGTAACGATCGGCCTTGTCGCGCTCAAAGTCATTCGGCCCCTTCAGAATGCCCCGGTACTCCGCGACCGGCCGAACCGGAACAAGCACGATGTTCCCCTCGAGCACGATGGCCCCTATTTTCTGGCCGGGCTTCAACGAGAGCGCCTTCCGGATGGCCAGGGGAATGACCACCTGAAATTTTGGAGAGATTGTCACGGTGTCCATGCGGTACCTCTCACACCCTGTCGGGATCGCGGTCCACGCGCGCATCTTCCCCGCGCAACACCCATCAGTTCATGCGGAGCCCGAACCGGCGCCACCACCATGCAACCACCCGCTTCAATGACCCGGACTCGCTGCCCCGGCTTCAAATTCAGCCGGCGCCGAATGGCGACAGGAATGACGACCTGAAATCGTCGTGAAATAGCCACGATAGGAGCCCCCATTGATATCGATTGATCTATCGTCATACGATCATCATATCGATCGTGAAATCAGTGGTCAACATTGAAACAAGAAATTATGCAATCTATTTATTCATAATAAGTTACGGAAACACTTGGATCGTTGCAGCGGCCCCGGCGGCCAAGCACATCCAGTGCCCGGAGGAGCGGGCGAGCCGCCTGGTTGAGCTTAATTGGCCGCCGGATAGAACTTTTCCCCTGACAGCGCTCGTCGTACCAGATCCGGGTGAGGTGAGATGCGGTCGCCCAATTTGGTTGACAGCTCGTTCATCCGCTCGACCACCGCGGGAAGGCCCATGACATCGGCGTTGCGGAGGGGGCCGCCGCGGAAAGGTGGGAAGCCGGTACCGAGGACCATGCCGAGATCGATGTCGGCGGGAGTGCTGGCGACTCCGGCGGCGAGGCAGCGGACGGCTTCGTTGACCATGGGGAGGTAGAGACGGGCCTGGATGGCCTGGGTTCGGGTTTCGGGCTCATGGCTCCGCTCGATGAACTTCAGCACGCGCTTGTCGAAGCCGACATTGCGGCCTTTCTTGTAGCGATAGAAGCCCCGATTGTTCTTGGCGCCGAGCCGCCCGGATTCGATGAGCTGCGAGAGGACGCTTACATGCGGCAGGTAGCGCTCGTTGATCGCCTCGATGGATTTGCTGGCCTTGTTGGCCGTGTCAAAGCCGATCTGGTCGAAGAGGGCGAACGGGCCCATCGGCATGCCGAAATGAACCATGGCCCGGTCAATGAATACGGGATCGGTCCCATCGACCATCATTCGCAGGGCCTCGGCAAGATAGGACGTCAGGATCCGATTCACGAGAAAGCCGGGCGTGTCGGTCACGATGATCGGGGTCTTGCCGAGTCGACGGGCCAGCGCGTGCGCGGTGGCCACGGCCTCCGGCGAGGAATTCGGCCCCTTGATGACTTCGACCAGCGGCATCCGATGCACCGGGTTGAAGAAATGAAGACCAACGACCCGCTCGGGGCGGCGGGCGGCCCGGGCAATTTCGGCGACTGAAAGGGACGACGTGTTGGTGGCGATGAGACAGTGTTCCGGGACGACGGCCTCCACCTCGGCCAGGACCCTGCGCTTGACCTCGAGATCCTCGACGACCGCTTCGAGCACGGCGTCAACGGCGCCAAAGCCGTCCCAGGTAAGTGTCGGGGCAATGCGGGCCATTCGATCGCGCGCGGCGCGGTGGTCGATTCGGCGGCTCCGCAACTGTCGGCCGACGAGGCCGGCCGCCGATTGCATTCCCTTGACCAGCGCCCCCTCATCCAGATCTTTCAGCCGGGTTGGGATTCCCTGCTCCGCCAGGAGATGGGCGATGCCGCCACCCATGACGCCGGCACCCAGGACTGCCGCGCGCTGAACAATCCGCGCTGAAGCGGAGCGCCCGGTGGTGGGGTCGACGATGGCGCCGCCGCGGCGCGCGGCGTTATTGGCACAGAAGAGCCAGGTCAAATTCTTGCAAGTCGGTGTGACGATCAGCCGGCCGACCAGCCCCGCCTCATGGGCCAGTCCCTTTGCCAGCTTCGTGTGAAACGCTTCCTCGACCGATTCGAGCGCCTCATGCGGCGCCGGGTAATCGCCGTGAAGCGTTTTCTTCAGCCGATGGTCGGTAGCCAGCACGATGAACGGGCGCACCGGCATGAGGCCGCCCAGACGGACCAGGAGCTTCGGCTTTCGTCGTGGCTTCCGGCGCGGCCAATGAGTGCCCGAACCGGTGCCTGAAATCGCAAGGTTGAGCCATGCCTCCGACTGACTGCGCAGGAGCGCGGACGGCACCACTTCGTCCACCAGGCCGAGTCGTCTGGCGCGCGCCGCGTCGAGTGTCCGGCCGGTCAGAATGAGGTCGAGCGCCGGCGCAAAGCCAATGAGTCGCGGCAGGCGCTGGGTGCCGCCGAAGCCGGGGATGATTCCGAGCTTGACCTCGGGCAGGCCGAGCCGCGTGGCAGATGAGTCACTGGCGATCCGGAAGTGGCAAGCCAGCGCCAATTCCAACCCGCCGCCGAGGCAGGCGCCGTCGATGGCCGCCAGCGTCGGCTTCCCGAGGCGGCTGAAACTGTCCAGAATGGCCTGTCCGCGGCGGGCCGCCTCGACACCCGCCGCCACCGAGTCAATGGCGCCGATCTCGGCCACGTCGGCGCCGGCGATGAATGTGCCGGGCTTGCCGCTTCGGATGCCGACGGCGCGCACCTCGGAGCGTGCGGCCAGATCATCCAGCCGGCTCTTCAGCTCCGTCATGACCGCCGCGGAGAGAATATTGACTTTCTCTCCCGGCGCATCGAAGACCAGCCAGGTGATGCCATCGGGAGCCGACTCGATTCGGAAGGCGTCCATCAACGGCCGGCGCGGGCGTCCCGGTACTGGTGACGGATGAGCAGAATCTGTCCCTGGTGAACGGCGAAGTGCTCGATCACGTGATAGAGCACCCAGCGGGGATCGGTGATGACCCGGTCACCGTTTTTCCGGATGCGCGTGAGCCGCTTCTTCAGGTCGGCGTCGGTCAGTCGGCCCCACCGGCCGTTGACGTATTTCCTCGATTTCTCGAGGAGATCCCGGTACCAGTCCAGCGTCTTTGATTTCAGTCCCGCCGGCGGCAGGCCGCCTTCGGGAAGTGGCAGCCCGTCGTCGTCCATTTCAATGCCGATGACCGCCAGGCTGTCGGCAACCTGGACGCGATCGACACCGATCTGGGTCCAGTAGGTTTCCACCACGGCCAGGTGCGCCAGGAGCATGCCGATCGTATTGTTGCCCGGCGCCGACTGCCAGATCAGCTCGTTCTTCGTAATCTTCTCCAGGTCCTCCTCGAAGAGGCGCCGGGTCATGTCATCCAGCATGCCGAGCTGCAGAGCCACCTCTTTCGAGCGGCAACGGGACGCGGTTTTCAGAAATCGGTGTTCGGTAGCGGGCATCTCAACCTCCCCGGGAATCAGGACGTTCGTTCCAGGACCATGGCCGCCCCCTGCCCGCCCCCCACGCAGAGCGTGACGAGACCGAGCCCGAGATGGCGGCGGGACATTTCCTTGAGCAGGGTCAGAATCAGGCGGCTCCCGGTGGCGCCAACCGGGTGACCGAGGGCAATGGCACCGCCATTGACATTGATCCGATCGAAATCAAGCGTGCCGATCGGCTGGCTGCGCCCCAGGTTTCGTTCGGCAAACTTGACGGAGTCGAACGCGGCCGCGTTGGCCAGAACCTGCGCGGCGAAGGCCTCATTAAATTCGATCAGTTCGATATCGGAAAGCCGAACGCCGGCCTTCTCCAGCGCCTTCGGCACGGCGTGGGCCGGACCCAATCCCATGTGCGAGGGATCAAGGCCTGCGAAGGCCCACGAGCGGACGCGGCCCAGGATTGGCCGGCCCAGCCGCTCCGCCGCCTCTTCCGACGCCAGGAGCAGCATGGCCGCTCCATCGGTGACCTGGCACGAGTTGCCCACCGTCACCGTTCCGTACGTCCGGTCGAAATGTGGTTTAAGCGCCGCCAGTTTCTCCAGTGTCTGGTTGCGACGCGGCCCCTGGTCACGGCTGACAATCTGCTTGAAATCAGGCGGCACCGGAAAAGGCGCGATTTCCGGAGCCAGGCGACCCTGCTCGAGGGCCGCGGTGGCACGCTTGTGGCTGCGCAGCGCGAATCGATCCTGTGCCTCGCGTGTGATGCCGAACTCCCTGGCCAGCACCTCGGCCGTTTGACCCATGTTGAGTCCGCAGGTGTCGTCGGTCAGGCCGACTTCGAGTGCGATGACCGGACTGAAATCCCCGGGCCGAAGGCTCAGGGCCTTCGAGGCGCGGGCCATCGGGGTACGAGTCCTGGACATCTCGAAGAGCTTCTTCTTGAATGACTCGGGATAGAACACCGGCACCATCGACATCGATTCGGTGCCGCCGGCCACAATGAGTTCCGCCTGGCCCGCGGCAATGCGAAGAGCGGCGTCGGCAACGCTCTGGAGGCCGGAGGCGCAATTCCGGTTGACCGTGAACGCGGGGACCGCCTCGGGAACTCCGGCCAACAGTGAAATGACGCGGGCCACGTTGGTGGCGTCGGCCGGTCCGGCCACGTTGCCGACAATGACCTCGTCGAGCGTGGCCGGATCGACGGCGGTGCGGTCGATCAATTCACGCAGCGCCGCCCGACCCAGTTCCCGGGCGGGCACGTCGGCGAATTCCGAACCGGACTTGACGAAGGGCGTGCGGACGCCATCGACGATGAACACGGGGCGCATGATGACAGGATGTTAGCTGCCGGGTGCGGCAATGTCGAATCCGCCGTTCATCACTCAAGAACCGCGGCCCTTCCAAGCTCATCAGGCGCCACGTATCCTTTGCCGGCCCGCCTGACCCGCTGGCGTCCAACCATTGAAGGTGATGATCATCGAAACCCACACGCTCTCCATTCGCGCAGCTCGCCGACTGGCTTTGGCCCGTTCCGGATTCCTTAAATCCGATTGGACCTCGCTTCCGACAAGTGTTGGCCGCGGCGATGCTGCGGCGCGCCGCGCCGCCCACCAGATCATCAACCGCTTCGGCTATCTGCAACTCGACACCGTGTCGGTGGCCGGTGCCCGCAGCCACGCCATCGTGCTCGGCTCGCGGCTCGACCGCTTCGACTCGAGGCTTGGCGAGGAGCTGCTTCAGCCTGGGGAGCCGCTTTTCGAGTACTGGGGCCACGAGGTCTGCTGGCTGCCGATGGCCCTCTATGCCGACATGGGGTGGCGGCGGAAACGGTTTCGGCATCACCCCTGGTGGGGCGACGTGATCGGCCAGCACCCGGACCTGGCCCGGGAACTCCTGGCCCGAATCCGAACCGACGGGCCGCTGAAGTCAAGCGATCTCGAGGGTCCATCCGGCAAGGGTTGGTGGAATCACAAACCGGCCAAGCACGTGGTCGTGGCTCTCTGGTCCTCGGGCGAGCTCGCCGTGCGGGAGCGAAAAGGATTTCAGCGAACGTTCGACCTGCCGGAAAGGGTCATCCCGGCGGCGCATCGCGAGGTGCCCGAACCCCCACTCGACGAGTCACTCCCGCGCCTCCTGCTGCTGGCGCTGGACGGCCACGGCTGGGCCCAGACCGGCACACTGGCCCAGAGCTGGCGGCTCCGAAACATGAAAGTGGAAATCACCGGGGCGCTGCAGCGGCTCGTCGATTCCGGCAGCATCGTTCCGTGCACGGTCGGCAAGTCGGCCGGGTGGATCCAGCCGGCCGATCTTGACCTCGCGGCGCGGCTCCTTGACGTGCGTCCGACGAGGAGCGGGCCGCGCCTTCTCTCGCCGTTCGACCCGC
>JAWXBZ010000175.1:0-10994 GCA_034440375.1 Candidatus Eiseniibacteriota bacterium
GAATCCCCTCCCCCTTCGACGACACCGGGCCGCACCCGCTGGCCCGCGAGGCGGCACTGGCCCAGCAGGAGGAGCTGCGCTCCGGCTGGATTGCGCCGGGCGTCTCGACCGACATCCTCGATCGTCCCGAGGGTGGCAAGATGTTCGGGGTCCTGATCGTGACCGACGACTCAAACAAGGTTGGCGTGATGAGGGCCTTCTCGGGTCAGCTCGGTGCCAGCTGGGAACTTCCGGGGTGGGCACCACCCCTGTTCGACGCAGCGGCGCGGGGGATGGTGGAACCGGAATCCATTGCGCGGATCAAGATGTTGACCGATGCCATGGACGATCTCGCACGAGGTTCCCTGATGCGGGAGGAGCGCCAGGCCACCGAGGCGGAGCGCCTGGCCTGCGCCGCCGCGCGGGCCGAACTGAAACTGCCCTTCGAGGAGCGTCGCCGGGAGCGACAGGCTCGCCGGGCAGCGATTCCAATCGATGACCGACCGGCCCGTCGTCACCTCGACAACGAGAGCCGTCGCGATGACATCGAACTCCGCGGAGAGCTCCTGATGCTCCGGGAGTCGCACGCCGGCCGGCTGCGTGTGCTTGGGCGCCTTGATCGGCGCCTCCAGGCAATGGAACGCCTGCGACGGGCGATCTCCCGACGGGTGATGCAGCATATCCATGACACCTATCGCCTGACGAACCGACTCGGGCAATCCATCACGCTGCGCGAACTGTTCGCGCCGGGCGAACCGCCGTGGGGCTCGGGGGACTGTGCGGCGCCGAAGTTGATCGCTGCCGCGCTGCGGGAAAAACTCACGCCGATCGCGCTGGCCGAGTTCTGGTGGGGCGCGCCGCCGCCGGGCGGTGGGCGGGTGGAGGGGGCGTTCTATCCCGCCTGCACGCCGAAGTGCGGGCCGATCCTCCCCTTTCTGCTCGACGGGCTCGACGTGGCGCCCCGCCGGACCTGGAAGCCGGCGGTGGCCGCGGCCGACCATCTCGACATCCGATACGATGACGGCCGCGTCGTCATTCTCTCGAAGCCGGTCGGGCTCCTTTCCGTGCCCGCCCGCGACGAATCCATTTCCGATTCAGTGTTCGCGCGCCTCCAGCGGCGCTACCCCGCCGCTGCCGGCCCTCTGCTCGTCCACCGACTCGACCTGGATACGTCCGGCCTGCTCGTGGCGGCGCTCGACGCGATCACGCACCGCGATCTGCAAGCGCAGTTCGAGGCGCGCACCGTTCGGAAACGCTACGTGGCCTGGCTGGACGGCGAACCCGGCCCCGACCGCGGGACGATCTCCCTGCCGATCCGCGTTGACCTGGACCAGCGGCCGCGGCAGATCGTCGACTTCGTCCATGGCAAGGAGGCGATCACCGATTGGAAGGTGCTCGAGCGGCGCGGCGGTCGGACGAAGGTGGCCCTTTTCCCGCGCACCGGCCGGACGCACCAGCTCCGCGTGCACGCGGCGCACCGGGACGGCCTCAACGCGCCGATTGTCGGCGATCGCCTTTACGGGACGGCCGGCGAGCGGTTGATGCTCCACGCGGAATCGCTGATACTCCGGCGCCCGGACGGCCGCCGGCTCACGGTGACCGATCCGGCGCCGTTCGACGACCGTCTCTGATCGGAGAGCACTCCATGCCCGACTGGCTTCGCGACCCCTGGCCCTGGTACGTGGCCGGCCCGCTGCTTGGCCTCATCGCCCCGCTGCTCCTGTGGCTGGACAACAAACTGTTCGGCATCTCCAGCAACCTCCGGCACGTGTGCGCGGCGATCCTTCCCGGCCGGATGGATTATTTCCGCTACGACTGGCGGCGCGAGGGAGGCTGGAACCTGGCCTTCGCGCTCGGCATCGTTGCCGGCGGATACCTGGCAGGCAATCTGCTGGCGAACCCGGAACCCGTGGGCATCAGCACGCTGACCAGGGCCACGCTGACACGGCTCGGTGTGACCGATTTCAGCGGTCTCGTGCCGGCCGATCACTTCGCCTGGGTCAACCTGTTGTCGTTACAGGGTCTCGTCCTGATCGTCGGCGGTGGCCTCCTGGTCGGCTTCGGCACAGCCTGGGCCGGCGGTTGCACGTCGGGCCACGGGATCACCGGCGTGGCCGATCTACAGCCGGCCTCGTTCCTGGCGCTGATCGGATTTTTCGCGGGAGGGATCGCGGCCACGTTCCTCGTCCTGCCGTGGCTGATGGGGAGCGGGACGTGAGGGGCATGCGATCTCTTTCCGCATCAGGCCCGGCGAGCCGCACGACGACCCAGACTAACGCGGACCGCCCCCGCGGCCCCGGCCTCGCCATCTATTTCCTGGTAGGCCTTGCCTTCGGCGTCATCCTCGTCAAGGGCGAAGTGATTTCCTGGTTTCGCATTCAGGAAATGTTCCGCTTCCAGGGCTTTCACATGTTCGGCATCTTCATGACCGCGCTGCCGGTGGCCATCCTGAGCGTTCAGTTCCTGAAGCGCACCGGCGCCCGCACCACCACGGGAGCGCGGATCACACTGCCGCCGAAGAAACTTGGCTCGGGCGTCCGCTACCTGGCCGGCGGCTCGGTCTTCGGCCTCGGCTGGGCCCTGACCGGTGCCTGCCCCGGGCCTCTCTTCGCGCTCCTCGGGAGCGGCGTCGGAGTCATCGCGGTGGCGATCGTGTCGGCGCTGGCGGGGACGTGGCTCTACGGGTGGATGAGGCCGCGGCTGCCGCACTGAGTTGCCACCAGCTCCGCCAGGGCCCAGAACATCCACGCCTGCCCCCATCGGATCTGTTTCACGTCGTTCCGCCACCATGCCCCGCGCTGAAAGGTGAAGTGCCGGCCGTTCCACATGTGGCGCATCGTCCACTCGGCCGTGCGGTGAGCCTTGGCGCGGGCACCGGGGTCGAGGCGCTCGAGGGCGAGCCAGGTGAGGATGGCCTGGGCGCAGCAGTGGATGTCGATCGGCCAGTGACTGTTGTCGTAATAGGATGGCGCGCCGTCGGACTTGAAGAAGGTCGCATCCCAGTAGCGGTAGGCCCGCTCGAGGGCGGCGTCCATCGACGTGTCGCCGGTCGTCCGGCGGTAGTCTTCGAGGGCCACCAGGTTGTAGCCGGTGTGGAAATTATCAACCCAGGCCTGGTTGGCTGATTCGCCGTAGGGCCACGAGCCGTTCGGCAGGAGGCGATTGACCGAGAAGCCCATCGACTCGGCCGCGAAGGCCCCCAGCCGGGTGTCGTTCGTCCGCATCGCGGAGCGTGCCAGGAGCGCGGCGCCGAGCATGTTCACGTTGTGCACGCGCGTGTTCGTCGTCGGGGTGTAAGTGATGTAGCCGGTTCCACCCTCGGTGCGCGACAGCGCCCCCATCACAAAGCGTGACACCTCGTCCGGCACGGCCGCGGCCGGCCCCCCATCCGTGCGCCGCTCGAAGGCCATCGCGCCGAAGACCGAGCAGATGAGATTGGGACAATCACGCGGCTGGAAGAAGGCGCGGCTCTGCCAGTCGTAGGGGTAGCCCCAGCAGATCTCGTCCCAGCCGGGCGAACGGAGCGCGGTCAGCCGTTCGAGGAGATCGGCCCCGCGGCGGTGCCAGGCCTCACGCGCCGGGCCTTCCGCCGTGGCGGCCAGCCGCCACGCCCCCAGAGCAAAGAGCGACACCCCCTTCGCCAGCACTTCCGGCTTCTGGAAGGTGAGCGGCCGCAGGTTGATCGGCGTCCGCTTGACCAGCTGGATCCAGGCCTGGCGAGCCAGCGGAATTCGGAAGAAGGGCGTGGCGCGGAAGAGCCGACCGTTCAGGCCGTCATACGGATCCCACCCGGCGAAGCCCGATCGCTCGGCGTCGGCCCAGACGGTGTCGAGGACGCGGCGGAAATCCGTGTCAGCCATTCACTACCAGCGAACCTCGATTTCGCGCCCCTCGCGCATCGATTCGAGCGCGCCGAACATGGTCGAAGCCCCCGCCAGCAGTTGATCCCTCGGAATCGGCATCGGGGTTCTCTTCGCCACCATGTCGAGGAACGCGCCCACCTGCGGAGCCTGCCCCTTGTCCTGGCTCGAACTGCCGATCGACTTCCGGTTTCCGCCGCTCATGACGAATCCAGTCTTGAAGTCATCGATGACGGCGACTCGCCCCGCCCCGAACGATTCGACACGTTCCTTGGGAAAGGCCGGATCGCCGGTGGCGGTATAAAGGATCGAGCCGATGGATCCGTTCTGAAACCCCATGTCCAGGATCCAGGAGTCGCTCGCATCCTGCGCCCCACCGCCCAGCCCACGCGCATGCACGCGCTCGGGCAGTGAACCGGCCAGGTAGATGAGGAAGTCGATGAAGTGACATCCCTCGCCGATCAACCGCCCGCCTCCCTGCTCCGGATCACGCGTCCAGTGGTTGGCCGGCAGGGGTCCGGCGTTGACGCGATAGATCATCGTCTGGGTGGCCGCGCTTTGCATGAACTCGCGGGCGGCGATGGCGGTTGGCGCGAAGCGGCGATTGAAGCCGACCTGAACCCTCGCACTTGCGTCAGCAAGTGCGAGCGCCACCTGTTCCAGTTCGCCCCGATTCATGACGAGGGGTTTCTCGACAAAGACCGCCTTGCCCTTCGCCAACGCTGCCAGCACATACTTCGCATGCAGATGATGCCGCGTCGCGATGATCACCGCGTTGATTCGATCATTGTTGATGATCTCGTCCGGATCAGTGGCGGCGATGGCGAAGCCGCTCCGCTCGGCCACCTTGCGCGCGGTAACGCCGCTGGAAGTAGCAACGGCGGCCAGCTCAACATCGGTCCGCCCCTTCAGGTGCGGCAGCAGCATCGCCTGGGCGTAGTTGCCGGCGCCGATGACGCCAAGGACAACCTTTCCGGAAGTGGAACCAGTGCCGACCGTCCCGACGGCAATCGACCGCTGCATCCGCGAGGCCGCATCCGGGTATTCGATCAGCACCGCGAGGAAGCGCTCGCCCGTCTTTCCGGTGATGACGTCATAAGCCTTCAGCGCATCGTCGATCTTGAACGCATGGGTCGTCAGCAGATCCAGGTTGAGCCGCTTCGCGGCCAGTAGATCAAGAAACGCCTCGAAATTTCGTCCCTCGGTCCATCGGACGTAGCCGATCGGATAATCGACGCCGGCCTCTTCATACAACGCGTCGTAACGCCCCGGCCCGTAGGATCGGCTGAGCCGGAACTGGAGATCCTTGGCAAAATAGAGATCGCGCGGAAGGTCCATGCCGGTGACGCCGACCATGACGACCGTGGCCCGATCGCGGGCGATTCTCGCGGCCAGTTCGACCGGATCGTTGGTCGACGCGGCGGCGGTGATGAGAATTGCATCGACGCCGAATCCGTCGGTCATGGCAGCGGATATGGCCTCGACATCATCGATCGTGCGGTTCGCCACGCGATCGGCACCACTCTGGAGCGCCAGCTCACACGCCGCTGGATTCACATCGATTCCAAGCACCTTGCAGCCGGCCGCCTTCAACAGCTGCACCGTCAACTGTCCAACCAGCCCGAGCCCGATGACCGCCACCCGCTCGCCGAGCTTCACGTCCGCCTGGCGAACTCCCTGCAGCGCAATGACGCCGACCGTCGTGAAGCAGGCATGCTTCAATTCCACGCCGTCCGGCACGCGGGCGCACAGGTTGGCCGGCACGACGACATAGTCGGCGTGACTGGCCTTGTCCTGACCACCGCAGGCAACCTGATCGCCCACCTGAAAGCCCTCAACTCCCTCGCCGACTTCAATCATCACACCGGCCGTCGAATAGCCGAGCGTCTTCCAGTTGTCGAGACGCGTCTGCACCTTCTGCCAGGCCGCGACGATACCTTCCTTGCGGGCGGAGTCGATGACCTTCTTCACGAGATCGGGGCGGGCCCTGGCCTTGCCGATCAGGCTCTTCTGCCCGGTCGAAACCGTGGAGCGTTCTGTGCCGGCGGAGACCAGGCTCCAGGCATTGCGTACGAGAACATGCCCGGCCCTGGCGCGCGGCGTCGGCACATCGACAATCTTGATCTCGCCCGTCTTGAAATCCTGAATGAGCTGTTTCATGCACCCCCAAGCGGCGAGCCGGAATCGGGACGATCGATGAACGTCCGCATCCAGAGTTCCAGCGTCATGAATGTCCAGATTCGATAGGCATGGTCGCGCCGGCCGGAACGGTCCTCGTCGATGAGGCGCCGCACTTCCGCCGGATTCAGCAGGCCGCGTTTTTTCAGTGTTGATTCGGACAGGAGATCGTCGACCATCTCCCGGAGATCGTTCTTGACCCATGAGCGGGTCGGGCCGCCGAAGCCGGTTTTCGGCCGTTTCACGACCGCTTCCGGGACCCAGGGCGCCACTGCCTGCTTGAAGACCCATTTCGAGCGGCTGCCCCGCACCTTCAAGTCCGGCGGCATCGTAGCGGCCAGCTCGACAATCCGGTAGTCGAGAACCGGCACGCGGACTTCCGTCCCTGCCGCCATCGATGCCTTGTCCGAATAGGTCAGATTGAGGCATGGCAGGAACGTCTTGAGATCAACGTAGAGCAGCCGATTCAGGGGATCGCGCGCGCCCGCCTCGGCCAGGTGATGCTCGTGTTCGATCAAGACGTCCTCGGTCGGCAGATGAGGTGCCACGACGGCGCGCAGTTCCGCCGACGTGTAGTAGCCGCAATAGCCGAAGTAGCGATGGGCGTACGGCAACTCGGCCGACGCGGTAAATTTCTGGAGATTGCGCCGAAGCGCGAGTCCCGGCCCCGGCGCGGAACCCGGCAGCGCATCCGACAGCGTTCGCACACCCCGTCGCAGCAACCCGGGCCAGCGCAAGTACTCCTCGGCAAGCTGAACGGCATGATGCCGCCGATAGCCGCCGAACACTTCTTCCGCGCCGACACCGGAGAGCATCACCGTGGCCTTCTCGCGCGAGGCGCGGCAGATCAGGTACGTGGAAATGGCCGCCGCATCCGCCACCGGCTCGTCCATGTGCCAGACGATCTTCGGCAACAGTTCCGCCACGTTCGGCTCGACGATGATTTCGTGGTAGTCGAGGTCCGGCGTCTGGCCGGCCACCATGCGGGCGTAGGTGAGATCATCCGGCGCAAACTCGTAGCGCTGGTCCTGCCCGCGGAAACCGACGGCATAGGCGATGAGTTTTCCCTGCGTGTGACGACGCATCGCCGCGAGAATCGCGCTGGAATCAACGCCTCCCGAAAGGAACGCGCCGACCGGCACATCCGACACCAGCCGCAGCCGGACGCTGTCGTCCATCAAGGCACGCAATTCCTCGATCCAGGCCGATTCCGACTTCGCATGATCCTCGGCCGCCGGCACATCCCACCAGCGGAGGATTTCGGTTCGGCCGTTCTGCCGCACCAGGCGATGACCGGGTTCGAGTTTGTATATCCCCTCGAAAAGCGTCTCCGGGCCGGGCACCCAGAGGAAGTTGAGGAAGTGGGCCAGCCGGCGTTCATTCAGCCGGCGCGGCACGCCGGGAATTGCCAGCAACGACTTGACCTCGGAAGCGAAGGCCAGCCCCCACGCCCCTTCCGTCCAGTAAAGCGGCTTCACGCCCACGCGATCGCGGACGAGATGAAGCGCCTTCGCCGCCTCGTCCCACATGCCGAAGGCAAACATCCCGTTGAAGCGATGGAGCGACGAGGGCCCCCATTCCAGCCAGGCCTCGAGCATCACCTCGGTGTCCGAATCGCTGTTGAAGCGATACCCCTTCCCTTCCAGTTCGCGGCGAACGTCATGAAAATTGAAGACCTCGCCGTTGTAGGTCATCGTCCGCTGGTTGTCGTGGCTGGTCATCGGCTGATGGCCGCGCGGGGAGAGATCGAGGATGGAGAGCCGTCGATGGCCGAGGGCCAGTTCGCCTCCATTGCCGTCGACCGGGGCATACCAGGAGCCCCGATCATCGGGGCCACGATGGCTCATCAAGTCGAGGGCCGTCTCGAACAAAGGCCGATCGATCGGGCCGGGGCGAATCCAGCCCAGAATGCCGCACATGGGGGTTTATCGATCTCCGTGAGCGCCGTTTAAGAAGACGCTTTGAATCAGACGCATAAGTCGCTAAACTGTTTCGACTTATGGAGCACGCAAGTCTACGCCGCCTTCCGGTTGACGTCAACCGAATCCAGATTGATGCCCCGCCCCGCGACTTCCGGCTGGCCTGGGCCCTCTTCCTCGGAGCCCTGATCGTTCGGCTGGCCTATATCGCACTCAGGGACCTGGGCAACGCGGTACCGACCGGCACCGACGCCGTCTCTTACGATGTCTTCGCCCGGGCCATCCTCGCCGGCAGCAGCTGGCTTACCCACCCGGGCGCCGAGCTGTTCCGACCTCCCGGCTTTCCGGTGATACTGGCCGCTCAGTACGCCCTCTTTTGCGGCAACATGGATGTCGTCCAGCTGAGCCAGGCCTTCGTCGGCGCCGCGTCGGTGGTCTTGCTCTTCGAATTCGGGCGCCGCCACGTCGATCGAAAGGCGGCGCTCCTGGCCGCCGCCTGGCTGATGATCAATCCGCTCCACCTCGACTTCGCCGGCAAACTCCTGCGCGAAAACTGGCTGGTGCTGCTGAATATCGCTGTCATCGCGTCCTTGCTCGCCAAGGACGGCCTGGCGACGAAGGGGCTGATCCGAACCGCCCTCCTGTTCACGCTCCTCATGCACATCGACTCACGCTACGTCTTCCACCTCCCGTTTTTCGCCCTCTATATCTCATTGGCGAAGCCATCCAAACAGGCACTCCTCGGCTGGTCACGCCTCACCGCCTCCATCAAACCAACCGCCCTCTTTCTACTGGTAGTCCTCGCCGCCAGCGCCCCCTGGGCGATCCGCAATGCGGTGGCGTATGACCGCTTCGTGTTGATCGACCCGCGCGCGCTCGACCGCTGGGCAAACAAGGCGAAAGCCAGCGTGGCCAGGGAAGCCGAATCAAGGGCCCTGCCGATGGCCGGCTTTGAAGCCCGGAAGACCGCGCAGTTCGATTCACTGACGACCGAGGAACAGGCTGCCTTCCGCGCCGGCATCCGGCCCGGCTCCGGCGCGTTGACCAAGGCCACATTCAACCTGACTGAATTCTGGCGCCTCTACCACAATCACAGCGAGTATCGCCCATTCCCCGACGCCCGATTCGCCAGCCGCTGGAGCCTCGAGCACAACGTGTCGAGCCTTGTCTTCATGGGTCTGCTCCTGCCGTTCTTCGTTATCGGCGTTGTCCGCGGCGTCCAAACGGCGGACCGGGTCATCCTCGTCATGACCGCCTTTATCATTGTCCACACGCTGTTGCATGTCGTCGTCCACAGCGTCACGCGCTATCGTCTGCCCGTGGAGCCCTTCTACGCGCTGATCGCCATGCAGTCGATCGTCAAGCAGTCGCGCGTCATGCAGTCGCTCCTCGCAAAGGGACGTGCGACACCCCCGGCACCGGAAGTGGCCGCATGACCACCGCCCTGAAGCCCACGAGAAACCGGATGCCCCGCCGACTCATCCTGACCGCCGTCCTCACCATCGGCCTCGTCGCACTCCTCCTCACCCAGGTCTCGATCGGCAGGATCGTTGACATGATCAAGGGCGCCGACATCAAACTGTTTCTGCTGGCTGTCTTCGCGTATGCCCTCTCCTACGTCGGCCGCACGTGGCGCTGGAAGCTCCTGACGCCGGGCCACGACCTTGGATGGGGCACGCTGTTCGGCATCTCGACCGTGCACAACTTCATGCTCCGCGCCCTCCCATCCAAGCTGGGCGAAGCCAGCTACCTGGTCCTCATGCGCGCCCGCGGCGTCTCCGGCACCGAAGCGCTGGCCGCGCTGGTCGTCGCCCGCATCTACGACACGATCGCCGCACTTCTCTTTTTTGGACTGTCGATCTTCCTGGCCCACACCACCCTGGCCGGTTCGACTGCCGCCACGTTGGCCGTCACCCTGATCATCCTGTTGATTTCCGGCTTCGCCGTGCTCAAGGGCAGCCTGATGATTCGGTGGATCACCACCCTGGCGCATCGACTGGTCGCCTCGAATCGCCTCCCGGCCTTCCTGACCGGTCACGGCATCCGCCGCCGAATGGCCAGCCTCGAGCAACATCTCGAGTCCATTCAATCCGGAAGGCAAGCCCCCCTGATCCTGGCCAACACCCTCCTGATCTGGACCCCGTCATTCGCCATGACCTGGTGGCTCCTCGATGCCTTCGGCCACCCTCAGAGCTTCTGGGGAACGGTGTTCGCCTCCACGCTGGGAATCGTGGCCACGCTCCTGCCGGTGGGAACGCTGGGCAACTTCGGCACGCAGGAAATGGGTTGGGCCCTGGGGATGACCCTCCTCGGCGTCGACCGCGAGACCGCGCTGGCCACCGGCTTCTCGACTCACCTGGTGGGTTTCGTCCTGGCGGGATTGTTCGCGCTGATCGGCGCGCCGTTCAATGCGGTAGGAGGGCGGAACTCTGCCGGGAATCCTCAGCCAATAACGCGGGCGTAGAGCGCTTCCAGCGACTCCAGCGCCGGCCTCGCCGCGAATTCGGCCTCCATCTTCTTCCGACCACGCAATCCCAGATCCCGCGCCGTCGCCGCATCCTTGTGAGCCTCATCCATCGCCCAGGCCAGCATCTCGGCATCCCCATTCGGCACCAGCCACCCCGTCTGATTCGGCAGGACCAGTTCCGGCAGCCCACCGATGGCCGACGCCACCACCGGCACTCCAAGCGCAAACGATTCCAGCACCGCATAGGGCTGATTCTCGTACCACTCGCTCGGTACGACCACCGCTCGTGCCGCACGAATCGCTTCGTGAAGCGCCTCTTCCGCAAGATGTCCCAGAAATTCGACATGAAGGTTTTCCGCGCGCGCCCGCGCACGGAGTTCCGCTTCGAGCGGCCCGGTCCCGGCCACTCGAAGCCGAAGATGCGGTCGCCGCCCCAGAGCGTTGAACAGTGTCGACAACCCCTTCTCTTTCGAGAGGCGCCCCGCATACAACAGGTGCTCCCCCGACTCCCCCGCCGCCACCCGATACCGCTCCAGGTTCAGGAAGTAAGGCCGCACTTGAACCCGGTCCGCCGGCAACCCATGCGCCACC
>JAWXBZ010000176.1:0-9403 GCA_034440375.1 Candidatus Eiseniibacteriota bacterium
GGGTAAGGGGCGGGGCGGGGACGGTCAGTGGTGGCTCGCGGTGTCGTCTCGTCATCACGTCGGTACTTGGGGCGGTCGGCTCCGGACCGGCCGCCCGGCCCGCGGCCCTGGCCGCGGGGGCGTTGATCTCTCATCTTGTCCTGCTCCTTGCGGGGGGCGGCGCCACGCCACCCCCGGCTTCGCGGCCCCCGTCGGGGGCCATGTGGCGGGTGACACACCCGCATTGGGACGCCTCGGGCCATTGGGAGGCCGATGCCGAGGCGCTCATGTCGACAGGCAATCATCTTACGTAAGTGAGAGCCCCCCGTCGACCGCAATGACTTGCCCGGTCAATGAGGCCGGAGCAGAAGCAAGGAAAACGACGGCGGCAGCCACCTCTTCCGCCGTGGCCAGGCGCCGGAGGGGCGTTCTGGCCCTGATGGCCGCCAGGCTGGCCCCGGTCTGCCATTCGGCCGGCAACGAAGTGCCGGGGGCGACGGCATTGACCCGGATGCCGGGTGCCAGCTCGAGTGCCAGGGAGCGTGTGGCAGCGGCCAGGCCGGCCTTGGATACCGCGTAGTGGAGATGATTGGCCCACGGCTTGATGGCGGCCACATCGACGAGGCTGATCACCGAGGCCACCGGGCTCCGTGCAAGAAGCGGCAGGAGCGCGCGGGTCAGCAGCACCGGCCCACGAAGATTCAGGGCGAGCATGTCGTCCCATTTCTCCGGCGTGATCTCAGCGATCGGGAGCCGTTCGTAGTCGGCCGCGGAGTGGACCAGGATGTCCAACCTCCCGGACTCGGCCGATATCGAGCGTGCCAATTCTTCGATGGATGCCGAATCAGACAGATCGGCCGGGAGCGCCGCCGACTTCCGGCCGAGGGCGGTGAGCCGATCCACCGTATCCATGGCTCCCTCGCCACTCTGATGGTAGTGAACGAGGACATCGGCACCGGCCCTGCCAAGGGCCAGTGCGATCACCTGGCCCAGCCGCCGCCCGGCTCCGGTGACCAGGGCGGTTCGTCCCGAGAGGGTTTTCTTTGGCTCCATCGACTCACCCTAACACCCGACCATGCTATTTTCATCGCCCGATGACGACCCCGACGCCCCGCCCGATGCTCCAAAAGGATCCCCTGGCGATCTCTGCCCTCCTCTTCGTGGCCTTCTGGGGGTTCGTCGCCCTGGCCTTCCGGCCGATCGGCGATTTTGGTGTCGAGACCGACTTCTATGGCGATTTCGCGGTCTACGCGCGCGAATGGGCGGCCGGTCATCCCACGCTGATGAACGGCTTCCGCGGACCGCTCTACTACGTTCTCCTGGCGGCCTTTTCGAAAGTCGTGCCGGATCTTTTCATGGTCGCCAAGATCCTGTCGGTCATTTCCGCCGGTGCCGCCCTCTGGTTCACGAGCGACCTGATCCGCCGGATCTGGGGAGGGTCGGCCGGCCTCGTTGCGCTCCTCCTCATGGCCTCCTCCCCCACGTTCATCGACTACTCGTATCGCGCCTGCAACGACCTGGTTTTTCTGGCACTTGTCACCGGTTCGCTGAATCTTCTCTTTCGAACCGAAGGCGCCGTGGTACGCGGCTTCGCCATTGCGGGTGCGCTGGGGGGAATGGCCTGGATGACCCGCTACAACGGCTCGGTCCTCCTCCCTGCCGCACTCATCGCGGCTGTGCTCCTTTTCGGCCGGACGCGCCGGACAATCGTGGTCGCCGGCTCATATATCGGCGGGTGGATCCTCGTCGGCCTCCCGTGGCTTCTGTTCGTGCAGTCGCGCACCGGAACGCCGCTCTGGAACAAGGCCTACGAGAACATCGCCATCGAAGTGTTGAGCGACGATGCCAACCGCGCGCAGAGCACTGGATTCATGAGCGCCACGAATATCTCATCGCTCAAGGACGTCTGGGACGTCGATCCAGGACTCTTTCTTTCCGTCATGTTTGGCAACACCTGGGATCACCTTCGCGATGACGCCCTGAAACTGGTCGGCATCCCCTGGGCAATCGTGGCCATGGCCGGCCTCCTGCTTGGCTGGGCCTCCTGGCGAAACCGACGGGCGCTGGCATTCCTGGCCACGGGCCTCCTGACCTACTTGAGCCTTCTTCCGGTCTTCTACAACGAACGGTTCATGTTGCCGCTCCTGCCGATGTGGGGTGCGACCGCCGGCGGCGTGGCCTGGTGGCTGGAGCAACGGGTGACATCCGCACCGGCGCCTCGGAAAAAATCCTCCCGGGGGAGCACGTCCATGGCCTCGAGGCTCCGATTGACGCTGTTCGGCGCCCTCGGAGTCCTGACCCTGGTTCAAACGGTGATGGGATATCGATTGGCGGTCGATCCCAGGCGATTTGGCGGAATGCCGGGCGAGTACGTTGCCCTCTACCATGAAGCGCGGATTCGGGGAGTGCCGTTTGGCCCGACGAAACCGATCGCCGCGCGGAAGCCCCACTTTCCCTACCTGGTCGGCTCGCCAACCGTCGGTGTACCGACCGGCTCCCTCGAGCACCTTCGGGGTAGTGGCGCCCACTACCTGCTGATTTCCGGATCCGAGGTGGCCATCTACCCATCCCTGGCCTCCATCTGGATGACGGACAAGCCCGAGGATATTCCGACAGGATTGCGGCTGGCGGCAAGGAGCACCTGGCAACGGTCCAACGGCGAGATGACCGGGGCGACGCTTTACGCGCTGGAGAATCCGAAACCCTGGACGCCCCGCGAATCGAGTCCATTCAAGCTCGAGAAGGAGATTCCAAAAGGGTATGCGCGCATCGACTTTCTCCGACTCCAACTGGCGGAGTGGCTCCTAAGGTCCGGAGCGCTGCGCGACCCCGACACCTTCTTTCGGCGCATGTCCCCGGCATCGCTGGAGCTGACCCGCAGTCGGCTGGCCCGGGCCACCGCGGCCATTCGGCGTAGCCAGCTGGCGGATGCGGAGCGGCTGTATCGCGATGTCCTTTTGGCGGAACCGACCAATCGATCGGCACGGCTGGGGCTTGCCGCTGTCGCCCACCTGGGGGGACGATCGGCCGCACATGCCGAGGCGGTGCGACAGGCCTTCGGGACGGCACCCGGAGAGTGGCCGTCACTCGAAGCCCTGCAACGCGAGAGCGAGGAACGACTCCGGCTGATGGAGGCACCGCAATCGCTGGCAGCGGCGGCGGCTGGCCTCGCCCGTCAACCCGATGCGGATTGGGCCCACAAGGCGTCCGCCTATTCGCTGCAAAGCCTCTTTCACCCGAATGAGGCTAGAGCCCATGTCGAGTCAGTTCTCAAGCGGCTTCCCGACGACCAGGAGGCCAGGGCAATGCTCAAAACCCTGGTGGATGACCGTCGAGGAGCACCGTCACCCCGCTGAGTCATTGAACCGGCTCCCGACTCGAGGCAACCCGACACCGGCACGCCACGTACATCCACAGGTTCGTTCCCTGGATCCTGAATCAACGCCTGGAGGTTGAATGCTTTCCGTCCGCCGATTGGTGAAGATCTACCCCGGCCCGGTGGCCGCCCTCTCCGGAATCGACCTCGACGTCTCACGCGGAATGTTCGGCCTGCTTGGACCCAATGGCGCGGGCAAGTCAACTTTCATGAAAATTCTTGCCGGCCTGCTCGAACCGACATCGGGCCAGGTGACACTCGCCGGCGAGGACATCCTGGCCCGGCCGGAAAACCTGTGGGGGCGCCTCGGCTACCTGCCGCAGGAGTTCGGATTCTTCCCTCACCTGACCGGCGAACAGATGCTTCGCTATCTCCTTGAACTGAAGGGAGTCAGCGCTCCTGGTGGCCTCGAGGCTTTGACTGGTGAATTGCTCGAGCGGGTGAACCTGTCGTTCGCGGCGCGGCGCCCCGTCAAGGGTTATTCGGGCGGCATGCGACAACGCCTCGGCATCGCCCAGGCCATTGCCGGCAATCCCGAGCTGATCATCGTGGACGAACCGACGGCCGGGCTCGATCCGGAAGAGCGGCATCGATTTTATCGCATCCTGGCCGAACTGGCCGAGGAGCGAATCGTCCTGTTGTCGACGCACATCGTGGAAGATGTCGCGGTCCTCTGTCCGCGATTTGCCGTGATCAAGGGGGGGCGACTTCTGGCGGTGACGACGCCCGGCGCCGCGCGCGAGGCGATGGCCGGTCGGGTCGTCGAGGTGGCGGTGTCCGGCGCGGAGCTTTCTGAAATGTCGCGAAGCCACACGGTGCTTCAGTCCGTTTTGTTCGAGGGAAAAAATCGCGCCCGCCTGTTCCTGTCGGATGATGGCGCGCCAGCCGGGGCCGAACCGGTGCCAGCCACACTCGAAGACGCCTACCTGCTTCTGATGCGCCAGGCTGCCGCCGCGGAGGAACAGCCGGCCCTGGACATCGCGCTGCCGGTGGCGAGGGGTCAGCTGTCATGAGCCTCACCCGGCTTTTCCTTGTCGCCGGGTCCGAACTTCGTCACGCCGCGCGCCGACCGATTTTCTGGTTTCTGATAATAGCCCTCGGCTTCACGATGTGGGGCCTGTCGGCTGGCGCGGTTCGCATCGCGTCGGGCGACAGCCAGGTCGGCGGCAACAAGGCCTGGATCACGTCGGAATTCGCGGTGACGCAGGTGGCGTCGTTCCTTGTCCTGCTCCTTTACGCCTTCTTCGTGGCCGTGGCCGCGGGAATGTCAGTCATCCAGGACGACGAAAACAAGGTCGGGGCCCTCCTTCACGCCACGCCGCTCACCCCAACCGAATACATCCTCGGAAAGTTTCTCGGTGTCATGACGGCGTTCACCGCCATCCTGGCCATCCAGGTCCTGCTGACGATGCTATTCAACCACTTGGTCCCGAGCGAGGTGGCCCATGAAGTCCGCGGGCCCTTCGTCCCTGGCAATTATTTGAAGCCGGCCCTCTTTCTCTCTCTTCCCACCCTGTTCTTTCTCGCGGCAACGGCCTTCGCGGTCGGTGTCTGGACCCGCCGGGCAATACCGGTTTTCTTTCTACCGGTGGCGATGATTCTCTTCTGCGGCTTTTTCCTGTGGGATTGGGCGCCGAGCTGGCTTAGCCCCGGATGGAATCGTCTTCTCATGATTCTGGATCCGGCCGGATTCCGATGGCTGAACGAAACGTGGCTCAAGGTTGATCGGGGCGTTGCGTTCTACAACCATCAACCCGTCGGGTACGACGGCATCTTCTGGCTGAACCGGGCCTGGCAGATTCTCCTGGGCATCGGCGCGATTGTCCTCGCCATTCGATCTTTTTCCGCGAGCCTGCGCGGTGAGAAGGCTTCCAGGGCGCTGGAGGCCGCGGCTACCGGCGCGGAAGCGCGTGCGAGCACGCCTCGAATTTCCGCCCGGGCACCTGACGGCTCCCCGAGTCCACTGGCCGGCCTGTCCATGACGTCTCGTCGACCCGGCTTCGTGGCCGGCCTCGTCACCGTGGCCCGGGCCGAGTTCAAGGAACTCGCAAGCCAACCCGGCCTCTACCTGTTCATTCCGCTGATTCTGCTCCAGGTCCTCGGAGACAATCTGTTTGCCGTTGGCGCATTCGATACGCCGCTCCTGATGACGCCCGGCATGCTCGCCGTGAACACGTTCAACACGTTGACGCTGCTCCTGACCCTGCTTCTTCTTTTCTACACCGTTGAGGGAATGGAGCGGGAGCGGGCCACCCAGCTCGACCCGATCTTCCGGGCCACGCCGGTCTCCACGGCATCCGTGCTCGTGGGCAAGACCCTGGCCACGGCCGTGGTGGCGCTGGTCATTTTGGCAGCCGTCCTGCTGGCCGGTCTCATCGTGATCCTCGTCCAGGGCAAGGTGCCGTTCAACCCGATACCGTCGCTCCTTGTCTGGACCCTTCTCCTGATCCCCACGCTCGTGCTGTGGAGCACGTTCCTGATTGCCGTTCATTCACTGGTCAAGAATCGCTACCACACCTACGCCATCGGACTGGGCGTCCTGATCGTGACCGGCGTGCAGCAGATGACGGGTCGGATGAGCTGGGTCGGCAACTGGAACCTGTGGGCGGTGCTCCAATGGAGTGACCTGGGCCTTTTCGAACTCAATCGAAATGCCCTGATCCTGAACCGGCTGATGGCGATCGGACTGGCGGTATTCTTCATCGCGGTGACGCTGCGGCTGGGCAACCGGCGCGACATCGATGCCTCGCGTCTCGGGCAGCGGCTCATGCCCGGCTCGATCGTCAAGGGATCGCTCCGACTCCTCCCATTTGCCATTCTGCCGATCGTGGCTGGCACCGTGCTTTTTTTCCAGGCCTGGAACGGTTTCCAGGGGAAGGCGGCACTGAAAAAGGAAAAGGATTACTGGCGCCGCAACCTGGCCACCTGGAAGGGGGCACCCCTTCCGGACATTCTCCATGTCGACATCGACATGAGCCTCAACCCTTCCAAAAGGTCGTTCTCGCTGTCGGGGTCGTATCGCCTGATCAACCGGCTGGATCAACCGCTTCGTCAAATTCCGCTGACCGGCCACCAGGCCTGGACCAATCTTCGCTGGACTCTCGACGGCGACTCGATCAAGCCGGATGACCGGCTGAAACTGTTCGTCGTCACCCCGCCCGACCCACTCCCGCCGGGGGACAGCCTGACGATCGGTTTTGCCTACGACGGCGTCTGGCCCGCGGGGTTCACGAAAAATGGGGGGGGGATCGGTACATTCATCCTGCCGTCCGGGGTGGTGCTGACCAGTTTCGAACCGTCGTTTGCACCGATGCTGGGCTACGTGGAGGAAGTCGGGATCGACCGGCACAATCGGTACGACGCGAAGGTGTATCCGGAGGATCACTACAAGGGGATCACCCGGGCGGGCCTCGGGACGCAGACGCCGTTCACGACACGGATACGTGTGTCGGGGCCGAAAGATTATCGCTACAACTCCATCGGGACACTGGTCGGGGACGAATCGACAGACGCGAGCCGGACGATGACATGGGTCTCCGAGCATCCGGTCAATTTTTTCAACGTGGTGGCCGGGCGATGGGCGGAGAAACGCACCGAGGGGACGGCCATCTTTTACCATCCGGCGCACCATTACAACATCGAGGAGATGTCCGAAGCCCTCAGCGCGGCGCGACGCCACTACTCGGAATGGTTCTATCCCTTTCCGTGGAAGGAACTGAAGCTGTCGGAATTTTCCGGGCTGTCCGCCTATGCTCAGGGGTTTGCCACGAACATCACCTTTTCCGAGCAGATCGGCTTTTTGACCAGGAGCGACCCGAGGGCCAACGTGGCCTTCATGGTCACCGCTCACGAGGCGGCCCACCAGTGGTGGGGAAACATCCTCATGCCGGGTGAGGGCCCCGGTGGCGACATCCTGTCGGAGGGGATGTCCCACTTCTCGACGATTCTCCTGTTCGAGGAGGTGAAGGGTCCGGAGCAGCGGATCGAGTTCTGCAAACGAATCGAGGGGCGATACGGGGATCGGCGACAGGTCGATTCGGAACGGCCGCTGGTCAAGATTGACGGCTCGAAGGAGGGGGACGAGACGGTGACCTACGACAAGGGAGGCTGGGTCTTCTGGATGCTCCTGAATCAGATGGGTCGGGAGCGCGCGCTGGCCGGCTACCGGGAATTCATTCACCGCTATGCCAACAACCGCGATCACCCCCTTCTCGAGGACTTCACGGCGGTCATGCGGGAGTTCGCGCCGGACACAACGGCCCATGACGCCTTCGTCAGACAGTGGTTCCACGAGGTGGTTGTGCCGGAGTACAAGCTCAAGGATGCCAGGAAATCCGGTTCGGGCGACTCCTGGGAGGTAACCATGACCGTGACGAACACGGGGCGGGGGCACATGCCGGTTGAGGTGGCCGCGGTAACCGGTGAGCGCTTCCCGAAAAAACCGACCGGGGACACCTACCGGGAGATCCGGACATCCGTGACCCTCGCCGCCGGAGAGTCCGCCAATGTGGTGCTGAAGTGCCCGTTCGAGCCGAGGACGCTGCTCGTGGATCCGGACGCCCGGGTGCTGCAACTCAACCGGAAGGACGCGCTGGTAAAGCTTTGACGGGGGGGGATTCGGGCGGCGGCTGCCGACCGCCTTCAGACATGCGACAATGACCCCATGCTCATCGAGACCAGTTTCGACTGCGCCTACTGCGGCGAACCGAACGAAACAACCGTCGACCTGACGGGCGGCGAGACCCAGGAGTATGTCGAAGACTGTCGTGTCTGCTGCCAGCCCAACAACCTGTACGTAACCGGCCGCATCTCAAGCGGCGAAGCCTGGATCGAGTCGTTCACCGACGACGAGTAGTGCCCTTGAAATTCATTCCCAAAGATAAAAGCGGCGGTCCGCCCAAAGGCGAACCGCCGCTTCTGTTTCAAACCAGATGAATCTGATCAGTTATTGATCAGGCTCTTGATCTTGCTCCAGGTCGAGGGGGCGACCGGAACCACGCAACCGCCACGCTTGACGCAGAGCACCGTGCCGACCCAGTTCAGGCAGTCGGAGCCGATGGACAGGCTGACGGTGTTCGCGCCGCCGGTGGCAACGCCGAATTCCTCGGTGTCCCAGAAACCGACGCCGGGGCCCGAATCAAGACCCAGGAAAGCGTTCGGGGCGGAGATGGGTGTGCCGTTCCAGGCGACTGCGTCGGTCGCGTTGGGCGCGCCGTCCGAGCCGTTTGACTGGCCGTCAGCCACGATCATCGTCAGTTCCGCGCCGAATCCGGCCGCCGAAGTGACCGGAATGGATAGGTCAACCTGCTGCGTGAAGAATCCAAGGTCATCGTTGCCGGCCAGGATGATGATTTCCTTGTCGACAGTGGGCGACCGGAAGGCAATCACAAGGCTCACGCCCTCGGTGCTCGGGCTGACATTCCGGTTTCCCGAATCCGGGAAGCCGGTGAGGCTGTTGACGCCCGGCACCAGGAACCCGGAGACATCCGCGCGGAAGGCGTAGGCGTTGGCCGGCACCCAGCAAGGCGACCCAGTGACCGGTCCGATTGGAATCGCGGTGACCGCGTTGCCATTGACGGTAATCGAGCCCGTCGGCGGGAAGACATTATCGAGAGTTACCCAGAAGATCTGGGCGAAAACAACATTGCTGGCCACCTGCGGCGGAACGGCGATGGTGCCGCCGGCCAGGCCGTCCGCATTGCCGGCTTCACGAAGCGTGATGCCGGAGGCCCAGCAGTCGTTGCACCCGCCGACGCTGCGATAGATGACTTCCTGGTTGCTGGGCTCGAGAACATTGATGCTCGGATCGTTGACAACCCGAGTGCCACTGGCGCCGGCAAGCGACGCAATCGCCGCGAGACCGACGAGCCCCAGAATTGACATGGTAACTTTACGCATGGATGCTCCTTTCGAACTGTTCTGAACTGTTCCCTACCCACTGATGACCGCCGAGCTGACAGATACGGGGAGGGGAAAACTATATATGGTCAGGACGGTCATTGAACACCAACCGGCCGGCGCCGCGTAAGCAGGAGCGGCTCGGCCGAA
>JAWXBZ010000177.1:0-8405 GCA_034440375.1 Candidatus Eiseniibacteriota bacterium
AGCTTGTTGGCGGCTGAGTTGCTGGTCTGCGTTGCGTCGTCCCGGTCAACCTTGACAGGAACGGAAACAGACTATTGCAGGCTCTGTGCCAGAGGGGTTATTGGAAGTGCCATGTTCTGTAAGCACAACAATGGCATTATGTTATAAGCTCGATAGAAATGGTGGATGGAGTTGCAGCCAAACAAAAAAGCTAATCAAAGCTAACAAACAGCGATTCAAGGCACCATTCAGTTATCAATCTCAATTCTCGAGCACCAGATGGCCAAACAGGGCGATCAATATCCCAGGGCGCAACCATCCTTGCGCTTCTCGGTGGCACCGACGTACACGCCGGAAACCGGGTCGCGATAGATGGCCTGGTAGCCCCCGTAGGCGCCCACCCCCTCGTCCTCGATTCGGTGGCCGCGCCGACGGAGTTCTTCAAGGATTGTGGCAGCGAGACCCGGTTCAATGTGCAGGATGCCGCCCCCGGTCATCACCGTTCCGTCCGGATCGGTCGAGCCGGTGTGGTGAAATCGGATCGCGTCCCCGGCTTCCTGCAGCCCCATGCCGAAATCGAGCAGGTTGATGATGACCTGGGCGTGACCCTGCGGTTGCATGTCACCACCCATCAGACCGAACGCCATCAGCGGTTGGCCATCCTTCGTCACGAACGCCGGAATAATGGTATGAAACGGGCGCTTCCCGGGCTCCAGCCGGTTCGGATGGCCCGATGCGAGCGCGAAGCAGCCGCCGCGGTTCTGGATGCCAAAGCCAAGTTCGGGGATGACATAACCGCTGCCGAAGCCGGTGTAATTGCTCTGGATGAGGCTGACCATCATGCCGGAGGCATCGGCGGCACAGAGATAGGTGGTTTCCGGGCGGTTCAGCGCGGCGGGATCGACGGCGAGGGGATTGCCGGCCTCGTCGGTCAATGCGGCGCGGGTCATGTCGATTAAGGAGGATCGGGTGAGCGCGTAGTTCCTGGACAGGAGCGCCGCCGTCGGCACGGCGGCGAAATCTGGATCGGCGTAATACCGGGCCCGATCCGCGAAAGCAAGCTTCTTGGCCTCGGTCAACAGGTGCCAGAAATCAGCTGATTCCCGTCCCATGGCGGCGATGTCGAAATTTTCGAGGATATTGAGAATCTGAAGCGCCGCAATCCCCTGGCCCGGCGGCGGCAGTTCCCAGATGTCATGGCCGCGGTAGGACGAGCGGACCGGTTCGACCCAGGTCGAGGTGTGTCGTTCGAAGTCGGCGTGGCTGAAAAATCCGCCATTCGCCGCCGAGTAGCGAAGGAGAACGTCGGTCAGTTCGCCCTTGTAGTAGGCATCGCGACCGCCGTGGACGAGGGCCTCGAGCGTCCGGCCGAGTGCCGGATTGTTGAAAATCTCACCCGGCCGCGGGGCGCGGCCTCCGGGCATGAAGACCTCCGCGTATCCCGGCTTGTCCTTGAAGCGGCGCAGCCCGCGCTCCCAGTCGCCGGCGATCACCGGCGAAAGTGGAAACCCCTCCCCGGCATAGCGGATGGCCGGCGCCAGGATGTCGGACATCGGAAGCCGGCCGAATTTTCCGTGCAGGGCAAACCAGCCGTCCACGCAGCCCGGCACCGTCCACGCGTACGGCGAAAAGAGCGGGATCGTGCCGTCGGCCTCGGGCGGCACCTCCTCGGCGGTCAGATTCATCGGCGCCCGGCCCGAGGCATTGAGGCCGACGAGCGTCCCGGTGGCGGGATCCCAAACGATGGCGAACAGGTCGCCGCCGAGGCCGCAGGCGGTCGGCTCCATCAGGCTGAGGCAGGCGTTGGTGGCAATGGCCGCGTCGATGGCGCTGCCGCCCCGCTTCAGGATGTCGAGGCCGGCCTGCACTGCCAGCGGCTGCGATGCCGCCACCATCCCGTGCCGGGCTACGACGGGGCTCCGCGTCGCGGATCCCCGGGCGATGGGGTTCAATTCAGCGCCGCCTGGCTGCGCCCAGCTCATGACAAGCGCTCCGACAAGAACCAGCGCCAGCCCGTTCGATGACCCCATGTCATCCCCGCAGGACATCAGTTCGTTGGACTTCGCCGCCGCACCAGCTTTGGGCCCGCTCGGCAAACGACTCCACCGCCTCGGCCAGATCGTCGTCCGGGTAATCAATCGGCACATACAAAATGGCGAGAACCTGACGCGTGTCCACCGAGACCGCGGTGCGGTAGGAGTCCGAGGTCGGCGAGCCGAACGCGCCATGACGATCGGCGGCCACGAGCCGGCCGTCCAGGTTGACGATCCCGCGGCCGATCCCCTCATAGGCTTCGCCGGGTTGGCCGTACCGTATCGCAACGTCGCCTTCAATTCGTGAGGTGCTGTAGAGGCCCATGGGAATCAGGTACTCGAGCGAACACCAGTTGAGGGCGTCGACAAGCGTGTTGATCTGATGCAGCGGCTCCCCCTTCAACGCGCGCCGAAGTAGTGCCTCGGACGACGGGCGATGCTTGGTCGGGTCGATGCTCACCGAGGAATAGAGCTGGCGCGCCCACTCAACGCCCGGCACCCGACCGATCGGTGTGTCGCCGAACTCGGCCCGAAGCTCTGCGCACAAACCCTCGATGACATCCCAGCGGGGATTCTCCGCATGCACGGTGAGGCCGCCCAGGTCGACGACGCCAACCTTGAGCACGGCCGCGAGTGAGGGATCAATCTGTATGGTGATCATGGTCTGAAGTATCCAACCGCCGGGCGGCCTTGTCGAGTCACCGTGGCATCAGGTGGTAGATGGCAATGCCGGAACGGTCGAATGCTCTCTCAAAGGAGGGGTGAGCCCGGGCCCAGCCGCCATAGGCGGCGGCGCCCACATCCTCCTCACGAACGATCAGGTAAATCGGGCTTCCCAGTCGAATGAGCGGCTCGAGATTCGAGGGGTCGAACGTGGCAGCGGCCACGCCCGGGGGGCCCAGCAGGTGATTGCGGATCGACCGCCTGCGATCCATTTCGGCAAGGTCGTAGCCCCACTGCTCGGCGTAGGCCTCGCGCCCCCAGTACTGCCGGCGAGGCACGCTCACCAGGACGTCGCAACGATCCTGCGAGTCGAGGATGATGGCGTCGGCCGGGGTATTGGCGCGCAGCCAGTCGTAGGACTCGTTCACTTCCTTCGGACGACCGCCCCGGTCGGGATCGCAAAAGTACGAGGCGTATCCGATCAGGTTGGCCGGCGCCAGCAGCAACACGGCCATGAGGACACCGCGGGGACCGCGCCAGGCCGATGCCAGGCCGACCGATGCCAGGATGGCCAGCGGCAGATACAGGAGATAGGTGAATTTGTCGGTCGTGTTGGGACCGGGCAACCGGACGATCGAGGCGAAGACGAACGTGGCCAGTATCCAGGTGACAAGGAAACGCCCCCACGGCCGGGCCTCGCGCCAGAGGCGGCGGCCGGGCTGGAACGCGGCCACCAGAACGAACGCGCAGCCGATCAACAGCCCGACCACGTTGACCCAGTCCAGATGGATCGGAACCAGCTGGACGCCCGGTTTCCCCCGGGTAACGCCAATCAGGTACGGCCCCGCGCCGGCCAAGGCGGCGGCGGCGGCAAGGCCCCACGCCGCCAGCGGTCGAATCGCCAGCCCGCCCCGCGCCGATCCCGTGATCAGCATCGCCATGCCCGTCAGCCCTGACACGGCCACCGTCGTGAAGCCGACAACCGGGTGAAACATCAAGGTCAGGAACAACGCCGGGGCTGCCACGAGCAGCGTGGCGAGGCGCGGTCGTTCCATGAATCGAACCAGCGCGCCGAGGTAAACGACGAACCCGGTCAGTGCCATTCCGTAGGCCGTGCCGACCATGAACTTGTTAAGGAAGAATGGCACGCTTCCAAAGTCGGACAGAAAGGCCCGCGCCGTGGGGATATCGAGCGGCGTCAGCCGGAACAGTTGCACCAGTTCGCTCATGCCGCCACTCACGCCCGCCAGCGCCCGGAGCGCGCGGATCGGCAGGAACAGCCAGAACAGGACGCCGAGTCCGAGCGGCACCACCACCGCCGCCAGGGTGGCGGCCCGGCTGGCGACCACTCCCTGCCGGCGCGCCAGCCATGCCGCCAGGTCAGCCGAGGCCATGGTCAACGCCACCAGGGTCAGGCCATTCACGATCACCATGAGATCGAAGGGCGCGATCGACACCACCTGCCGAACACCCGCCATGATCCAGTGGAAGAACCACATGTACTGGAGCGGCAGACCGGCGAAGTAGGGGTCCTGCGGCGGGATGCCGCCCCGCTCGATCTCGTACACGACGGCGGTGTGGAACCAGGAGTCGGCGCGAACGCGAATCCAGGGGCGAAGCAGGGCGGGCAGGAGAGTCGCCGCCGCGAGGAGCAACGAGACTAAAAAGGGGCCGCGGAGGAACTCATGGCCCGGCCGGTCGGGTGGAGTTGGTTTGACAGTGTTCAACGCGGGTTCATACTATCCGAAATGGCCAATTTTGACCTGATGCGACGGCTTCACACCACCGACAACCCGGCCCGAATCGTCATGCTCGTCATGGACGGCCTTGGCGGCCTCCCCCGGGAACCGGGCGGACGTACCGAACTGGAAACCGCCCGCACTCCAAACCTTGACTCCCTCTGCGCCCGTGGCTCGAGCGGCCTCTCGTACCCCGTGGCGCCCGGTATCACACCGGGCTCTGGTCCGGCACACCTGGCGCTCTTCGGTTACGACCCTGTCCGGTTCGACATCGGGCGGGGGGTCCTCGAGGCGCTGGGGATCGATTTCCCGATGACGGATCGGGATGTGGCGGCGCGCGGCAACTTTTGTTCGCTCGACCCCGCCGGCAATGTCACCGACCGGCGGGCCGGCCGGATCGACACGGAGACGTGCATTCGGCTCTGCGCCGAGCTCTCCCGAGGCGTCAGGATTCCTGGCGTGGAGTTGTTCGTCGAGCCGGTCAAGGAGCACCGCTTCGTCCTGGTGCTCCGCGGCGACGGCCTCGAGGACACGCTGACCGAAACCGATCCGCTCGTGACCGGCAAACCCCCCCTCGCCATTGCGCCCGAAGCACCGTCGGCAGCCAGGAGCGCCGAACTCATGAACGAGTTCGTGGCGCAGGCGCAGCGAATCCTGGCCGACCACCTTCCGGCCAACGGCGTCCTGCTCCGCGGCTTCGCGAAGCACCCGTCGCTGCCCGGCATGACGGAGCTGTACGGCCTGACGTGCGCCGCCGTGGCGGTCTACCCGATGTACCGTGGCCTGGCGCGCCTGGTCGGCATGAACAAGGTGACCTTCGAGGGGGAAACGCCGGCCGACGAGTTCCGCGCCGCGGCCGCCCACTGGGATCAGTATGATTTCTTCTTCATTCACGTGAAGAAGACCGATTCGTACGGCGAGGACGGCAACTTTGATGCCAAGGTCGGCGTCATCGAGTCCGTGGACCAGGCGCTGCCGATCCTGCTCGAGAAGCAGCCCGATGTGCTGGTTGTCACCGGTGATCACTCGACCCCGGCCACCATGATGACCCACTCATGGCACGGTGTGCCGACGGTCATCGCAAGCAAGTGGGCCCGATTCGACGGCCTGACCGAGTATGGCGAATCGGCCTGTCTTCGAGGCGGACTCGGTCACTTTCCGGCCGAGCACCTGATGCCGATGGCCATGGCCCACGCCCGCCGGCTCAACAAGTACGGCGCTTGAGGCGGGCCAGGAAGACCCGGATCTCCTTGCCGGTCTGCAGATCGCCGGTGGACTCAGCGACGGCAAGCCCGCTTTCGTAGGCCACCTCGGCCTCGGCCGGGCGCCCCGCTGCCACCAGGGCATTGCCCAGTTCACGATAGCTGGCCGTGTGATCCGGCGACAGCCGAACCGCTTCGGCAAGATGCTCCGCCGCCTCGATCGCCAGCCCCGCCGCCAGCAATTCCTTGCCGAGCATGAAGCGGGTCAGGCCATCCAGGGGCTCGTCGGCCACGAATTGCCGCAGTGTTTCGATCCGTTCCATGGTCACGATGCGTATCCTCGAATGCGGGTTGGAGCCAGTCTCAATGGTACACTTCCGCAGGACCGATCCTCGAAAAGGAGCTTCCCGTGACACATCGACTCATCTCGACGGCCCGGATGTTGGCCCTGTTTGCAATCATGGCCGCCTTCCCCGCCGCGCTGACGCCCCGGGCCGCCCGCGCCGCGGGAGAAGTTGGCTCGGTAGCGGCGAATTTTACGATCGCGAACGTGATTGCCGGACCCTCCACGGTCACCCTGGGCGAGCATGCCGGTTCGGTTGTCTGTATTGCGTTCTTTGCCTATTGGTGACCACCCTGTCAAACGGCGTCGCCGTTTTTTCAAAATGATCTGGTCAATGTCTATCGTCCTCAGGGCGTGGTTTTTCTGGCGGTCGAGCAAAATTCGTCAGGAAGTTCGGCGAATGTGGTCAATTTCTGCACGACTGCTGGATGGGATTTTCCAGTCGGACGGGACGTCCAAGGTTTGGCTTCTATTTTCGCGGCCTACGGCACCCAGCGCCACAACTACATGGTGATCGGGAAGGACGGCCGAATTGCGCATCGGGCAAGCGGCCAGTACACCGGCGCCGGCTGGAGCACCTATAAGCAGGGGCTCATCAACGCCCTCAACGCCGCACTCCTCGTGCCGGTCGAACCCACAACCTGGAGCCGGCTGAAATCACTCCTCGACTGAGATCCGCAAAGCCTCCGCGAATCGCGGCGCTCAGTACCCGGGTGGCCATCGGACTCTTCCTGCTGGCCGCTGCGCCCGCATCGGCCCAGGATACCGGCGATCTCTTTCTCTCCGGCTCCAACCGCATCGAATACGGGCTGGCCCGCGAGGACGGGGACGAGTCGTTCGAGGATCTCTTTCGGCTGGATGCCGGTTGGCGGCGATGGAGCCTGTCGGCCCGCTATCACGCCATCGAGCCGTCCGAGGGGCCCGGCCTGGAAGAGATTGATCAGCGATCGCTGCAGTATGTTGACGATCACCTGGAGGTACTGGGCGGCAATTACTATGAGACGTGGGGGCGGGGCGTGCTGCTTCGCGCCTACGAAACGCGCACGGCGTCGGTCGGTCGAATTGAACGGTCGGTGGCGCTTGACCGGGATATCGACGGGGTCCGCGTCCGGGGACGCTACGGGAATCTCGCAGGCACCGTGCTTTCCGGGCGGCCGCTCCTCGTGCCGCAGTCGGGCGAGCCGGCCTCCGATCGAACCGGCGAACGATTGGACACGATTCGGGGTGCGCGGGCGGTCATCGACCCGCTCGACGGGGTGTCGGTGGCCGGCAGCTACCTTCGTATCAATACGATTGATCCCGGGGATCCGACGCCAGAGGACGCGGCGCGGATCCGAGATGAGTTCCTCTCCGGCGAGATTGACCTGGTTCGCGGATTCCTGACCGCCCACCTGACCGGCGCCCGGCGCCAGGCGGACCCCCTGCTCCTGCCGGAGAACGGGCGGGCCTGGTACGGCGCGGTGACGGCCGCCGCCTATTCGTTCGGCGCCTCCTTCGAGTTCAAGGACTACGAGCGGTTCATCAGTTCCTACAACGAGCCGCCCACGCTGGTGAAGACACAGAGCTGGACGCTACTGAACCGGGGCACGCATCTCAGCAATCCGGATGACGAAGTGGGGAAACAGGTGGCGATCGAGTGGAGCCCCGGGCTTGAAGACGGACTCGCCCTGAATCACAGCCGCTCGGACAATCACAATGCCGACCTGGTCTTCGAGTTTCGCCAGTGGACGCTCGAAGCACGCCTGCGCCCCGGACCGGATGACTCGGGGCCACGACTCCGGGCGGTCCTTGATCATGAGACGGATCGCATCAAGGGGATCACCGACCGCTGGAGTGTTGGCGGCGATGTCGAGATCGGTATCGATGAGGTGCGAAGCGTGGCGGCCACGCTCGAAATCCAGACTACTGAATACGTGGCGGCGGAGAAGCAGACCCTTTCGCTCGTGACGCTGGAGTACCAGCAGGCCCCCTGGCTGACGCTGGCGCTGCAGGGAGAAACCGCCGCGGTGGCCGTGGATGGCCGGGACACCTGGGCATCCGCCACCGTGAACCTGGCCTGGAGTGGCCGACACAATTTGAATGTCTTCGTCGGCCGCCGACCGACAGGGTTCCTCTGTACCGGGGGATACTGTTTCCTGGCACCCGCTTTTGATGGCATTGAGGTTCGGTTGATCAGCCTGTTTGGCAATTAGGGGCCCGGCCGCGGAACTTGATAACTGATCAGTGTGCTGGACGTCCAATCGTTAACTTTGCTTAACTTTCATGTTTGGCAGCCACCCCGGAAGTCGCCAATGTCAAAGGACTAAAATGTTGTAATTATTGTTGTTATGAATTTATTTGTCTCCAAAACCCCTCTGGCACAGAGCCTGCAATAGTCTGTTTCCGTTCCTGTCAAGGTTGACCGGGACGACGCAACGCAGACCAGCAACTCAGCCGCCAACAAGCT
>JAWXBZ010000178.1:0-9323 GCA_034440375.1 Candidatus Eiseniibacteriota bacterium
GACGGCCCGAATCAGGTCGAGTTTACGCTCGGCCGTGTGACGCGGCGGGCCGCTCTCATTCCGATCGACGGCAATCGTGTAAGCCAGGCGCCGGCCGCGGAGTCGCCAGCCGATCCGGATCGGGGCGCCTGATTGCCAGGCGAGACGGGCGCTGGTGGCGCTTCCCTGGAAATCGATGGCGAGATCGAAGCCCTCCTTCCCGAGTTTCGCGCCGAATCCAAGTGACGCCCGGAACCCCCGGGGATGACGGCGCAACTCGTCGTAGAAAGGCGGCCCGGCCACGAGTGCCTGGTCGAACGGAGCCTCGGTCACGAGAGTGACCTGCGCACCGGAGGTTCGCAGGGCCGTCAGGGCCGGCGTTGCCAGGACCAGGTCCCCGAGGCGTTTCAACTGGATGGCCAGGACGCGGCGGACCGCCACGACTCAGGTCGTTTCGCCGGCCGGGGCCAGCTCCGGCGCCGGTTCCTCGTCGCGGAACTGGCGACGGTAGAGTCGGCTGTAGATGCCGCCCGTTGCGATCAGTTCCTCGTGGGTGCCGTCCTCGGTGACCCGGCCGCTCGAGACAACCAGGATGCGATCGGCCCGCGTCACCGTGGAGAGGCGGTGGGCGATAACGAACGTCGTCCGGTCCGCGAGGAGGCGTTCGATCGCCTCCTGCACCAGGGCTTCTGATTCCGTGTCCAGCGACGAGGTGGCTTCGTCGAAGATCAGGATCGGCGGATTGCGCAGGATCGCCCGGGCGATCGCCAGCCGCTGCCGTTGGCCGCCGGACAGGAGCTGGCCGCTCTCACCGATGGACGCATCGTAACCGCGCGGCATGGCCACGATGAAATCGTGCGCATTGGCTGCCTGCGCGGCCGCCTCGACTTCCTCCCGGCTGGCGGCCGGGGAACCGTATGCGATGTTGGCGGCCACGGTGTCGTCAAAAAGGATCGTCTCCTGGGTCACGATCCCCATCAGGCGCCGGAGGTCTTTCAGCTTCACGCTTCGCGTGTCCCGTCCGTCGATCTCGATCACACCGCTCGTCGGTTCGTAAAACCGCGGGATCATGTCGACCAGCGTGGTCTTGCCGGCCCCGGAAGGCCCGACGATGGCCACCGTCTGGCCGGCCCTGACCTCGAAGTCGATCCCGGCCAGAACGGGCGTTGCCCCGTCGTATGAGAAGCCGACGCCGCGAAAACGAATCGATCCATGGAAAGACTCAATCGGCGTGCCGATGTCGTCGAGGGGCTCGCTCGGCATATCCATCAACTCGAAGACCCGGGTTGCCGAGACCCGGCCGCGCTGGATCTTGCCGAGCGCACCGGAAACTTCCTTGAGCGGGTGCATCAGCGAGAACATGGCGAACAGGAACAGGAAAAACCGGCCGGCGGTGAGGCCCGACTGCGGATCCAGCACGGCCAGACCGCCGTACCAGAGGACGACCACGCCGACCGACACCGCCCAGAACTCCGAGAGTGGCGCGGCCAGGAGATCGATGGACAAGAGGCGCGTCACAGTCCGTCGATACCGGTCGGTGGCCCGGCGAAATCGCTCTCGCTCCGTATCCTCCTGCGCGAATGCCTTGACCACACGCACGGATTGGACCGTTTCCTGGAGGTGTTCCTGAAGATCGGCCAACCGTTGCTGGGCCCGTCCGGAGTGCTTCTTGAGGCGCACGGCCAGACGGCCAAGGAAGAACATGAGCGGCGGCAGAATGACCAGTGTCGTCATGGCCAGGCGGGCGTCGACGGCAAAGGTGATGCCGAGGTAGACGAACACGAGCAGCGAGTTGTGCAGGACCTGGGTGAGCCCCGCCACGGTGAAGCTTTTGATCGCCTCGACGTCGTTGATGACCCGGCTGATCAGCCCGCCGGAGTGATTCCGATCGAACGCCGACAGTGGCAGGTGAATGACCCGCGCGTAGAGATCGTTTCGAATCGCTTCCGTGGCTCGTTGCTCGAGGCGCGTGAACAGGATCTTGCGAAGATAGTCGAAAGAATTGCGAAGCAGGATCAGGATAATGGCGCTGAAGCAGATGACGGCCAGGATCTGGCGGCGAGGGGAATCGGCCAGGATGGATCTGAGGCCGCTCAGGAAAGAAACCCTCGCCTCGTCGAGATGCAATGCCTTGAGGTGACCCAGGGCTTCCGCAAAGACGGTCGCGATGCGATCGGGAATGTCCAGGCCGGAAACCACGGGAGCGGTCACCGGGGTTTGCGGTTCCGCGGCGAACAGGCCATCAATGACCGGGTAGATCATCCCGATCGAGAACCCGGACAGCAGGGCATACCCAGCCATGCACACGAGTCCGAGGGCAAGCGTCCGCCACTCGGGTTTCAAATAGGCGAGCAGGCGTCGATTCGGATCCATGCGGGGATGACGGGCGGCGCCGAAGCTGGCCCCACCCGCCGAAACTACAGGCTAAGCCTGTCCCCGCGCGCCGTCAACGGACCAGTACCATCTTCCGGCTCTCGACGGCATCCGGGGAGAGCAGTCGGTAGTAGTAGACGCCCGAACTGACGGCCCGTCCCTCCTGATCGGTACCGTCCCAGAGTACCTGGTAATCGCCCACCGGCATCGGCCGATCAACCAGTACCCGGACCAGGCGGCCGGTCGGTGAGAAAACCTCCAGTCGAACAGGGAGGAGATCGCCGCCGCGCAAAGCCCTCTCAATCCGCCAGTCGATCGCCGTGACCGGGTTGAACGGATTTGGCCGATTCTGGGCCAGATGGAAGGGCTTCAGGCCAGGGACAGGACTCTCCGGCACGCCGGTCTGGTAGAAGATCGGCGAGGTGAGCAGCCCGGTGTGCCGCGGATCGTGATGGAACATCGGCCAGGGGCTGGCCAACGCGTTGAATGTCCATGGCGTGTCCCAGACGTACACCTTCTGATCGAATGACTCGGCCACGATTTCCGTCAGGCCGTCGCCGTCCAGGTCCCACGCCGCCGGCCCGCCTTCGATCAGGTTGCCGGTCTGGATCGGGAAGCCCGGAAGACGGGTGCCGTTGGCATAGTAGCCATGCAGACGGCCAATCTGGTCGCCAAACAGGACTTCCGGAATGCCGTTGGCATCGACGTCCACCAGGATCGGGCTGGAGCGGACGGCAACATTGGCGCCGAGCGCATCCTTGATGAGGACCGGCCAGCCGGGGAGCAGAGTGCCATTATTGCGCCAGGCGAAAACGACTCCGTTGGAGGCCCCGGTCACGACATCGGGAATGCCGTCTCCGGTCAGGTCACCGATGGCGGGCGAGGAATCAAAGTCTTCATTCAACTGGATTCCCTGTGGCCAACCGGTCGCGGCCGTGCCGTCGCCATTCAGCGCATACACCTTCGAGTCACTGGCTCCGAAGATGATCTCCGGCTGTCCGTCGTTGTCGATATCGCCGACGGCCGGGGAACTGGTGATCTCGCCGAGCGTCGTGTAGGGAAATCCGGGAAGTTCAGTCCAGTTGACCGGATTGAAGACATGAAGCTTCCTGTCGCGCATGCCGACGATCACTTCCGGCCGACCGTCGCCGTTCATGTCAGCCAGGGCCGGCGTTCCGTAACAGTAGGCGGTGTTGATGATCTTGATGACACCAATGGTGGCCGGGTTCGCGTCACCGTCGACGATCTCGGCGCCGGTGTGATGGAAACCGAACAGCACGCGGCCGCACATCACGAAGAGCTCCAGGTCGCCGTCCCCATCGACGTCGCCCATGGCCACCGAACTGAGTGGATTCGGGTCAACCAGCGACTGAACATTGAGATTCCTCGGCCATCCGGATTCGATCTGCCCGAACTCGTTCCACAGGTAGAGATTGGCCAGCCATGAGACGGCTGCCACTTCCGGCGAGCCGTCCAGGTCGACATCGCCCACCGCCGGTGCGTTCCAGTAGCCGGGCTTCGTGGTGTTGGTCAGGACGCCGAGAGTCCGGATGTCGCCGTCGCCGTCAAAGACCTCGGTACCGTCCGGCTGAATGGCGTAAACCTCGCCAGCCCCCGCCAGGATCTCGAGATCGCCGTCATAGTCAAGGTCAGCCAGCGTTACCGACGCGTTGGTGGCCGACTCCAGTTCGACGGGAAACTGGTCATGCAGCGGCAGGGTGGTCGAGGCCGAGAAGACAGTCGAAAGCGGCCCTTCGTTTCCGGAAGAATCCTGGGCGGCCACCTTGTAAAAGAAGGCGGTCAGGGCGGGCAACCCCTCATCGTTGTAGTAGGCGGTCCGGATCGTGGTGTTCTGATTGATCCGGCTGTAGCTGCCGCCGGACGTGGCGCTTCGATAGATGTTGTAGCCGAGCAGGTCGATCGTTGTGCTCCGGACGAACAGCAGCGAGATGGAACTCTCGGCACCGCGGGCCGTCAGGCCGGCCATCGTGCCGGTTGGCGTCCTGGCATCGATCAGGAAACTGCCCAGCGCGGTCAGAGGACTGTAAAGATCGTACAGCGACACCCGAAGTTTCTTGCCGTTCGAACCAAGCCCGGTGGTGTCACTCATCTGAAAGCGAAAGGTGTCTGATGGCCGGCTGATGGCGAGGCTGCCGCCGGTCATGGTGCCGAACGTCACGGTCGAGTCGCTGATCACGATGGCCGGGTCGGTGCTTCTCAAGATTGCCGTGACGTTCCGCGCCTGGCCGAGTCCGGCGTTTCGCAACTCGACACGCAGCGTCACATCCTCGTTGGGAGCGAACACGGAGTTGCCGTTGCCATTGCCGGTCGTGTCACGCGGGAACTGGCGGAACCACTGGAATACCGGGGCGTGAACGTAGAGAACGACCTCCTCGACAATCGTACCGGCGCTGGATTGCCAGGTGACCTGGATCACCGGTTCGGTCCGGTCCGGGGCGGTGCGGCCGAAGGCGAGGACGAGGGGATCACCCGGATTGACCTGCGCCCCCGATGCGACCGAGGGATAACTCGAGACACCATCCACCACGGTCACGAAGGCTGACAGCGAGACGACCGTGGCCGATACACCGGTGGCGAGGGCGCCACCCCGATTGCGAACGGGGAGTGAGAGCTGGATGGTTTCGCCCGCGTCGATCCTGCCGTCCGAATTGCCGACACTGGCGCCGGTTCCGTTGTCGACAATCAACTGGTCGGCGGCATACAGGTACGGGGCCGCCGGCGCGGTCACGGTGATGTTGGTGAGGTAGGGAACGTGATTATCGGCAACCACGGTCAACTGGGCCGTACCGGTCGAGTCCGGCACGAAGGGAAGAATGACCTGGCCGAGGGCGTCGGTCAGGCCGACCACGTACTCGTCGTTGGGCTTGTGGAGGCAGACGCGCGCCGAGCCGAGCGGGTTCCCCCCCGAATTGACCGTCACCGTGAAGGTGGCCGCTCCGAGTGCCTGCGTGGCCGGGTGGCTGACGGCGAGGTCGGCCGGCGGCATGGTGTAGATCGTCATTGCCGGATCACCGAAGTAGATCTGGGTGAACTGCGTCCAGCGGTGGGTGTTGTCCTGGAGCGACAGCGGGATGAACGGCAGCTTGCAGGCCGACGCCGCCTGCCCGAGTTCGTGCACCCCCTGTTCGAAAACCAGCCGGAAGAACTCCGTTTGGTACGACCATCCGGTCGATGGAAAATCAAAACGCGTCGACCCGATCGAGGCGACCGTACCGCCGTTCGGGTTCAGGAGGTAGCGTTCGGCGATGCAGTTGAAGTCGATCGCCGAGGAGGTGCAGTTGATGGCGTAAAGCACGAAGGTCTCGTCGCCGTTCGAACAGGCATCGGCATCGGCGTTCGTCAACGCCTGATCGCCACGGCCGACCGCCATCGTGTTGATGAATCCGTGGCCCAGGTGATGAACCAATCCGAATCCGGCGTCGAGCGAGTCTAGGACCGTGCTTTTCTCCTCCACGATGCAGGTCGGCCAGTTGGCGTTCGGGCAATTCTCGTAGAGCTTGGTGAGGCTGTAATTCGGCGGGAGATGACTGATCCCTTCCTCGGCGATGGAAGCCCCGTCGAAGAGGATCTGGTCGCCCGGGTTCCAGGTCTGAGGAAATAGCACCTCGGCCAGGCCGAGGTAATCATCCTGGTAGCCATTGCGGAGCGGCGTCGACTCGTAGGCCAGAATCTTGTTGACCACGGCCGTTGCCTGGGCCACGGACACCGTACTGGTTCGGCCGATCCAAACCTCGGGATAGAGGTCGGCGGAGTCGCCGGGCTGGGTCGGCGTGGAAAACCCTTCGCCGAATTCGTTGTCCCCGTCGCCGTTCCATGTGCCGTCGACACACTGGTAGTAGAGGTCGGTCGGAATTTCCTCGCCGTTGAAGAACGCGGTCTTTCCGTAACGGGTGGGGATGACATCCGTGTCGCCGCCGAGCAGCAGCCAGACGGTGCCCCACTTCTGGGCGGCATCGCGGACGAAATTGCGGATCGTGTCCTGCGTGTCGACGCCGTTCGGATAGTTGACCTTGATCCAGTTGACGGTACGGACCACGGTGGGAATGCCGCTTCGGGTCTTCCAGTCGGCCAGGCGCTGGTACTGGGCGACCTGCGCTTCGTTGGTGATGATCACCATCGCGACGGGCGAGCCGTTCACGGAAGGGCGAAAGGTCGGGGCGAACGGAGCACCGCTGTTCAGGAGCGGCTGGAGTTCCGCGCCGATCTGCCGGCCGTCGGACTCGATCGTGGGGTTGACGATCAGTCCGGCAAGCTGCCTGTCCACAATCGCGTCGGCCCACGGTTCGCGGCGGAGCGGGAGAAAGTCGTTCGCCCGGTCACGCGCCGACGGCACGAGGGTCAGCACCAACTCGGCGCGGGTAATGATCTCGAGCCGGCCGTCCGCCTGGCGGAAGCGAAATGGCGTGTAGATGACCCCCCCCAGCGAGCGGCCGCGCATACGGCCGTGGGCGCCCGGTTCGGCCATGGTTGCCGGATGGTATCCCTCGGCGTCCAGTTCGAGCGCCGCCGGTGCTCCCAGGGGGGACATCGTCCCGTCGCTCGAGGCGGTGCGCACTCGCGCGGGATTGAAGGATCCTCGAAGCGCCTCCGTCTCCAGTACCCGGACGGCCACGGCGGCAATCAACATGTCTTCGGGGAGGCGAAACGTGAGTGGTTTCGCCGGCAGGTCGATCTGGCCGTTATCCACAACGGTGGCCCCGCCGGCCAGGGTGATGAAATCGACCCCGTCGTGCCGGAGAATCCGCACCTCGCGGGGAGAAATCGTTATGGTCTGGGAAAGGGTGATTTCCGGCGTCGACCCGGCGGCGGCCGCCGTCCCGGCCATGCTGGCGAGGCAGAGGAGCATCAATGTGAGCCGAATGACAGTAATCGCGCGCACGGACGTCAAATGGCAGGATCGAGCGAGGCATACAGTCATGCGGGGAACACCTCTCAACGGGTCTCGATGTCGGTCCACAGGGGACGTTGAGCCGAACGGGCGCCGGGGCTGGCTCGGCCCACCGGATGCCACCAATTGGCCAGGATCAGGGAGATTATCGCAGAGGCGAAAGTGGTGGGTCAACAACGGCTTGCCACTACTATAATCTAATGAGGAATTACGTCAGGGCATTGGACATGGATTGGGTCAAGGCTACAATTCAGAACCCGGCCCAAAGTTCCTGCATCGTGCCGGGTGCCCGATGTGAGAAAATAGAACCTTTTCCAAGGAGATGGCATGGCATCTGAAAGAACCCGCGAGATCAAGAGGCGCCGGAAGCGCCGCGAAGAGAGAATCAAGTTGAGGCAGAAGGAATCGATCGCCAAGGGGAAGAAGGGCGCCGTCCGCGCGGCACGCTGAGCCCGACGATCGACATCCGCCCGCACCGGCGCGCGCCGGGGCGGGCGCCGCCGTTCTGGCGGCAATGAATCGGGGAGTACGCAGGAGGATACCCGTCGCCGATGTCAGCCAGCCGCCCGGAAGGGCCCCGCCTCTTCACCATCGAGGAGGCCAATGCCATGATTCCACGATTGGAAGTCGCCCTCTCCGAAATGGCGGCATACCGCGCCGAACTGAAAACGCTCCGCAAGGACATCGAGGTTCTCTCGCTGATCGCGGCCTCAGCCAGCGGCACCGATAATCCGGACGCGGCTGAACTGAAGAGCAAGCGGCGGCGCTACCGTGCCGTTGCCGCGGAGATCGAACTGACCGGAACGGCGCTGACGGATTCCGGTTGCCTGGTCAAGCATCCGGACGAGGGCCTTGTCGATTTCTTCCATCTCCGTGATGACCGCCTCGTTTTCCTGTGCTGGAAGGTTGGGGAGAAGCAGATCGAACACTGGCATCCCCTCTCCGGCGGCTATGCCACCCGTAAGGCTCTGGGTTCCTCGGACGCCTGACCCTTGACACCTCGGAGGTTTCGGGTCTAGCGTCAGTCCTGCCCCCAAGGCTCCTCCCTTCCGGTCGAAACCGGCTCCCCGGTTCCGGCGGCTCACGCCCGCAACCCCGTCCGGAAAGAAGAGGCTCGTGATGTCGATTGCCGAGGTATACCCGGAGCCCGCGCGGAACCGAACCCCGTTCGATGACGAGGACGAGGACGAAACCGTCGAACTGCCCCTGGCCGGCATGCCCCGAATGCCGGGCCCCACCCCGCTTCGAGCTGGTCCGGCGCTCCGCGCCCGCTGGAACAAGGGGCCGAGGGAGCGGCTGCTCCGCGAAGGGCTGACGGCCCTGAATGATGCCGAACTGCTGGCGCTGCTGTTTGGCACGGGCTCCCGGGGGGCGCCCGCCGTCCAGTTGGCGGAGCGGCTCCTGGTGGCGCGGGGTCTCACCGGCCTCTCTGTCGTCGATCCACAGGACCTGTGTGTCGAGCGGGGGATCGGTCCGGCGAAGGCGGCCCAGGTGGCCGCCTGCTTTGAACTCGGCCGCCGCCGATACGGCCGTGACGAAGGTGCCGTTCTCATCAAGGGACCGGAGGATGTCTACGCCGCCACCAGCGACCTGCGAGGTGCCCGCAAGGAGCACTTCATCACCTTTCACCTCAACGCACGCAACCAGGTCATCGCCCGCGAAACGGTCTCGATCGGCAGCCTGAACGCGTCCATCGTGCACCCCCGCGAGGTGTATGAGCCAGCCGTACGCAATTCAGCGGCGTCGATCATTCTCGTCCATAACCACCCGAGCGGAGAGACCGATCCATCCGACGACGACCTGGCGCTGACCCGCCGGCTTGTCGCCGTCGGCGATCTGCTCGGCATCGCCATCGTCGACCACATCATCGTGAGCAAGCGGGGCTTCACCAGCTTCAAACAGCTGGGCTATATCTGATTGGATGACCGCGGGGACGCCTCCCGAGGAGGGGTCCCCGCGGTCATCCCCGTCAAGCCATTTGAGAATGTAACCCTGAGGGGTATCGTCACGCCGTTTGTGATGTAACCCGGTTGGAGTGGTTTCGTCGACTCGCCAGCTCGTA
>JAWXBZ010000179.1:0-8158 GCA_034440375.1 Candidatus Eiseniibacteriota bacterium
ATTTGACCCCACGGGCTTGGAGCGGTAACCTCATCGACCTTCGAACCGGCGCGCCCCGGTGCCATGGGCCTTGCCTCAGGCGAGGGCCGGCCGGCCGGCGCCCCGAATCGTTTTGAAAGCCATCCACCGCGCCGCAGGGCGCCTATCCGGGGGATTGACCAGATGACCGAGTTTGAAAAGCCGAAGCCGCCCGCCGCGCGGCCCCAGGGGCAAAACTTTCAGATCGAGATTCCCGAAAAAGAGTCGGAGGGAATCTACGCCAACCTGGCCTTCATCCAGCACTCGCCATCCGAGGTCGTCATCGACTTTGCGCGGGTTCTTCCCAATGTGCCGAAGAGCAAGGTGTACGCGCGGATCGTGATGACCCCCTACAACGCCAAGGCACTTCTCCTGGCGCTCGAGGAAAACCTGAAGCGCTACGAGACCCAGTTCGGCCCGATCAAGGTTGGCCTCAACAGCGAGGGGCGGGCGATCGGGTTCTGACCGGCCGCGAATCGCCTCACGCTCGAACGAATCCTCCTGGCCAGCGGCGCACGCAACCGGCCATCTCCAGTTCGAGCAATTCCGCCAGCAGACGAGCCACCGGTCGATTCGTCAGCGCGGCCAGTTCCTCGAGTGTCGTCGGGCGGGAGGAAAAATGACTTTCCAGCGGACGGAATGCCGGAGGAAACGGGCGGGCCGAGGACGTCGGGAGGTCCAGATCCCTCCCGGAGCCGGGCAGGGCGCGGTGGCCCTGGTCGATCAGTCGCTGGAGAACGGCCCCGGGGGATGTGAAGGGTGTGGCCCCCTCGGTCAACAGATGGTTTGAACCGACGCTGGCCTCGCTGAAAACATCTCCGGGCACGGCGCCGACGTCGCGCCCCTGCGAGAGCGCATGACCGACCGTCACCAGTGCGCCGCTTCGAGCCCGGGCCTCGACGACGACGACCAGTGTCGCGAGGCCTGACAGGAGGCGATTCCGGCGCAGGAAATGATACCGAAGCGGCGGCGAGCCGGGAGGAAACTCGGTCAGGAGAAGTCCTCGCTCAGCCATCGCCGACTGCAACGCTCGGTGCTCCGGCGGATAGACGACGTCGAGGCCGGTGGCGAGTACGCCAATTGATGGCAGGAGGTCATCGGCCGCCTCGAGCGCGGCGCGATGAGCCTCGCCGTCAATCCCACGAGCCATGCCCGAGACGACGGCCAGCCCGTGCCGGACCAGCAGGCGGGCCGTCTCCTGTGCGAAGCGCAGACCCGACGCGGTCGGCCGGCGCGAGCCGATGATGGCCACCAGGGGCTGACCCGGGAGCGGACGCCGTCCCCGGGCGAAAAGACACGCCGGCTCGTCCTCGATCCCAACAAGCATCTCCGGATAATCGGCGTCACCGGGACGCAGCACGAACGCGTCCAGTGCCATCAGCCGATCGGTCTGCCGTGCCAGCCAGGAAACCGGCGACTCGATCAGCCGGCCGGGGCGAAGTCCTGGATCATCAAACGTGGATCGAAGGGCCGCTTCAATTGCGGCCCGGCGGGATTCCTCCGTCAACATGTGAACCTTCCAGCGGGGGATTAACCAGAGGACCACCGGGGGCGGGTTCGGCGGATGCGGGGGGCGCAATCTCAAAGAGCGAGAGAATTCCGAGTCTTGGTTGAGCCGGCGACCCGGTCAAGTCCGGGGCGGTTTCGGTGAGCGGAGGGGCCGCCGAATTACGGGGCGGCTCGCCGCTCTGCAATCGTGAGGCGTTGGATGGCGCCTCCGCGACCCGGGGCGGAGGGTCGGGCGCACCCGACATGGAGGCCTCGACCCCACGAGCAAGATCCGGGTCGACCCGCTCGATGAGGGCCAGCCGCGCGCCGCGCAGCTCCGGCGCCATGGCGGCCAGTGCCCGACCGAGCGCGGCCGTTTGTCCGGCGGCCGCCAGCGACCTCATGGCTTCGAGGCCGGCATCCCGGGCTGTTCGATTCGAATCTTCCAGCATGTCGAGGATGTGCGGCGCCGAAACCGCATCGCCCATTCGGCCAAGGGCGCGGACGGCCGCGGCGCGGGTGTACCAGAGGCCGGAACTCAGGATGGCACGGAGCGGCAACCGCGCCGGTTCACCGATATCGACGAGCGATTTCAGCGCCAGTTCGCGGAGGAACCATGACTCATCGCACAAGATTTCGAGCAGCAGCGAAATTGACTTCGGATCCGTCTGGCGCAGATCCTCGATGAACGCCCGCTTCCCCTCGAGATTCTTGCGGCGGAGGGCCTCGATGGCCCGGCCCGATTCGATTCGATCGTCCACGCTCATCTCCTATCGGCGCCGAAGCCGACCTTTGAGGTTGAGTCCAGCATCTGATCCATGCGGACCAAACGGTGGTCCAGTTCCCACAGGAGGGCCTCGACCCCCTGACCCGTTTGGGCCGAAATGGCCATGAGAGCCTTGTCCGAATCGCCGAGGACTGGCAGCGGCGTCCCGGCGGGTACCAGGTCCAGTTTTGTGAAAGCGACCACCCGGGGCTTCGAAAGGAGGGCCTCGGAGTAGTTGCCGAGTTCGGAAAGGAGCGCCTCCACCTGCGCGGCCGGATCGTCGCTGGTGACGTCGATCAAGATCAGCAGGAGGCGGGTCCGCTCGATGTGGCGCAGGAACTGGTGGCCGAGTCCCTTTCCCTGGCTGGCCCCTTCAATGAGGCCCGGCAGGTCGGCCATCACAAAGGAACGCGTATCCCCCGAAGCACCGACTTTCACGATGCCGAGATTCGGCGTCAGCGTGGTGAACGGATAGTCGGCGATGCGCGGCCGTGCGGCGGACACCACGGAGAGGAGCGTCGATTTTCCAGCGTTCGGAAATCCGACCAGCCCGACATCCGCGATCAGTTTCAATTCAAGGCGGATCAGCTTGCTGTCGCCGTAGGTGCCGGGCTCCCACTCGCGAGGGGCCTGGTGCGTGGCAGTGGCAAAATGCTGATTGCCGCGGCCACCGCGGCCACCCTTCAGGGCGATCAGGCGCTGGCCGCTCTCGGTCAGATCGCCCAGGATCTCGCCCGTAGTGGCGTCATGGAGAACGGTTCCCTTCGGGACCGGAATGATCGTGTCCTGCCCCGACTTGCCACTGCAATTCTTGCCCTTGCCATGATGGCCTCGCTCGGCCTTGAACTGGGGCTTGTGTCGAAAATCGAGGAGCGTGCGCAGGTGCGGGTTGACCTCAAAGATGATATCGCCGCCATGCCCGCCATCGCCGCCGTCGGGACCCCCCTTCGGCACGTATTTTTCTCGACGGAATGACATGCATCCGGCGCCGCCGTTGCCGGCCGTCACGCTGATCGTGGCTTCATCGACGAACATGTGATCCTTCGCGGCCGGGGGGGAACTCGGGTGGGTTCAAGGAGGAATGCTAGAAGGCCGGTGATGGAGATGTCAATTCGAGTTTTTCTTTGACCGCCCGGAAGAAGAAGTTCCGCCGGTGGTCCGGGTGCCCTCGGAGGCTTTCCGCCCCGCCCGGGTGCCTCCTGATTTCGGTTGAGCGGCCGTTTCCCCGCCCCCCTTCCGGCCCGGGTCGGCTCCCTTGCCGCCGGCGGCTGGCGCTGCGTCAGAGGACCTGCCCGCCCCGGCGCCATCGGACTTGCCTCCTCCTTCGCCATCGGACTTCCCTCCTCCTTTGCCATCGGACTTCCCTCCTCCGGCGTCTCCCGAGGACGAGGCACCGGAATCCCCGGTGGACGACTCGGACTTCGCCCCCGCTGCATCGGACTTCGCCTTGTCCTGGTAACTCTTCGATCGGTAATCCGTGATGTAGAACCCATCCCCCTTGAAGAGAAGGCCGGCGCCGCTGCCGATCAGCCGTTTCACTTTTCCTTTGCACTTCGGGCAACTCTTGAGCACGGGATCGGACATCGACTGAAACTTCTCGAAGTGATGGCCGCATTTCTGGCATTCGTAGTCGTATGTCGGCATGGTGTCAGCCCCCCATCAGCTCGTCGAAGAAGCGCGCAATGATCCCGGTGCCAACTTCCAGATCGGCGTCGGATGCGGCGAACGATAACCGCATCGCGTCGGGGGCACCGAACCCGGTGCCCGGCACCAGCGCCACGCCCCGCTCGATCAACTCGGCGGCCATGGCGTCCACCGTGTCGAACCGCACCCCGCCGATCGACCGGCCCAGTGCCTGCGAGACGCGAAAGAAAATGTAGAACGCTCCCTCGGGCGAGGCGAGTTCGACTCCGGGCACGGCACGGAGTGCGTGAACCACGGCATTGCGGCGGAGTTCGTAAGCCGCGCGCATCATTTCCAGGTCCGTTCCGTCCCCGGTGATGGCGGCCAGGGCCGCTTCCTGGGAGATGCTGCACGGATTTCCGGTGGCCTGGGCCTGGTAGCGACCCATCCCCTCGATGATGTCCGCCGGGCCGGCGGCAAAGCCGATCCGCCAGCCGGTCATGGCAAAGGCCTTGGAGACACCATTGATGGCGATGGTTCGCTCCCGCATCCCCGGCAGGACCGCCGCAAACGACACCGCCGTTCCGCCGTCATAGACGAGTCGATCGTAAATTTCGTCCGCGATGACGGTCACGTCCGCGCGTGCCAGGATCGACGCCAGTTCCGCAGCCTCCGCGGGCTGATAGATGGCACCGCTGGGATTGCTGGGCGAGTTGATGATGATCGCCCGCGTCTTTTTCGTGAGGGCGGCACGTAGAACATTCGGTGTCAGTTTCCAGCGGCTCTCAAGTGTTCCCGCGGGGTGAACCGGCACGCCGCCGGCCATCAGGACCAGGTCCGGATAGGAGGGCCAGTACGGCGCGGGAACGATGACCTCGTCGCCCGGCTCGATCAGGGCCTGGAGCGCATTGTGCAGCGCGTGCTTCGAGCCGGACGAGACCAGAATCTCGTCGGGGCTGTAGGGGATCCCCGTCTTCCGGTGATACCAGGCCGCCGCCGCGGTCCGCAATTCGAGGGTGCCGATCGGCGAGGTGTAGCGGGTCTTGCCTGCGGTGATCGCGGCGCGGGCCGCGTCGCCGATCCAGACCGGGGTGTCAAAATCGGGCTGACCGACGGTCAGGTTGATGATGACCTGGCCGGAGGCCTTGAGACGGCGCACCCGATCATCGAGAGCGAGGGTGAGGCTTTGCTGGATCGGATCGAGGCGCGAGGCGAGTCGGAGCGGCATTGGCATCAAGAGGGGCGTCCCGGGTGATAGCGCTCTTTCAGGCGATCGGCCACCGGTTTCGGCACGAGCGAGGAGACGTCACCGCCGAGCCGTGCCACCTCCCGGACAATGCTGGCATTGAGAAACGAGTAGCGCGCCGATGGCATGAGAAACATCGTCTCGACCCGTCGGTTCAGCTGGCGGTTCATCAGGGCCAGTTGAAATTCGTACTCAAAATCGGAGACGAATCGAAGGCCACGAATGATGACGTCCACCGACATCCGGTCGGCCAGGTCAACCAGGAGGCCGTCGAACTCGACCACCGACACGCTGTCACGGGCCCAGTCGGGCCCGGCCCCCTCGGCCTCAGCCGGGGATGCTTCCGCCAACGACGCCTCAACCAATTCCTTCCGTTCCTCGAGTGAAAACAGTGTTTCCTTGTGGACACCGCGCGCCACGGCAACGATGACCCGATCGAATATCTTGAGCCCTCGACGGATGATATCGAGATGCCCCTCGGTGATCGGGTCAAAGGTCCCCGGAAATAGGGCCGTCCTCATGGCGTGTCTCCCGGTAATAAGTCAGGCACGTGTCGCCGTAAATCCGTTCGTCCAACTGTTGCAGGCGCCCCGCCACCCCGGGCATCCCCTTCCGTCGATCATGCTCGACGACCACCCAGCCGCCGCTCGCCAGGATCAACGATTCGTCGAGTGCCTGAACGATTTCCCTGGCGAGCCCACCGTCGTAAGGCGGATCCGCCAGGATGAGATCGAATGACTCCCTCGCCCGCCCCAGGGAAGCGATGGCGTGACGGACTTCTTCCCGCCGCACCGCCACCTCCTCCGTTCGCAGAAGACCGAGGAGACCCAGATTCGATTCAATCAGCCGGATGGCGACCGGCGATCGTTCCACGAAGGTGACATGGGCCGCGCCCCGGCTCAAGGCCTCGATACCAAGCGCGCCTGTTCCGGCGCAAAGATCCAGGACACGGGCATCCGGCAGAACCGGCATCAGGCGATCGAACATTGATGTCCTCACCCGGTCGGCCGTCGGACGAATCCCGATGTTCGACCGGCCGGGACCGGAGCTTAAGTGACGTCCCCGCCAACGCCCGGCCACGACGCGGAGAATCCCCATCACCAAACTCCTTGAAGTGAACGTTACAAGATACTGTATTTAATAAAGTTAGCAGATAGCGACCTTAGGGTCAATCGCGGTCTGATCCTGTGCGGACTGACCGTGCCGCCAGGAGCTTTCGATTGCGGGCCCGGAGCGTCGCCAGCGAGGTGCCGTCGAGGATTCGGGCGGCGGCATCCCGGACATCGAGCATCACGCTGAACAGCCCCGGATGGGTCGGATCGACGTCAGCCAGCCGCCGCAATTCCGCCGCATCACCGAGCGGAGCCAGCGGGCCGTCATGCAGCCGAACAATTTCACCCAGCATGATCTCGCTGGCCGGACGCTTCAGACGATACCCCCCCATGGATCCGCGAACACTCTCGACCAGCCGGGCATTCTTGAGCGTAACCAGGATCGACTCCAAAAACTTCTGGGGTATCCCCTGCCCGGCCGAGACCGTCGCGATCTTGGCCACCTCGCCCGGCTTCAGATCGGCGAGGACCAGCAACGCCCGCAAGGCGTAAAGACCGCGGCGGGAGATTTTCATCGGGACTTCCCCTGATCGGTGGCAACACGCCCCACGCGGGCGGCAACGCTCTCCGCCAGCTCGGCCGGTGTTCGACCGGTGGCCCGCAGGCGTCGGCCACTGGCGGCGTAGAGTGTACGCCGCGCACGTGCGAGGCGCACGAGTCGTGCCAGCGGCGTGGAACCCGGCCCCGCAAGCAAGAGCGGCCGGCCGCGAGCGGTGGCAAGCCGACGCCAGGCTTCGGCCGCACTGATATCAAGCCAGTACGTATCGAATCGGGTGCGCAGGAGGCCTTGATTCGATCCTTGCAGAACCGCGCCGCCGCCGGTGGCCACCACCGGACCATCTCGCCGCGCGGACAACTTCTTGAGAAGCCTCGACTCACGGCGTCGGAAGTCGACTTCCCCCAGCGTCGCAAAGCTGCGCGCAAGGCTCATCCCCACCTCCCTGGAAAGCTCGGCATCCATATCGATGAACTCACGATCGAGTCGCCGGGCCAGCAGCCGACCAACGGACGTCTTGCCGGCCCCCATGAGGCCGACCAGGGCGATCGGGCGGCGAGGGGTGCGAAGGCGTGAACTCAAAGGCGAACTGTCACTCGCAGGACGGTGGCCGGTATCGAAGTGCCCCGGTCCGTGCTCGTGTTCTGCGCATTCGCCAGCAACTGCGACACGAATGACGTTGAGTCGTTGGGGATCCAGTTGCCCATCACGATACGACCGCCGGGTTTCGTGACCCGGACCAGGTAATCCCGAGAGACGCAGCAACGGCTTCTCCCGACCGTCGCATCAAGGCGGCAATTTCGGTAAAGTCACCCTTCTCCCACATGGCTTTGTTCGGATTCATGAGATCCCCCTGACAACCAAGTGTTAGACGGACTCAAACTTTCCGCCAGTGTTCTGATTCTGGGATTCGGCTGACTGCTTCGTCGCTGACAAAAAAGCGAGCCAGTCCGCAGTTGGTGCAGACAACGAGGCAGAACTTTGCTGCAACCATGCCCCAGTATTTCTCCAAGCCTGGAAGATAGTTGGGTGCATAGCCTCCCCCGGCGCTGATCTCCTCGCTGCTGTAGACAGTCATCCCGCTACAGTTTGGGAAGATTGAAGTCGGTTGCATGGTCAATACCTCCGTGCCGTCTAACGGCTGGCTTCAGCAGCGGGCTGGCCTGGTGCGGCCACGGCGTGCGCACGCGCCGACCTTGCAGTCAGCATTCCACTGCCGGGGCCGTGACTGGCCAGATCCGACTCCTGCAAGCCATTTCCAGGCCTCCAGGATAGACGCGACTTGTCGGCGAAGTTCTGGTATGCGGTTCTTGATCACATCCCAGATAAGTTCGTAGTCAACTCCGAAATAGTTGTGAATAAGTCGATCCCGCATTCCCGACATGGCGCGCCACTCGACTTCTGGATGC
>JAWXBZ010000180.1:0-16238 GCA_034440375.1 Candidatus Eiseniibacteriota bacterium
AGGCCGAGCCGAAGTCAACATCGCCGACCAGCCGGTGGCCGCTGGCACGCGTTGGGTCCTTGATCCGGTTGATGCCGACGTCGATGACGATGGCGCCCGGTTTGAGCATGTCGCCGGTGACCGTATTGGGACGACCAACCGCCGCCACGACCAGGTCGGCATTCCGCGTATATCGGGAAAGCTCGCCGCTCTGGGCGTGGGCCAGGGTCACGGTGGCGTTCAATCCCGGTTGCTTTCGCGAGAGGAGGTTGGCCAGCGGCCGACCCACGATGTTGCTCCGTCCAATGACCACGGCATGGAGGCCGGCCAGGTCCAGCCCGGCGTGGCGAAGCATCCGGACGATGCCGAACGGCGTGCAGGGGACGAAGCCGGGCAGCCCCGCCATCAGGCGGCCGGCGTTCAGGGGATGGAACCCGTCCACATCCTTGTCCGGCTCGATGGCCCGGATCACCACGCTCTCGGACAGGTGGGGCGGCAATGGAAGTTGAACCAGGATTCCGTGTACCGCCCGATCGTTGTTCAGTTCGGCCAGCGCTTCCAGAAGCGCCCGCTCGGTCATGTCGGCCGGGAAGACCCGGTCAATGGAGGCAATGCCGACGCGAGCGCAGGCCGCCGCTTTCTTCGCCAGGTAGACGAGCGAGGCGGGATCCTCTCCGACACGGATCAGGGCCAGCGTCGGCGAAATACCGAAAGAGCGGAGACGCTCGATCTCGGTGGTCGTCTCGGCCAGCAGCGCATCGGCGACGGGCGCCCCTTCGAGGAGTTGCGCGCTCAAGGCCCCAACTGACCCTAGTTGACCGCGTCCGGAAGGTATTCCATGACGCGCCGAATCGCCGTGGACTTGCCGCTCACCTCATCGACATCCACGATGACCCCGCACAGGCGGACGTCACGGCCGGCCGGTTTGAACTTGACCGGCAGTCCCGTGACGAAGCGGTGAATGGCCGCCTGTTTTTCGACACCGATGACCGAGTCGAAGGGGCCGGTCATCCCGATATCGGTGCAGTAGGCCGTGCCGCCCGGCAGGACCCGCTCATCACAGGTCGGTACATGGGTGTGCGTGCCGATGACCACCGAAGCCAGGCCATCGAGATACCATCCCAGAGCCACCTTTTCACTGGTCGCCTCCGCATGGAAGTCGACGATGACCACCCGGGCGCCGGCCTCTCGGGCTTCAAGAATCTTCTTTCGCGCCGTCAGGAACGGATCATCCAGCGGTTTCATGAAGGTTCGCCCGAGAACCGTGAGCAGTCCCACCGTACCGAGCGGTGTCGGATAGAGCCCCAGGGGGGAACCGGGAGCACCGTTCGGATAATTGGCCGCTCGGACAATGCGCGGCTCCTTCGGCAGGTACTCCATCATCTCCGGTTTGTCGTAGACATGGTTTCCGCTGGTCATGACGTCAACACCCGAGGAGAAGATATCCTCGGAGGTATCCCGGGTCATCCCGATGCCGCCGGCGGCGTTCTCACCATTGGCGATGACAAAATCGATCGAGTGCTCGGTGCGCATCTTCGGCACGAAGCTCCGCACCGCCTTCCGGCCCGGATTGCCGACGATATCGGCGATGATGAGGATTCTCACTTGGCGTAATCGACCGCGCGCGTTTCACGGATTACCACCACGCGGATCTGGCCGGGATACTGAAGCTCTCCCTCGATCTTGCGAGCGATTTCGGCGGCCAGCAGTGTCGAGCGGGCGTCGTCCACCTGTGAGGGCTCGATCATGACCCGGATCTCCCGCCCGGCCTGGATGGCATAGCACTTTTCAACGCCGCTGAATGACTCGGCCAGCGACTCGAGTTTCTCCAGGCGCTTGACATAGGTCTCGAGTGTCTCGCGACGGGCGCCGGGGCGTGCACCGGAAATGGAGTCGGCCGACTGGACCAGGACCGTATAGATGTCATCGTGAGTCAGGTCGTCATGGTGATGCCCGATGGCATGGACCACCGCATCGGACTCGCCGTACTTGAGTCCGAGCGCCTTGCCGATGGAGGGGTGCGTCCCCTCGGTTTCGTGGGTCACCGCCTTGCCGATGTCATGGAGAAATCCACAGCGGCGGGCCAGCATTTCATCGAAGCCAAGCTCCGCCGCCATCATGCCGCAGAGATAGCCGACTTCCTTGGAGTGGTTCAGGATGTTCTGGCCGTAGGAGGTGCGATAACGGAGACGTCCCATGAGCTTGAGCAGCTCCGGGTGAATCGCATGGAGCTTCAGCTCAAAAGCCGCCTCATCGCCCAGCGTTCGGATCTCATCCTCCATTTCCTTCCGGGCCTTCTCGACAACCTCCTCGATGCGCCCGGGATGGATGCGGCCGTCCTGGACCAGCTTCTCGAGCGCCCGGCGGGCAACCTCGCGCTTGACCGGGTCGAAGCCGGACAGGATGACCGCCTCGGGCGTGTCGTCGATGATGACGTCAATGCCGCTGACCGTCTCGAAGGCGCGGATATTGCGGCCCTCCCGACCAATGATTCGACCCTTCATCTCGTCGTTGGGCAGGGACACCACCGATACGGTGCTCTCCAGGGCATGGTCCGCCGCGCTTCGCTGGATGGCCATGAGGACGATCTTCTGGGCCTCGCGGTCGGCCGTGCGCGCGGCTTCCTCCTTGATCTCGGAGATCAGCTTGGCGGCATCGATCCGGGCCGTTCCCTCGATGTTCGTCATCAGGACGCGGCGGGCTTCCTCCGAGCTCATCCCCGCGATCCGCTCCAGTTTCTGGTTCTCATCACGGATCAGCTTGTCGACTTCCAGGCCACGCTCGGCCAGGCGCTGCGTCTGGGCGGCCAGGTCGGTTTCGAGCTTCTTCAAATCGCGGTCCTTCGACTCGATGACTTCCACCCGCTTGGCCAGGGCCAGATCGCGATCACTGGCCTTTCGCTCCAGCGCCAGCAGTTCCTTGCGGGTGGCCTGCGACTCCTTGTCCAGCTCCTGCTTCGCCTTGAACCATTCGTCCTTGGCCTCGAGGCTGGCCGTCTTCCGAATAATCTCGGATTCGCGCCGCGCTTCTTCGATGACGGTTTCCGCACGGCCACGGGCACCGGTCACCTGCTTTTCGGCCGCCTGTTGCTGGAGGCGCCCACCGAGGACGAAGGCCACGGCTCCCACGACGATGGCCACGACCAGGGCCACCAGAATCGGATTCATCTCGCTCATCGTTCCATCCCCTTCCGTCCCGACAATCGGCGCCGGGGGCAAAAAAATTCCCCGCCAGCTACCGTGTCGCCAGGAACCTTGAACCTGTAAAACAGATGGGCACCTTTCCAACCGGCGTTGCGCCCCCGAGATCTATCGAAGTCGGGCTCCGCTATCCGGAAGACTCGGCCCCCGTTCCACAAGTACGTTGGCTCAAAAGTACCGGGCCATCACGTGCAGGGCAGGGAAAAGAATCTTCGATCTTTTCTTTTGGTCGCGATCCCTTGATCGTCGCGTCGCGGATGATTGTCACTCACTCGACAGTGCTTCGTCCAGCAATGTTTCGAGATTAGTGAGTCGCCCGCCGACTTCCGTCCAGTCGTCCCGACGAGCGTCCTTCTCCTGGAAGAACTCGTCGGCGATGGTCAGTGACGCCACGATTGCCAGCTTGGTCGGTGACTGTGCGGCGGCAGAACCTTCGAGAATCTTCATGGTGCCGTCCACATGTTCCGCCAGGCGCGCCAGGTGGGCCGGGTCGACATCGCCCCGGATCTGGTACGCCACACCTCGTATGGTGACATTGGTTTCGGTGATCGGTCGGTTCATGAGGCTTGCACCCCTCCATTCCGTGTCACGTACGCCGCTGGCATTCGATCAAGACCGCTTCCACTCCTGCCCCGGCGGGCCAATCGACCCGCCTGTTCCATCTATGTCAACAAAGCCGGTGCGCTAGTTTGTCACCGTCTCCGATTCGAGATACTCCAGCCGTGCCAGAATTTCCTCGACTCGCTGGGTCAGGGCCCGACGATCGGCCAGAAGACCCAGCCGTTCGCGGTCAAGTTCAGCGATGCGATTCTCCAGTGTTGCGAAGGCCCGTCCCTCGGGCGCCCCGGCTTCGGCCCGACCGCCGACGGCCTTGAGACGCCTGTTCTCGGTGGTCAATTCACGAATTCGTTCGACAGCGAGGGTGACACGCTGTTCGAGCGCCGCAAGAATCGGTTCGATCTCGTTCGGACGGTCGCTCATCCATCCCTCAATTCCGCGCTGAGTTGTTCGGAAAGGCCGGAGGCAATCCGTCCGACGGCTGCCCGGAGGTCCTCGTCCGACAGCGTACGGTCCTCCGCCTGGAAGCGGAGCGCGTAAGCCAGGCTGACTTTTCCAGCCGGCAGCGGCGTTCCGACATAACGGTCAAAAAGAACGATTTCGGTGACCAGGGCTCCCCCGAGCGAACGAATCAAGGCATGGACCGAGGCCTCGGCCACCGACTCGTCGATCAGGAAAGCCAGATCGCGCCGTGATGCCGGGAAGCGCGAGGCCTCCCTAAAACGGACGATCTCGGTGAGTGATTGAAGCAGGGCGCCCACATCAAATCGGGCCATGAATATCGGCCGTTGGATGTCGAACCCGGTACTGATCGCCGAATCGAGGGTTCCGACCTCACCGACTCGCGTCTTTCCCGATTCGACGATCGCCGAAGTCCCTTTGATTAAACCAGTTGCATCGTAGCAACGCCATTGTGGCGTGTCAACGCGGAGGCGCAAAAGGAAGGCCTCCACGTGCCCTTTAAATCGAAGTTCGTCCATGACCGGATCCAGCCGGGTCAGGTTGGGACCGAAATCTCCCCCCGTGGCGACGATGATCAGTTCGAGCGGCTCATCGGCGAGGGGTCCGCTGGATGCCTTTTGATAGGTTGGACCGACCTCGAAGAACCGAACCTCCGCGCGACCGAAACGCTGATTGCGGGCCACCGAGGCCAGAGCCCCGGGGAGGAGCGACAGTCGGAGAAGCCCTGCCGCCATCGACTGGGATTCCGGAACGGTGATCCCCTTCTGCCGGATCGTCTCAATCGGAACGCCGGCACGACGGTGTGATTCCGGATCGGTCAGGACCGGGTTCAGCATCTCGGTGAAGCCGAGACCCACCCAGGTTTCACGAATGCGGGTCATGAGTCGATCGATCGGCGCGCGTTCGGCAGCGAGGCCTGCGGCATTCCAGTCGCGATCGGTCAGGCGTTCATAGCCGTGGAAGCGGGCCACTTCCTCGACCATGTCACATTCCTCACGCACATCGGGGCGGTGGCTGGGCACGACCCATGACACCGGCTGGCCGGCGACGGCCGGTTCGTCGGCCTGGAAACCAAGACGGGAAAGCCAGATGCCCGCCTCGTCGTCGCCAATCGGCTCGCCCAGAAGGCGCGTGGCGGCGTCCTGGCGCCAGGTGACGCGACGCGGGGTGAGCACGGCAGGATCCGTCACTTCGGCCCGGCCGGCGAGCACGGTGCCCCCGGCCATCCCGGCCAGGAGAAACGCGGCGCGGTCGATGGCCCATTCAACGCCCGCCGGATCGACGCCCCGGATGAACCGGAGCGACGCATCCGTGGTCAGGCGAACCGCAGCCGCACCGAGGAGCGTCCGGTAGGAATCGAAGACGGCCCCCTCCAGGAGGACGTTGGTCGTCCGCCCCGTGACTTCCGTATCGGCCCCGCCCATGATGCCGGCCAGCGCCACCGGCCGCCCGGCATCGGCAATCACCAGAACCTCCGGAGAGAGCAACCGCTCGACGCCATCCAGTGTCGTCAACTTCTCCCCGGTACGGGCCCGTCGGACGATGATCCGATTTCCTTCGAGACGATCGGCGTCGAATGCATGAAGCGGCTGTCCCAGCTCCCAGAGAATGAAGTTGGTCACATCGACGACGTTGCTGATCGAACGCTGCCCGATCGAGGTCAGCTTCCGGACCAGCCATTCCGGAGATGGTCCAACCGTGACTCCGGTGATGACCCGGGCCAGGTAACGTGGACACGCCTCCGGATCGTCGATCGATACGCGGATCCGCGCCGCGACCGGTTCGGACAAGGGTGGTTCGGGCAATTGCGGTAATCGGAGCGTCCGATCGAAGGCCACCGCCAGTTCCCTTGCGATGCCGACATGGCTAAAACCATCCCCCCGGTTGCTGGCGATATCGATGTCGAAAATCGTGTCGCCCGCCCCGAGCACGTCGGAGAGCGGGGTGCCGGGCGGGGCTCCCCCCGGCCCGAAGTCGATGATCCCCTGGTGTTCGGTCGAGAGGCCCAGTTCGCGCTCGGAGAGAAGCATCCCCTGGCTCTCCACCCCTCGCAGTTTGGCCTTCTTGATCTGTGTACCGTCCGGCAGCACCGCCCCGATCAGCGCCACGGCGGCCGACACGCCGGCAGCGGCATTCGGTGCGCCGCAGATGATCTGGAGCGGCGACTCCCCGCCAACATCAACCTGGCACAACGTCAACTTGTCGGCATTGGGGTGCCGTTGTGCCGACACGACCCGGCCGACCACGAACGAGTCGAGTGACGGGCCGGTGGTGATTTTTCCTTCGACCGGGAAACCGAGGCTCGTGAGCCGGCCGCCCACCTCGTCGGCCGTCTCGGGCAGGTCCACATAGTCGCGAAGCCAGGTCAGGCTGATTTTCATGGGCGTCCGTACCGAGTGGTCATGGGGATCGGCATCCTAGAACTGTTCGAGGAACCGGAGATCATTCTCCTGGAAATATCGAATGTCGGTGACGCCATGCCGGAGCATCGTGATTCGCTCAACACCCATTCCGGCGGCATAACCGGTCCAGACATCCGGATCGTAACCGACGTTGGCCAGGACGCGCGGATGCACCATTCCCGCCCCGAGGATTTCAATCCAGCCGCTCCCCTTGCAGACCCGGCAGCCGCTTCCCCGGCAAAGAAAACAGGTCACGTCGACCTCGGCACCCGGCTCGACGAATGGAAAGTAGGACGGCCGGAGGCGCGTCCGGGTATCGGCGCCGAACATCAACCGGGCGAAGGTCGAGAGGCAACCCTTGAGATCGCGCATCGTGACGCCCCGGTCGACGTAGAGGATTTCGACCTGATGAAACTCGCACAGGTGGGTGGCATCGACGGCCTCGCGGCGATAGACCCGGCCAGGGCAACAAATCCGAATGGGCGGTTCCTGCGCCCGCATCGCCCGCACTTGGACCGGCGAGGTGTGAGTCCGGAGCAGTACGTCCGGTGTCAGGAAGAAGGTGTCGCCTGGCTGCCGTGAGGGGTGCTCGGGCCCGATATTGAGGGCGCCGAAGTTGTTCTCGACCGTTTCGACCTCGGGCCCCGACACCGGCGTGAATCCCATGCCGGTCAGGATCTCGAGAATCCGGTCGAGCGTCTGCGTGATGGGATGCGCACGACCGGTCGATGGCCGAAGGCCTGGCCGACTGTAGTCCAGGCCGGCCGGCCGGTCATCGGACACCCCGACCGTTCCGGCCAACCGGGCCTCGAAGAGCGCCGTCAGGTTCGCCTTGAGTTGATTGGCGGCATCGCCGATGCCGGCCCGCTCCTCGATCGGTACGTCCTTGAGCCCGCGAAGGACCGCTGTGACGCGGCCGGCTTTTCGGCCGAGCCACGACACGCGGAATGCCTCGAGGGCGGCGGGGTCATCGGCCTGTGCCAACTCCCGCTCCGCCATCAGGCGAAGTTGCGCCAGTTCCTCGATCAGGCCGGGCATGGATCCAGGTCCCGGCGGCGAATCAGGCGGCGGCGGCGGCGGCCGAGCGGGCCAATTCGGCCAGCGCCGTGAATCCGGCCGCATCGTTGACAGCCATTTCCGCCAGCATCTTCCGGTCCACGTTGACCTCGGCCTTCTTCAAGCCGTTCATGAACACGCTGTAGGACAGACCGTTCAGTCGCGCCGCCGCATTGATGCGGGTGATCCAAAGGCGGCGAAAGTCACGCTTCTTCAGACGGCGATGTTCGTAGGCGAATTGCAACCCGCGCATGACCGTGTCCTTGGCGGTCTTGTACAGCTTTCTGCGACCGCCAAAATTTCCCTTGGCGGCCTTCAGGATCTTCTTGTGTCGTTCGCGTCCGGCTACGACACCCTTTGCTCTCGGCATGACGGAAAACCTCCAAATACGGCTAGCGGGTCTGGTGCTCAACCGCCGCCGGTTGTTTCTGTTGAACCTGGTTCGAAACGATGACGAAGTGAGCTTATGGTTAAGGTCGAAAAGACCTTAACTATAAGGAAGTAGCGCGGCGATACGCCTGGCGTCACCGTCGTGAACGAGGGCGTCACGCTTCAGGTGGCGCTTCCGCTTGCGGCTCTTCGACGTCAGGATATGTCGGTGATACGAACGACCGCGTTTCAGTTTGCCGCTGGCGGTCTTCTTGAACCGCTTGGCCACGGTCTTGCTGGTCTTAAGCTTTGGCATTGCCGGCGTCCTCTCTGGTGCTCGCGGAGGGACGTGGCGCGGGCGCGACCTTGGGGGCCGGCGGCGGCGCATCCTTCTTTGGCACCATGTACAGGGTCATCGTGCGTCCCTCGACTCTTGCCGGGACTTCGACGATCCCGATGTCGGCCAGTTCCTTGACGGCGTTGTCCAGAATCCGCCTTCCGAGTTCCATGTGAACCATCTCGCGGCCCCGGAACATCACCGTGAACTTGACCTTGTCGCGATGCGCGAGAAACTCGCGCGCGTGATTTACCTTGAAGTTGTAATCATGCTCGTCGATCTTCGGACGGAGCTTGATCTCCTTGATCACCATGATGTGCTGGTTCTTGCGCGCCTTTCGGGCCTGCTTCGACTCCTCGTACTTGAACTTGCCGAAGTCCATGATCTTGCATACGGGGGGCCGGGCGGTCGGCGAGATTTCCACGAGATCAAGACCCTTCTCCTGAGCCAGGGTCAGGGCATCGGTGTTCGTCATGATGCCCAGCTGGCTCCCGTCCGCATCGATGACACGGATCTGGGGGATGCGGATACGGTCGTTGATCCGGATCTGCTGCTTTTTCTCAGGCGGTATGGCAAATACCTCCACGTTTCGAGATCCGGACGTGCCTCGGAAACGCGAAAACGGGCGGCACGCCGATGGCGCACTCACCCGTTGGGGAGCCGACCGGATTCTTGGGATCCGACCGATGCAACCCGACAACATCCCCCGAATGAATCGGGAGCCGCCGGGTGAGAAGCGCCGCTTCTACTTGAGCTAAGTTCGGTATATTACTGATGCGATTCGATTTCCGCAACCACTTTCTTGACAAAGTCAGCCCGGGCCATGGCTCCCAGGTCCTTCCCCCCGTGCCCCCGAACGCAAACGGTGCCCGCCTCGGCGTCCCGGGCTCCCACCACGAGCATGTACGGAACCTTGGATTTCTCGCCATCCCGGATCTTCGCCCCGATCTTCTCGTTCCTGGACAGGATGTCGACCCGGACCCCGGCGGCCTTGAGCTCATTCTGTACCAGGGCGGCATACTCGAGATTCTGCTCCGACACCGGGATGACGCTGACCTGCATCGGGGCCAGCCAGGCAGGAAACACCCCCGCGTAGTGCTCGATCAGGACGCCGAAAAACCGCTCCAGGCTGCCGAGCAGGGCCCGGTGAATCATGTACGGGCGGTGTTCCTTGCCGTCCTCGCCGATGTAGGTCAGGTTGAATCGTTCCGGCAGGTTGAAATCGAACTGGATCGTGGAACACTGCCACTCCCGATCGAGCGCGTCCTTGATCTTGATGTCGATCTTGGGTCCGTAAAACGCGCCGCCACCTTCGTCCACGCTGAAACCGAGCCCCCGCCGAACGAGCGTATCGCGGAGTGCCGACTCGGCGCTTTCCCATTGCGACGGATCCCCCACTGATTTCGCGGGCCGGGTGGAAAGAAATATTTCGAAGTTCTCGAATCCGAAGGCCCGGAGCATGTCCAGACAGAAGCCAAGCACGCGATCGATCTCGTCCGGCATCTGGTCCGGCCGGCAAAAGAGGTGGGCATCGTCCTGGGTGAACCCGCGGACGCGCAGGAGCCCGTGAAGCACGCCCGACCGCTCGTAGCGATACACGGTGCCGAGTTCAGCCCAGCGAAACGGCAGGTCGCGGTACGACCGAAGGCCGGTCTGGTAGATCAGGATATGGAACGGGCAGTTCATCGGCTTCAGGTAGTATTCCTGCCCCTCGATCTCGATCGGGGCGTACATGTTCTCCTTGTAGAAATCGAGATGCCCCGAGATTTCCCAGAGCGTCGATTTCCCGACATGCGGCGTGTAGACGATCTCGTAGCCGCCGTTCAGATGGGCGTTCCGCCAGTAGTCCTCGACGGCCGTCCGAATGCGCCCCCCCTTCGGATGCCAGAAGATCAGCCCCGCTCCCCCCTCGTCATGCACCGAGAAGAGATCGAGCTCCTTCCCGAGCTTTCGATGGTCGCGGAGCTTGGCCTGCTCCAGCCGGTCGAGATACTTCGCCAGGTCTTCGGGCGTGGCCCAGGTGGTGCCGTAGATGCGCTGCAGCATCGGCCGCTTTTCGTCGCCGCGCCAGTAGGCGCCCGCGACTTGCAGCAGCTTGAATGCCTTGGCATTCAAGCTGCCGGTAGAAGGAGCGTGGGGTCCACGGCACAGGTCGGTGAATGGTCCGTTGACGTAGTAGGTCACGACATCGTCGGCAAGCCCCTCGAGGATCTCGACCTTGTAGATGTCGTTCGAATCGCTGAATCGCTCGATCGCCTCCAGCCGACTGACCTCGATCCGCTCGAACGGCATCTTCTGCGCGATGATCCCGCGCATCTTGCGTTCAATGGACTCCACGTCTTCGGGCGTAAACGCCCTCGACGAGTGGATGTCATAGTAGAAGCCGTCCTGGATCGGTGGCCCGATGGCAAACTTGGTGTCCGGGTAGAGCTCCTGGATGGCGGTGGCCATGATGTGGGCGCTGGAGTGGCGCAGGAGGAACAGGCCGTCCTCCGATTCCGTCGAGATGCCATGCATCTCGATGGCCGGGCCGGCCGGGTCCATCAATCCCTTGAGCTGCCCGTCAACACGGGCGCCGATCAGGCGATCCGGCGCTCCCGCCCGGCCGAGGACCTCCCCGACGGTGGCACCTGGAGCCGCCTCGACCGAGGCCTCCCCACCGTCCCAAATCACCCTGATGGCACCCATCGAACGACCCCATGGCGCCAGGAAGGCGCGGCGAGAAGAATTTACCCGGATAAAACGAAGCAGGCCAACGGCCTGCTCTGTTCCGTTCGAATGGTGGGCGATACTGGATTTGAACCAGTGACCCCTTGCATGTCAAGCAAGTACTCTAACCAACTGAGCTAATCGCCCACTCGAATTGCGAGCGGGCATTTTGCCGAAGTCGGGCGGCCGTGTCAATCACACAGAGGGCCGCCGATTTCGGGAACCGGCCAATGACCGATTTCCACCGTCCATGACCGATTTTACGAACAATGGCCCGGAAGCTGCTTCCTATTATACGGAGAACCGTCAGTCGATCAGCGTCACCGCCTCGGTTTGCGTCCGTCCCCCCGCCTCCACCCGCACGAAGTAGCGACCCGACGGCATCACGCGCCCCGCTCCGTCACGGCGACCCCAGGTCAGCAGCGTCCCCTCCACCGCCACCTGATCGAATGCGTACCGCCGAACACGCCGCCCCGATACATCGAAGATCCCCACCGAAACCGGCCCGGCCACCTCCGGGATCATCAACAGCGACACCACATCCCGCACCGGATTCCCCCGATGCTTGGGAAAGACCCTTCGACTGAATTTCGTCCGCTCTGCCCTACGAGCTGACGCGTACCCAGCGGCTTTCGCCCTTCGGGTTGATCGGCGAATGAGTGGCCACGTATCGCTCCAGCGCCTCACGATCGGTGTAGCCGGTGAACCGGAAACTCTCCGAGGCCACTTCACGTATGAGGGACAGGCCGCTGTTTCCTTCCGAGAGGAAGTTGTTCATGGCGACGGTGTATTCGGTGTTCGGATCGAGCGGTTTGTCGCCGATGATCAGCGAGGTGATCCGATCCCCTTCCGCGCGCGTCGGGTCGTATTCGATGGTGGCGCCGGAAATGAAAAGCGAGGGACCGTAACGACCGACCTTTTGTTCAAAGAGGCGGCGCACGAACTCCCCCGTCACCTTGGCCTCGACCAGCGTGTTGCCGAAGGGAAGAACCGAAAGGCAGTCGCGCTTGGTGATCGGCCCCGGCGCGATGTCGGCCCGAACGCCACCGGTGTTCTGGATGGCCAGGTTGGAACCGGTAAACTCCCGGATGGAGTCCGCCACCAGCGCCCCCAGGTTGCCCCGATCGGCGTCGCCGCGCTGCAGATTGACCCGGGTTTCGCCGATCTGTTCGTCCAGTCCCTCTTCCGCCACGGCCACCTGGGCCCCGATCGTCTCGGCGATCCCCTGGTCCGGCCAGAACTCGTCCTCGAATAGGGTGACCAGGGCTCCCCGATCATGGTGCGTCTCGTAGCCGATCATCTTCCCCAGCCGGCGGTCGAACTGAACGGTGATGTGGCCCACGCTCGAGCCATTGGCATACGGCTGGACCACCAGCGTATGCGTGACCGGATCCTCCCAGGGCTGGTCATACCCCTGGTGCGAGTGTCCGGCAAAAATGATGTCGACGCCGGGAACATAGTGCGCCAGTTCCATCGCCTCGTACTCGGTCGGACGCTCGCCCCGCGCTTCCTGCTCGATCATGTCCCGGTAGACGCTGGCCAGGTTCGGCTTGTACGGGAGTCCCGCATGCACCGGAAAGAGAATGAACTGCGCGCCCTGGGCGCGGGCCTCCTCCACCTTGGTCGGCAGCATCTCGTGGAGGGGACGGAAGGTGAGGCCGTCGATGTTCTTGGCGAACGAGATCTTGGCCGTCTCCTCGGTCACCATGCCGATGATGGCCGTCTTCACGCCGGCCACCTCGACGATTACCATGTCCTTGACCCAGTCGACCCGCTCATTTGTGCCGGTCGTGTACAGGTTGGCGCACAGAAGGGGAAACCGGGCCGTCCGGACCAGTTCCTCGGTGATTTTCCAGCCCAGGTCGAAGTCGTGATTGCCAAGCGCCGCGGCCGTGTAACCGACCGAATTCATCCACTCGATGACCGATTTTCCCTGGAAGTGCATGCCGACCGGCGTTCCCTGAAAGAGATCGCCCGAATCGACCATCAGGAAGCCGCGGCCTGCTTTCTCGGCTTCCGCCCGCACTTTCTTGATGTACGTGGCCGCCGAAGCACCGCCCCCCATCGGCGGCGGAAACTGCGGATTCAGAAAGGTGGCCTTTTGGGGATCGATATGTCCGTGAATATCGCTGGTATAAATGATGTCGATTTCCACGACATCGGGCGCGGGTGATTCGGCCTTCAGCGGCATGACCACCACCGCTACCACCGTCGCGGTGAAAACCAGAGTCGCCAGTATGCCCCGAATCGAACGAAATGAAGTCACGACGTCACTCTCCTGTCCGTGACACCGGCATGAGTCACGCCGGCATCAGAAACGATAACGGATATCCACCACGCCCGTGAGCAGGCTGTCCGTAACGCGGTCGGTCTTGGGATCGTTGGGGTTGGTCCGGGGCGTGATGGCGTTCTGCCTCGAATTCCGCTTCAGGACGTTCATGCCGAATCCGACATCCCAGGTCTCGAACTTGTAGCCGACACCGAAGGCCACTCCCGCTTCATCCACATCCTCTGCGGCATACAGTTCCCGGTAGATGAATCCAAAGCGGGCCGGAAGATTGTTGTAAAAGACATGCTCGACACCGGCATGAAAATCCCAGGAGTTCCGAACATCCCCTGTCGCGATCGCCAGGTTGGCTTCCAGAACCGGATCGACCAGGTCGCTTTCCCAGAAGGTGCGGACAGCGGACATGCTGAACAGGGTGCGCGGGTTGTTGCGGGGATTCAATGACACACCGATCGCGAGTTGTCCCGGATACTCGACGTCGTTGTTTCCGGTCGTCGTATCCGAGAGCGTTTCGTAACGCCAGTCCGTGTCAAGCGTGACCGGCAGCGTATAGGATGCGGCCACGGTCACACGCTCATCCAGGTCGGCCGAGGCGCCGAACGTGGCGCCAACGCCGTTGAGATCGCGCGACAGGACGTTGCGGGAGGCGGCCTCCCGATACGGCGCTGGAGCCGGTCCCGGTATCGTGGTATTGGAAAACGTCAGGTTGCCAAAGTAGTAGTGCAACGAGGCTCCGAGCGCGAGGATCCGCTCCTTGTAGCTGACTCCCGCCGATGCGGAATAGATCGAGGTGCTCGATCGGATGAACTGGGTCGCCTGCACCTTGTCACGATTGGCGGCGTCGCGACCATTGGCCACCCGGCGCTCATCCACGAAATCGTACTGGAAGTTGTAACGCTCAAAAATTCCCCCCGCCACCGAGAACCGGGGGTTCTCCTCATTGGGCTGCCAGAGGACCCCGCCATTCACGCGCACGTAGCTTTCGGGGTTCTCGGTAATGGCCGTGTCCTTGATGTATGAGTCGAAGGAATCGAAAAGTGGCACGTACCGGGTTTCATCATATCGTGCGCCACGCACCGACATTTCGACGGCCCGACCCTTCTGACTCGACATCATGGCCGGGTTGCTCAGCAGCGAATACGAACCGTCGGGCACGGCCACGGTGGCTCCGCCCATCGCCAACCCCCGGGCGGACTGCGCCGAAACCGGCGTTCCCCAGGCGGATTCGAGGTAGGTATAGGCACTGGCCGGACCCGCGGCGGCGAGAGCGGCCAGAACGAAGCCGGCCAGCGCCCGCGAACGAAAGGACACTCTCATCAGGTTCTCCTCCGGAAGACGATCGCAAGTCATGGTCGTCGACATCCCTAGAAGGTGTAGTCGAGCTGGAAGCGAAATGAATTGACGTTGTCCTTCACGGCCGTTCCCTCGGGTCGGCCGCTCGGGTCAATCGGATTCTCGAAATTGCGGAGTTGGAGATTCGACACGACATCCTGGTTGTCGACGGTGTACTTGAGCCGCCAGGACAACTCGTTGGACAATCGGCTGCGCACCATGAACCAGTTCCGGAAGCCGGTGCCATCCAGCGCGATGAACTCGTTGTCCTCAAAGTTGTAGAGGAAGCCGTCGTAAATCTCGCTGGACACCGTAACCGCCAGGCCGGAGGTGAAGTTGTGGACGTACTTGGCCTGGAATGCCTGACCAGGAGCCGCCCGGGTACCGAGGTTGGTCGTCCCCCCGTTACCGTCGCCATCGCTGCCGAGTCGAGGGCGCGGCTTGAAAATGACGTTGGTCGAGGAATATAGAAAATCGAGCCGGTTGTAGTTCGACAGGTAGAACCGGGCCTCGAATCGCGTGTCCCAGCCGGAGAACCCGCGGACCTCGTCCTCACCCTTGCCGTCCCGCTCCGACCAGCGTTGCCGGACCCGGAGGCGGACCGGAAAAATCGGCCGATACTCGAAGTTGACGGTCAGCCGCTGACTGTTCGTATCGTCGACTTTGCGGACGTAGTTGTCGTATTCAAAGGAATTGAGCGTCAGGTCGCGGCTGATCTGGTAGCGGCCGGTCAGGTAGAACCCTCGCTCCGCCTTGGACTGCGGATCATTCTCGGCCAGGTAGGAGAACATCGGATTCCAGAGACGGAACTCGTCGCCGGCCAGCGTCTGGTCGTACCGATTCGTCTCGGCGAAGCCGCGATGGTAGGGATTGTCGTAGTGCAGATCGTAGTCGCGGTAGAGCGCCTGGACGTTGAAGTTCTCGTACTGGAGGTAGGCCGATCCAAGATAAGCCTCGGGGCCGGCCGCGAAGGCCCGCCCGGTAAATGTCTCCTCCCGGGCGGTCATCAGCTTGCCGTACTCGCCGGCCACGGACAGGTTGCCCAGGATGGCGGTGAAATCGGAACCGACCAGGTCGCGAAAATTTCCCAGTCCCCGGTTGTCATAACCCGCCGCAAACTCGGCATCACGCGCCTCGATGCGGTTCGGGTCGATGATCAGTGAGGTTGGATCGGGATTGAAGCGATGGATCAGGCTGTCGTCCTCGGCGCCCGGGTGAAGATTGTTGCGGTACCGCATCTCCATGGCCGTAAAACCGATATAGGTCGAGGGAAGGACCCGGATGCGGGCATTGCCGCCGACGATCTTTTCGTTCATCACATCGCGCATCGGCAGGAAACGATTACGAAATGGTGGCGCCACGAAGTCCCGGATATCCTCGAGCGTTTCGTCATCAATCCGCGGCACCATGGTGATGCCACGGTTGAAGGAACCGTCGGGATTCAGGACGGCGTCCTTGTCGTCGTCGGAGTAGAAACCGGTCAGGCGAATCGGACCGATCGACGCCTCCGCGGCTCCGCCTTTCAGGGCTGACTCGTCGCTCCGCGA
>JAWXBZ010000181.1:0-10173 GCA_034440375.1 Candidatus Eiseniibacteriota bacterium
GCTTCAATGGAGCCGCGCTCACGTGAGCGCGGATACCGCGTGGTGGATCGTCGCATGATGCCGCTGGCGAGTTGCTTCAATGGAGCCGCGCTCACGTGAGCGCGGATACTGATGACGAGACCGCCGCACCCATCCATGCAGAGGACGCTTCAATGGAGCCGCGCTCACGTGAGCGCGGATACTTGCTCAGTTGCCCGCTTCTTTGCGGGCTTATTTTGAGCTTCAATGGAGCCGCGCTCACGTGAGCGCGGATACAACCTCGCCACGATCTACTCGGTCGCCGGCGTCACGCTTCAATGGAGCCGCGCTCACGTGAGCGCGGATACCGCCCGGGCCATAACTGGCGATGCCAGAAGCACTTCCAGGATGGCATGCGAGCGGGGGCTAAACATCGACTGCGAAATCATGCCTGCCAAGCCCATTCCTTTCTCAACTCATAATGGATTCACGGGTTATCTCACGCGAGCGCCCAGGCGAGCCCGCTCACCACTACCCTGCTCGCCTCAGACGATGACCGCGGTTTCCGCTTGAGGAGCGGGAAGTGGCTCTCCAAGATACTCGAAGGCGACCGCGGCGCGACCCTCTGTCGGCCCAATGTCCACGATCATGACCCGGTCCTCGGCATGATGAATGATCCCACCCAGGCATTCTCGCATTTTCATTTTCTCGACATCGGATAGACTGCAGAGGAAGACCGAGTACTGCACCGGGTCACCAAAGCCGTGCAGTTTCTTGAATACCTGCCGGAGCCGCTTCGGATCGCTGACGTCGTAGGCGACAAGATAGCGGTGGCGCATACTCGTCAGCGGGTGGTGAAGGGACGGTAGGCCGGGATTTCCCCGAGAACGACCGCCCGCAGCACCCGAGCCTGCAGTTCGATGATCCGCCGATAGCTGACCGTGTAACCGAACATCGGGTGGGTCACCATCTGGTTCAGCCGGCGCTCGAATCCCTCCAGCACAGTCTTTCTCCCGCGCGGGGTCAGCATCACACCGCGCGCCCGCTTGAGGAAATCCTGGGGACGGAGTTCACCCTGATTGAAGAGCGTGAGGCAGACGGAATCCGCGATCAGTGCCCGGAACTCTTCGCAGAGATCCAGCGCCAGCGCCGGCCGGCCGTACTTCGGCGCGTGATAGACACCTCGAAAGACTTCGAAACCGACCGACTGCGCGGCGACCAGGCACTCCTTGATCAGCACCGAATACAGGAAGGAGAGGACCGCATTGACCTCATCCCTCGGCGGCCGGCGATTGCGGCCCTGCTCACGAAAGACATTGCCTGCCCATTCGCCGGCACCCCGGAACAGCCGAGGCAGCGCCCCGAAATAGAGCTGCGCGCCCATACCCTCAATACCGAGCAGCGTCGCCACATCCGTCGTGTGCCGAGCCTGCCTGGCATGCAGCGCCAAGCGGCCGAGCAGCCTGATGTCCCGCTCCGGCAGGTTACGGCGGAGGAGGGTTCGCTGATTCAGAATCTTGCCCGACACGAGCGCCCGGGCGACCGCCAGCGCGGCACCATTCTCAATCATCCGGTGCTGGGCGATACGCACCTCAATATTTTTGTGAGGCAGCCCGCTGGTCATGCCGTAGAACCAGCCCCCGAGACTGAGGTAGATGATCGGGATCTCCCGGTTGAGCAACTCACGGAGCGCCTGGGTCGTGATCTGAACGTGGCCGAAGATGGCGACCTGCGAGAGTTCCATCAGGCGGACCTCCCGGACCGTCGATTTCTTCGTGGAGACCACGATCCTTTCATCCCGCTTGCCGATTGTCGTACCCTGCTCCTGCACGTACAGCGGTACCCGATCGTCCCGCCCGGGTACGAGGCGTCGTGGCTCCTGCTCCGGTTTCGGGTGGCGCAACTGGTTGATCTCGTCAGGCAGGCAGATGCCGGCGAGAGAGCAGCGGACGCACTTCGGGCTATCCTGAAGCGGCGGGGGGAGCCTCCCCTCCGCCGCCAGCCCACGGAGCCCGGTGACGGCGTCGCGCGTGAGCTGTTCGAGTTCCGCGTCGAAAGGAACCTCTACGCGGGTTTTCGACTCCGCGAAGTACAGTACTCCCCCATCACATTCGTAGCCGTTGTCACGCAGAATCAGCCCCTGCACACAGAGCTGCACCCGCTCCGGGTCGAAGGCACGGGCCGGGATGTCCGGCACGGAGCCTCGCTTGTAGTCCACCGGAGTGGCGCGGCGACCGTCCACCTCAAGCAGGTCCAGCCGGGCAATGCAGCCGAGGCTGGGGGACGAGAGCGTCACGGAGCGGGCAACAAGGCTGCGAGCTTCCGTATCCTCAGCCTCCGGTATCTCGGTGGCAGCCTCAACGTCCACTCGGCGGTGGGTCCACCGCCCGGAGACCGTGTCCGCATTGTCGTCCCACTCGCCCTGGACCCACTCGAGGTAGGCTAGGCGGGGACAGTAGACGTACTCGTTGACCATGCGCGCGGGCACCAGATCGGGAGTCTCGCTCATGGGGAAACTATTGCGGAGTGGTGTGACATCGCGTATGGTATATATCACTGATATATCTCAACGGAGATCTCCGATGCCCAAGGCACCAGAGGACCGCGAGCGCAGGAGTTCTGGCCGAGCCCGGCTGTTCTGGAATGGGCGCTCGCAGGCGGTCCGCCTCCCGCAGGAATTCCGGTTCGAGGGAGATGAGGTACTGATCCGGCGGGAGGGAGCGCGGGTGATTCTTGAGCCGGTGGCGGAGCGAGGGTGGCCCGAGGGCTACTGGGAGGTGCTGAAGACCGGCGCGCCGCTGTTCGAGGACTTTTCACTGCCCCTGCCGCTGACACCGGGCGGGACCGATGTGGATCTGGATCGCCGGTGACTCATCTGCTGGATACCAGCGTGTGCGTCGAGGTGCTGCGCGGAAATCCACGCGTCACCGCGCGCCTCTCGGCGCTTCGGGCCACCGACGTAGCGGTGTCCGCGATGACACTCGCCGAACTGTGGCATGGCGTCCGAAAGAGCCAACGGGCCGACGCCATGCGTGAGGTGGTGGACCGGTTCCTGGCACCGCTCAACGTGGTGCCCTTCGAGCGGGCGGCGGCCGAAGCCCATGCGGCGTCCCGGTACGCGCTGGAAGGCAAGGGTCATCCTATCGGCGAACGGGATCTGATCATCGCCGCGACAGCCCTGGCGCATGGCCTGACGGTCGTGACCGGGAATCTTCGCGAGTTCACCCGGGTGCCCGGGCTTCGAGTGGAGGAGTGGGGACGGGGGTAGGGGGATGGAGAAGGGCGCAGAATGCCGGAGGGCCTCAGGACCCCAACGCCGCGAACAGTCCAACACCATGGAAACGGCCCGCACCAAGGCATATCGGACCAGGCACTCTCACGGGAGCATTGCGCGCATCCCGCCAGGTGAGCATGACGTGATAGCGGGCGAACTGCCTCAAATGACCGGGCACCCCGTAACGATCGGCCAGGTCGGTACCGGACCAGAAGCCGACCTTGCGCCACTGGAGTTCCGCCTGACTCGACAGCACCCGAGAGAAACCGGCCTGAGTAATCGCCTTCCGGAGCAGTCCATCCACGCGAGCATGGAGTTGATCCAGCAGTCCCCTCTGTTCCTCCGCGCTGACGCCGCGGCTTAGCCGCCGCCGATAGTGTCTGGGGTCGTCATAACCGGGGAGGACCACCGGCGTGACGGTCGCCCATGATGCAGCAGCCTCGGTGTAGCAACGGATGGTCCTGTCGTCCGCGGATATTGGAGATAGAAGCGCGACGGGTTGATTCGTGTTCTCGTCAATCAGCTCCTGGCCTGCCAACGCACGCCTGGCCCAGGCGATCTCGGGTTCGCAGTCGCCGGCGAAGGCGGCAAGAATTCCCCGCCGGATACTGCCAACCACCCGGGTGGTGCCCCACCCCCGCCCCTCAAGGCTGGGCAGAGGCAAATAGGCGAATCTTTTCGGCCCAACCGCGACGTGGCGAGTATCGTCTTTCGATTCACCATGACCGAGGACGAAAGAGTTGATCCGCTCGTCGGGCCAGCCAACCCGCGCAGCGGTGCGCCGGGCCACATGCCGCATCATGCCTGCGACGGTAAGTGCTCGCCGGACGACATCGAACGGACGGAAACCACTGGCATCGAGCTTCAGCAAGGAAAAGGCGGCGACCGGGCGGCTTGGCGGGTCGGTCGCGCGCCGGTACTCCACGCTATCGTACATGGTCAGCGGCGGCGGGGCGGTGAACGTCCAGCCATCCGGGCTCAGACGGTCGAGAAACCGGGCATGCCGGTGAATCAAGGCTTCGAGCGTGCCTTCCTTCGGCACGCGTAATCCATCAGTCGTTGTTCCGCCAAGCGGCAGCCAGCGCTCCCCTGACAGACTATCCAACTGCTCGTCGGACATGATTGCGCCATGCCCCACGACCATGTCTGCGCCCCAGCCCAGGGCAATGACGCTGCGTGCGATGTCGGAGAGCGTGGCAAGATGGCCCCGAACTTCGTCTGTGAGCGGGTCCGGCAGGGACCAGAGGTAGTGGACGGCGTCGCCATCGCGCAGGAGTGTAGGGCGGACGGTCTTCATCGTTCGGTGCGTCGCCGGATTGGCATCGCCGACATTGGAGTAGTTGCCGCGGCACCACGCCCGCGCGACGACGTCCATCGCGTTGTTGGGCACCGAGAGGCAATAGCCTGTTGAAGCCCTGACGCCGACTGGGGCGACCATCGTCGGCACGCGCTGCTGCTCCAGCCACTCCAGAGCAGATTTCAGCGACTCCAGGCGTTGCTGCCCCGCCGCCGCCGCGACCAGCGCCTGGAACACCCGCAGCGGCGACGGCGGCCACTCCGGTTCACCACCGTCCCGCCGGCCGTGGAACAGCGGATCGAGGAAGCGCATCGAGAGATCAAATTGCAAAGGCATCTTGTTCTCCGGTCACTCGGCCTTCTTGGCGTCGGCCCCGGCCCGTTTCTTCTTCTTGTCCTTGGCGTCCGCGACGTCCTTCCTCGCCGATTCCTTGTCGAACTCAACCTCACGATCCTCCCCGATGCCAAATGCCTCGGTAGCGGCCTTGGCGTAGGCGAGCGCGTCCGGATGCGTCAGGGCAGCGTCTTCACGCCGGCCATCACCGTAGACCGCCTTGAACTCACGCGGCTTTTCGGGATCGAGCACGAGATTGCAGCCCTGCCTAAGGTAGCCGGATGGTGCGTGAGTGAACGCGGTCAGGGCAAGACCGAGGACGTAGCGACGCAGAACCATGGTCTTCTGCTCGTCGCTGCCCGCAGCGAGCAAGCGTAACGCGGCGAGGTGGAGTGTAGAGTCGCGGCGGATGCCACCCGCGGCGATGACGCCGCCATGGGTGGCAGAGCCTTGTACGTCATGAAGAAACCCCCTCTGTGAAAGCGGGTTTTTCGTCTTCACCTTACCCTCAGTGGTCCTGAGGCCCTCGGGCTCCTCGAGCAACCCTTCATCCACATAGTCGACGGCCGGCACGTACGCTGCCGAGCGCGTCAGTTGACGAACATCGAGCGCCCGAATCGTCGAGGCGATTAATCGCGGCAGCTTGGCCTGTGTGTCACGGGAGTCCCACGCGCCGAAGACGAGCGATGTCGGCGCGATCTTCGCCAGCGGCTCGGCGTCACCGTTCAACACCGCCTTAAACGCCTCCTGGAGTTTCTGCTGCAGCGCCGAGCAGCGGACGATGGCGTCGCCGGCGCGGTGTCCCGCATCGAGCAGATTCACGCGCTTGTCGCCAGCCTTCACGACGACCTGTGGTACCAGGCGCGCGTAGTCCCCCTTGGCAAAGAGCGGCTCGATGCGGTTCGCTTGGGAACCGACGCTGTCGATCAGACAGACGTTCTTGCCGTCGGTGAACTCATCAATGTTGTAACCGCCCTTGAAGGCCTTGTCTTCGCTGGCGGCGAACGTCGCCGGGAACAGGACGCCGTCGTGGCCCTCGACGGGCATCAGGTGCTCCCGGATCACCAGCGCAGCTGGGCCAGTGTCCGTCAACCAGGCGTCAAACTGTTCCAGATCGCTCATCCTTAGCTCCTTGCAAACGGGGTGGCCGGCAGGAATGCCTTGTGCTTTCTCTGGTCGGTCCGGAAGGCATTCTCGAAGCGGAAGCCGCAACTACCGACGTGCGGTAGCAGGCCGCAGACCGCCGTCGGCGCAATGCGGGCCTCCAGCGGGACGGCCCATGTATGGTAGTCGAACACGCGCCATGTGCTGGTGGGCATGGGCCGAAATCGCTGCAAGCCGACAAGACACAGGGACTCAACCGCAGGAAACGCAACCGTTGTCATCCCTTTGAGGGCATCGGGAGCGAAACCGATATCAAGAGATCGCGCACTGGCTCCACGTCTTGCGTCGAAATAAAACGGCTCGCGCTTCTTGCCTTGCTTCAACTTGCTATTGTTAGCCTTGCCCTTGGTATCTGGAACCGGATCGAAGACAACACGCCCATCGTTGAGTGGATCGGCACACGACGTATCTAGAGCGCTTGCCATGGCGCGGTAGATCACGCGGACGTTCATCGAGCCAGCCCAAGGCTTCAACGATTTATCGGTCCACCAGTCAAGCCGCAACAGAGGTAACGGGTCAGGCAGCACGAGATCCAGAGGCTGCGCGTTGCTGTCTCCCTCCGCCTCGTCATCTTCGGCATCTTCGGCAATGTCGCCATCCGCAGTGTCAATGAGAGAGGTCTTTAACCTGTCCAGAAGCACCGGCAACGAGCATCCTTCGTCAGCACGGATGACGAACCGGTCGCCTTCGAACCACCCTTCCGCTCCGCCCCAGAGCCGATCCGCCAATTCCAGCAGGCCACAGCAGGCGAAGAACTGGCCCGGATTGGTCGGGTCAACGCGGACGCGGATCGCAGCTTCGGGCTGCTCGCTCATGGCACGGCCTCGTCCGTCGGAGTCGAGGTCGGGGCGGTAGCCCCCACGCCCGTCGCTTCCCCCGGCTGGGACGCGAGGGCATCCGCAGTCCGCACCAGCGACTCGAGATACGCCAAGCCCCACCGTCCATACTTGCGCTGGAGCCGGGCAAAGCGGCGAGGAGCCTCGCGCGCAATCCTCGCTGTGCCTTCCTCGGTACTCTCGGGGTCAAACACCTCGTCGGCGGGAAAGTGCGGCCGTGCCCGGCCGTGGTGGGCGGCAATGAAATGCAGGACGAGATCCTGCACATCGAGCGTGAGTCGCTGGAAGTCAGGAACGTGCGCAAGATCGAGGAGCGATCCGAATTCGTGGCGGTAACCGCTGAGGTCAACGGGTCGCATCTTGCCCCCGGACTTTGCCAGTACTTGCTCAGGGTAGCACCGGTTGCCGATCGATCGCTGCCAGATCACTCGGCGTTTGCCTAGATCGTGCCACCGAGCTGCCAGCGTGACTGCCAAGGCTTCCGGATCGCTCAACCCGAGCCTGGCGACGAGCGAACTCGCGAAGCGCTCGGCGGATAGAAGGTGCGGCTCAAGTTCCTGCGGCTCCAGGGCGGTGCGTGACCCGTCGTCGTCCGCAGAGCGGGGCAGCACGTACCAGAGCCAGTTCCGTCTCCCAGGCATCGCTTCGCCGTCATCCTGGTCATCGTCAGCATCAGGCTGGGTGTCGATGGCCAGCACCAGCCTCATGCCCTCGGGCGGCGCATCGTTGTCCCACACTCTTCGACGACGAGGCTGACCGCGCTCGTCCTTCCACTCGTCCGTGATGTCATAGCGAATGGTCTCCTCGGCGGCAGCGCCGCCGTCGAGTATGCCGTTGATCAATCCCCCCGTACTTGGCGGCAACAGCACGGTACAATTCGCCAAATTCACCTCCGGTTTGTTCTTTGGATCCTTCTTCACGAGTTCTGTCAAAGCGAGGACTCTGACATTGCCCTCGGGATCGACGAGCCATGCAGACAGGTCTGGACACCGTTTTGCCATGGTCTCCAGATGCTTGAAGACCCGTGCGGTACGGTCACGAAGCAGCTCGTGCTGCTTGAGCGGGTAGTCCTCCAGCAGAGCTTCCGGCTTGTACTTCTCGATCAGGGCACCGGTGAGGCATCCGACCTCTTCGCGCCAAGCGACGTGGGTCTCGGACGGCTCCCACTCGGCGACCCCATGGAGCCAATCGGCCACCGGCGGGCGGCCAGGCAGCTTCTCACGGAGCGATGTCAGCGCCCAAGTATCGAAAAGGATGTCGGTTGCGGGAGGGATTTCCGGCGGTGGTGTGAAGGCGGCCTGCCGCTCGGCAGCAGGCAACCCGTTCAACACGGTAGGACTGGCGTCGTGCCGCCTGGCAGCGTTCATGGGAAGACTGATGAGCAACTTTAGCGTGTTCCACCGTGCCTGCTCGTACACGTCATCTTTCTTCTTCTCGTCTTGTTTCTCTTCGGACACGACGTTGATCCGCGCATCACCGTCGCCGAAACGATTCACCCGGCCGAAGCGCTGAGCCATGCTATCGAAGGGAGTCAGATCACAGACCAAGTGGTCGGCCGAGATGTCGATCCCCACCTCTCCGGCAGAGGTACACACAAGATAGACGGTGCCCGACTGAGGGTTGACTCCCGGGTTTGGTCTCGGCATGAAGCGAGCGAAGATGGGGTCCTCCTGCGCCAGTGCGTCGCGTTCGAGCCCGCGCATGGTGCCAGTCAGGACTTGAACAGCGAGTTGCCTCTCGCGGATCTCGGCTGTGACCTTCTCGACGTACTCCAGTTTTCGGAGAAAAACAAGGATCGCTTGGCCGCTCGCCTTGTGCTCTAGCGCGCGCTCGGTGATGGCAGCGGGCAGCTTGGCCTCGTCGGCTGCGGATGAAAAGATGATCCCTTTCCTTGCCTCCAGCCGTTTCCCCAACACCTGGTGGGAGCGGTCGGCGTGAGTCAGCAAGGACTGCTCACCACCACTGCGCGACGTGGCGGTCAGCGCCATCACCTGGAACCGACGGAACTCGCCGCACCGCTTCTGCTCCGACTCGACCGTGGCGACGAGTTCCTGGAAGGCTGGCTCCAGATGGGCCTCGTCGTGGACCAGGAGTGCGTCCTGGCCGAGGAAGCCGGCGTGGAGCGGGCGGGACTTGAAGCCGCGGCCATAGCCGGCGAACAGCAAGCGGCTCCCGATCATGTCCACGGTGCCGATGATGATGGCAGGGCGCGAGGGATCGCGGCTCCAGCCACCGTCATCCGCGAGTTGTCCGCGCAAGGTGCTTACCGTGACAGGGACCTCGCCGTTCATGCCGAGGAGTGAGGTCCCGGCGAGACAGGCTCTCAATGCGGAGAGCGCCTCGCGCTCCTCCGGCTTGAATGGGCTGTCTCCGGCGTCTGTCAGCCGGTCCAGTATGCCGCGCGCTTCATTGGTAGCCTGATCCACAACGGTGCGGCGATTCACCACCCACACCAGGCGGCGTGGCAACGAGAGCTGCCCCGAAGATGCTTGCCTCGCGAGCGCCAGCAGCCAGATCGGGATCAAGGACGTTTTCCCCGTACCCGTCGGCAAGCTGACCAGGGATGGCACGTGACCGGAGGCGAGCATCGCAAACGCCCGTTCCTGCCAAGGGAATGGCGTGCGGCCTGTCAATAGGCTGAAATAGCGACGGAAGTATTCGTCCTGCTCGAAGCCAGCACAGGGCGTCACAGACGTGTCGCACATCCTCCCTCCCAAGCCCGCTTCGCTCATTGGTCGGTCCGCCGTCCAAGAAGTGTCAGGATGAACTTCAGGGGTCCGCCAACTGCTTGGCCGGCAGGGCCACGAACTGGCTTGGCAACCCGCGGGCTACTGGTCATCGAAACCGATCAGGAGGTTTTAGACATGACAGGCGCTGGAATGGGGCGCACAAAGCCGACCACGGATACGGAGGCTTGCCGGTCGTCCGCTCAAAGAACGTCGGGTAACCGAGTAGCTCGCCGGGTTGCACGAAGGGGCTCACAGATCTGGGGGAATCGCTCATTCCACCGGACTCCAGGCACGCGGGGAGGGGCTGTCAGGACCAGGGAAAGCTGCGACAGGGGTGTGACAGTGCCTCCACGCCGAAGCGAGCGCAAGGAGGCTTGGCGCCTCAGTGTCCCCTCAAGCGGCTGAGGATCGCTCGGATGGTAGCGGCGCTCTGGTGACGGAGTCGTGCATTTGAGGGTGGAATATTACATGAACGCGTGGGGCAGAATCGCCAGGCATCGCACCGTTCCGCTGAAGCAGTCACCGGGGCGGGAGGTCCCTGCTTCACGCATCGCGTTTCCCACCATGATTGCCCCCCCGCAC
>JAWXBZ010000182.1:0-5482 GCA_034440375.1 Candidatus Eiseniibacteriota bacterium
CTGGCGCGCCAGCTCAACCGAACCGTGCTGCGGGTGACCCGGGCGATGTTCATCGAATCGAATCCCGGGCCGGTCAAGTATGCGATGTCCCGGCTCGGCTGGATGACCAACGAATTGCGGCCGCCCCTGGCCCCGGTGACGCCGGAAACGGCTGCACAGATCGATGCGGTTCTGGAAGGGCTGGGGGCCGTTCTTAGCCGAGCTTATTGACGGCTTTGGCCGTGCGCGACTTCACCCGGTTGGCGCGCGACTTGGGTATCAACCCGATGCGGACGGCGCGATCGATCTCGGACACGGTGGCGGAAAGCCCGGTCTGGGCTTCGGTCGGATCGGTGAGAGCGCGGTGGGAACCCACCGCTTTCCGCAGCCGCGACCGGTTGGCCACGTTCCGCTGCCGGTCGCGCTCGTTGGTCTTGACGCGCTTTTCGGCTGACTTGTGATGAGGCATTGCTGAAACTCCTTGCCGGTTTTCGGAAAACCGCCTGAGGCGGCACCCGGGACTCTCGTACCCAAAACTCTCTAAATCGAAGTGAGCGCGAAAGGCTAAAGCCTTATGGGTCTTTCGTCAAGACCAATCGAGGGCATCCCGGGCTCAAGGTTTTTGGGTCGGTTGCCGATCACTCGGGTGGTATGAACCACTGTCCTGTTAACGGAGACTCCTGATGGCACCCAGCCGCGAACACTCGCCGGACCGGCTTGTCGCGACCCTCGTGGCCGCATTTGGCCAGGCCGGGCCGGATGGAGGGGGGGGTGCCGCGCTGGAGGCCCTTAAATGTGCCACCGGGGCGACCTGGATCGGTCTTGAGCCTGTCAAGGACAGGGACCCCTCCAATGAGGCCCCCGAGTCGGGGAACTGGCTGGTCGACGTCGGCACCCGAAGCCCTGGCGCCCCGGCATTCCGAAAGCGGCTCCCGCTCACTGGCGGGGTATCCGTCAGCCTGACGCTGGAATTTGCGCCGGGAGCGGATCCGCCGGCCGACCTCGATGTGATCCTCGCCGCCGTCGAACCGATTTTCGGGCTCGCCATGGCCAACCGATTCCTGACCGACCGGCTCGCACGGCAGCAGTTGCTGGTGCGATCCACCGAGGAGATGCTCCGGCGCGTCGCGAACGGGGAAGGGGAGGAAGAGCTTCTCGGATCGTTGTGCGCCCTGCTCATCGACGCCTTCCCGGTGGACCGCGTCGCCATCTACTCACTGACGGACGACGATCAATGGATCGTCCGCCGCGCGGTGATCGACCGACGGCCGGATCTCCCCGAGTCGACCGGTTCGCCGATACCGTTTCAAGATTTCCCGGCCATCCGAGAGTGCCAGGGCGGGCACGATCTCGTCGAGCTCACGGAACTCACCGATCTGGAACTCCCGATGGCCTGGCGGGAGGCCGCTCGACAGCTCGGTATTCGGGCCGCCCTGTTGGCGCCGATCATCCACGGCGATCGGCTCTGGGGAATCGTCGCGCTTTCGTGCGAGGCGCCCGGACACGTTCTCCGGCCCGAGGAGGCCAGCCTGCTCCGCCGGGTGATCCGTCAGACGGCGCCGATTCTCCATAATGTCCGAATGATGCGAAGCCTGTCCCGGGGACTGGCGGGGCTGGAAGTTCTGCTCGAAACGAGCCGTGAAGTGTCCAGCGTCCTTGATCTTTCCGAAGTGCCGCGGGTCGTGGCACGGCGTGCGATGAGCCTGACCGAAGCGGAAGAGGGGGTCGTGTTCCTGCTCGACGGGCCGGGCGGCCGGCTGAAGCCGGTGCTGGCCCTCTCACCCTTTGAAGCCGAGATCATGAAGCTCGAGATCCAGGTGGGCGAAGGGGTGACCGGGCAGGTGGCCAGCCGACGGATCGGTGAGTACGTCAACCGGGTCGATCTCGACCCCCGCTCAAAATACATTCCCGGAACTCCAACGGTGCCCGAAGCGCTGCTGGCAGCCCCGTTGATCTGCGCCGATCGATTGATCGGCGTCATGACGTTGTACAAGCTGGACGGACGCACCTTCAACGACGTGGACCTGGCGACGATCAACATCTTCGCCACGCAAGCCGCCATCGCCATTGAAAACGCCCGACTCTTCGAGCGGATGGAGGAGGAGCGAGCCCGTCTGGCCATCATGCTCGAGCAGATGGAGGAGGCCGTTTTTCTGTGCGGCCCGGACGGCGTCGTGGGGCTCATCAACCCCGCGGCCGAACGGCTCTTCGCAGGGCGTCCAACGGCTGGCGGGCGCCCGATGGTCGATGCCTTCCCCGAGGACCTCCGCGAGGATCTCGCCGGCATCCTGGCCGGGCTCGGCACCCCCGAGGGGCGGCACCAGACACGGGAGTTCCGGATGGACGGCCGGATTCACCTGGCCAGTTTCACGGCCATCCGCGATGCCCAGGGCCATCTCATCGGGTTGATGTCGCTCTGGAAGGACATCACCGACTTCAAGACGATCGAATCCCGGCTGATGATGTCGAGCAAGATGTCTGCGGTGGGGCAGCTGGCGTCGGGAGTCGCGCACGAGTTCAACAACCTGATCGCGGCCATCTACGGCTATGCCCAGTTCATGAAGGATAATCGGGATGAGAAACTCTTCGAGAAGGGAATCCGGATCATTCTGTCGTCCAGTGAGCGGGCCCGTGATCTGACCCGAAGCCTGCTGACCTTTTCACGGGCCACCGACGGACGGGTCGAGGCGCTGGATCCCAACGAATTGATGGATGATGTCCTCATTTTGGTTGAACAACAATTGATCAAGGAGGGGATTTGCGTCGAACGCCACTACGGCCGCCTTCCACATGCCATCGCCGAACGGGGGCGTCTGCAGGAGGTCTTCCTTAATCTCATCTCCAACGCCCGTCACGCAATGCCGGAGGGCGGCATACTCTCCCTGGCCAGCCGGATGGAAGGACAGGAAGTGATCATCGAAGTCACCGATTCCGGCATCGGCATTCCGCCCGAGCACCTCCCGCGCATTTTCGAGCCTTTCTTCACCACCAAGGGCCCGCTCAACGCCACCCGGGTACCAGGCACGGGGCTCGGTCTGTTCACCGTGTACAACACGGTCCAGGCCCATGGCGGACGCACGGAGGTCGAGAGCTCGCCCGGCACCGGGACAATCGTCCGCCTGATTTTTCCCGCCGGACTCAAAGCCGCCGCCTAGGATTCTTCCGACAAATCCGCTTGCCACGACCCCCTTCGAAGAGTAGGCTTTTCCGTCAAACTCCACGCCCGTGTGTGGAGTATGAAGCGATGGCGATAAGTCATTGACTGAAAGCCTCTTAGGCTCAATCGATCAGGGCTCGGAGGCTTCCCGGAGTGGTGCATGACGAGCGAACTGCGCCGGAAGCTGGGGTCCATTCCGCGGCGTCCGGGCGTTTATCTCATGAAGGACCGGACCGGCCGGATCATCTATGTCGGCAAAGCCAAGAGGCTGGACCTCCGCCTGAGATCCCACTTTTCCGGCGCCAGTGATCATCCCAAGCAGATCGCGATGATCCACAAGACGGTTGACCTGGACGTGATCGCCACCGATACCGAGGTCGATGCGCTGATCCTCGAGATGACGCTGATCAAGGAAAAGCGTCCCGTGTACAACATCAACCTGAAGGACGACAAGCGCTTTCCATTCGTCAAGGTGACAATGCAGGAGGAGTTTCCGCAGATCGTTCTGACGCGTCGCGTCAAGGCGGACGGGGCTCGCTATTTCGGTCCGTACACGGATGTCGGGGCGCTTCGTCAATCGCTGAGAAACCTTCGCACGATTTTTCCGCTCCGTTCCTGTCCGGGGGACAGACCCGGTCGCGGGCCAGGCCGTCGTGAATGCCTCGATTACTATATTCATCGCTGCCTGGCGCCCTGCATCAAGCCGGAGCTGGCCGCCGAGTATCGGGCGGCCGCGGAGGCCTTCTGTCTCTTCCTGTCCGGGGGCGCCGAGGCGGTGATCGCTCGCCTCAAGGCGGACATGGATTCGCACGCCGGACGCCTGGAGTTCGAGGCGGCAACACGCCGACGCGACCAGATTCGATTGATCGAGCGGATGCAACGCCGCCAGCGCATGGTCGACGTGCAACAGCGCGACACCGACCTGATGGCTTTCACCCGTTCGGGCGACCTCGCCTTCGGTGTCGTCCTGCAAATCCGCGACGGACGTGTCATCGGCAAGGAACGCCGAACCCTCAAGGGTGTGGCGCACACCGAGGATGCCGAAGTGATGGCCGCCTTCCTGCTCCAGCATTACGATCGGGCGGAGCTGCTGCCCGCACAGGTGGCGGTCTCCACCAAACCGATTGATGAATCCCTGATCCGGGATTGGATGACCCGACGCGCCGGCCACCACGTGACGCTGATGGTTCCGAAGAAAGGCCCCCTCGCCCATCTGGTGCGACTGGCCCTGTCGAACGCGCGGCTGGACATGGAAGGGGCGCAAGGGATTCGCACGGGAAAGGAACTCCCGGCCGGGCTGTACGAGTTGCAGATTTTGCTTGATCTTGAAGCGCCGCCGGTTCGAATCGAGTGTTTCGACATCTCCAATATTCAGGGTACGCACCCGGTGGCTTCTTTGGTGATGATGATCGCCGGCCGCCTGTCGCGTGCCGACTATCGGCGTTATCGTATGGCCACACCCGGCCCCGACGACTTTGCCATGATGCGCGAGGTCGTCGGTCGCCGGGCGCGCCGGGTGGTGCTTGGTGAATTCGAATCACCCGACCTGATCCTGATCGATGGCGGCGTCGGGCAGGTCAACGCGGCCCGGGAAGCGCTGGCGAGCGAGGGGCTCGGTCACCTGCCGGTCATCGGCCTGGCCAAGCGGCAGGAGGAAATCATCGTGCCCGGACAATCGACGCCGATCCGGTTGCCCCGAAATCACGAAGCGCTCAAGCTGCTCATCCAGCTGCGCGACGAGGCCCACCGTTTCGCCGTGACCTACCATCGCAGTCGTCGCGGCAAGGCCGCGCTCCGTTCGCGACTCGAGGGCATTCCCGGGATTGGCGCCGAGCGTCGCCTGGCACTCCTTTCGCATTTTGGTTCGGTCGATGCGATGCGTGTCGCCACGGCGGCGGATCTGGCCCGCGTGCCCGGCATGGGCCCGGCCACGGTTCGCCGGCTGCTCGAGGCACTCGAATCCGGTGGTGACGGGGTGGCCGCATGATGCGTCGCCGGCCCATTCGAGGCCGCGACACGGCTGATCCAGAGGGGGTCGACCGGATTGAATCCTATCGTCCGGCGCTGGACTCCTGGCTGGCCCACCTGTCCTTCGAACGGCGTCTGGCCGCCCGAAGCGTGTCGGCCTACGGCACGGATCTCGAGGGACATTTCGGCTGGCTGGCCGACCGGGGCTGCCCGCTGACCGAGGTCGGTACCGGGGAGATCGAAGCCTGGCTTACCTCACTGTACAAGGCCGGCTACCGCGCCAGCAGCCGGGCCCGCCGCGTGGCGGCGCTGCGCAGTTTCTACGGCTTCGCCGTTCGTGGGGGCCTCGTCCGGCGCGATCCGGCCGAATCGTTGCCC
>JAWXBZ010000183.1:0-5907 GCA_034440375.1 Candidatus Eiseniibacteriota bacterium
ACTTCCTCTCCGCGCGGCTGCAAAGTCAGGTCGGCAGCCAGCGGATCGGTATTGTAATGGTTGATCAGGCGGCGGAGCGTCTCGTGATGGGCGCCGTCCGGCAGGAAGCCCTGGTACATCTCCCAACCGACCGAACCCAGGGTCAGGTTGAAGCACCCCCCCACATCGTACAACCGCTCGCCGATCGGCGCATCCCGCCCCAGGACATTGTTTCGCTGCCCCAGGCGAAGCTTGTCGTCCGCCTCCAGGCTCACCCAGCGCCCGATGGCCGGGTTCACCGTGGCCGACAGCCCGCCGAACCAGTCGCTGACCAGGACCTCGAGGCCAAGGGCAGAACGGGGGTGCTGGATAAGGAGCCCGGCATACCGGAGAAGCCGCACCGCCGGAAGGCCCGAGGCCTCGCGGGTTTCCTTTGAGCCAAGACCCACCAGGCAAAGGAGCCGGTCGGTCAGCGCGTCGGCGCCATCCCCACGAATCTGCACTGCGAAGCGGTACTTGGCCCACAGGCGGTACAGGAGCGAGTAGATCCGGTGATGAAAGATGTCGAGGAAGTCGCGCACCGTCGAGTCGGTCTCGTACTCATGCAGGATGTCCTCCGCCCAATGGGTCGGCAGGGGCGAGTCGACGCCGTACAGCCCCATGAAATTGGCTTCGATACGGAATCGCCCCTCGGAGAATTCAACCCGCTCGATGGCGCCGGCCGGGAAGCCGAGTGATGGCTCCGGGCGAAAGCGAAGGGCCTCGTCGGCGGCGGGGCCGGTCCCGCCGATCGGCACGGCGTCCGGCATGGCTCGTTCCAGGAGGCTGATCGCCTGGTAAAAGTTGAACCGATGCCCCTCATCGAGGAGGCATCGGATCAGAGGGTGGTCCGACGCCCGAGTCGAGGCTTCCACGCGTACTCCTCGCCCGAACCGGCCAGCTTGACCGTCAGGCGGCTGAAACTGTTGAGGCTGGCATACTGGGCCAGGAACTCATCGATCACCCGGGCGAACAGAACCACGTCGCCCGTTCCGGCAAAGTTTTTCTCTTCGAGTTCGAGCAACGAATGGCGGCCGCGGGCCGCGGCACCCCCGATGAGCGCATCCGCGGTACGCATCGTCAGGCTCTTGATGCCGGCCAGTCGCAGCTCGTTCTCCCGCGCCGCCTGGCGGTCCGTCAGCGCCTGAAAATTGTAGAGCGCCAGCACCCCGCGAAGCCCCTCGACGCTGGCCATCCCCTGTTGCGAGAGTGCCAGGTGCGATATCAGCCGCCAATGGAGGTCGCCACCCATCGGGGGGGGTACCGACGTCGTCACGTTGGAGATATTCCGAAACCTGGCGAATTCGGACGAGCTGGTCGTCGCCACCGACACGTCGCCGATGCGCAGGCCCCTGGCCAGGCGCCGGTTGGTACAGGTCAACCGGAGCGACACGGTTTCCGTGTCCGGCAACGCGGCATCGCCGGGCGCCGAATAGAATGACAACCACGTCTCGGTACCGTCGCCGACCACGGCCGGCTTCATCCGCAGAAAATGGTAGATGCTGCCGGCATTGCCCAGCCCCGAACTTTGGATGAAATCGAAGAACGATGTGTACTCGCGCGGGTCGGCCGAGCCCGGCTTGAAGCCGCGCACGCGATCGACCGAGAAAATCTCGTAGTGCGCCGCGTCCTTGCCGGAGGCGCGGACCAGGTATTCGGTCTTGTCGTGTTCCACCCGGATCGGGTCAGCATCTTTTTCAAAGAGATTGATGGCCGGCGTGCAGCCGAGGACGAAATTGTCGGCGGTCAGTCGGAGCGCACTGGCTGGCGGCCGGTCGAGCCGCAGCACGATGTCGAACTGATCCTCGCCGCCGACTTCGGCCAGTCGATTCAAGCCACTTATCTCGACGAAGTAGAACTTCTGGGGAAAAGTGAAATATTCCTGGAGCAGCCGGAAGCCGGGCCAGGAGTTGGTCGGCCATGGGAGCATCGATTCCTGCTCCTCGAAGCCGCACATCCGCACCGAACCGGCCGGCAGCGGTGCGGCCGTCAGGACCCGGCCCCCCGAGACCGAGCGGACCTCGGCGTCGGTCACGTACTGGGAAAGGAGCAGGTAGAGGCTGCCGGTCACATCGGCCTCGCCGTTCAGAAAAAAACGGAGCTTGTCGATGTTTAACTGGGCCAGGCGCAGTCCGGGGGTGGCTTTCAGGCTGATCCGGAGGGCGTACTGCCCGGAGGCCGGGTTCTCGAGACCAGCCCCGACCACTTCCACGGGGTCGAGCGATACCTCGGTCGTCGTCCGAAAACGGCAGGGGGTGCCATCCACCGGTGTCGAATCGATCTCGGTGCCGCGCGGCACGACATGTCGCTCCTTGGTGGCGCCGCGCCCCGGCGTGAACTGCATCAGGGTGATCGAGGGAATCGGCCGGAGATAGTGGGGAAAGAGCAACTGCAGCGTGGAATGCGTCAGCTCCGGCAGCTCGTCGTCGATTTTCTGACGCAGTCGCGCGGTCAGGAAGGCGAATCCCTCCAGCAGTCGCTCAACGTCCGGGTCGGAGCCGCGATCGGAAAGAAAGTGGGCGGCGTCGGGATGGGCGTCGGCGAACTCTTTCCCGAGTTCGCGCAGGTAGCTCAGTTCGTCGAGATAATAGCGATGAAACACGAAGCCCTGTCCTCCGTCATCGAGTCACCCGGGCCTTGCCGGAGGCGTTCAGCGTCGTGTGGAAAGCGATCGGCACGGCGTCCCGATCGGTCTTCATCTTTCCCCGGATCTCGAATCGAAGGGTGAAGATGTCGTCGGGATCGGACACATGCTCGACAGTCACGTTGGCAAGCCGCGGTTCGTATTTCTCGATCGATTGGCGGATGCTCCGCTTGCAAACATCCAGCGCCTCGGGATAGTTGTGAACCACATCGGTCAGGTCGGGGAGTCCGTAATCATCCACCGTCTGGGCCAGACCCTGGCGCGAGTTCAGCAACTGTCGCAGGTTCACCATGACGGAATCCGCGAGCCGGCCGTAGTCGAGCTGGGTCGAGCGCTCGCCGGCCGGATCGGGGTTTCGGAGGCGATCCATGAGGCTCTTCTCGCGCATGCGTCAAAACCTCGGACGGCCGGCATCCCGATGGAGACGCCGGCCGCATGTTGACGAAGGAGTGTTACTTCTTGTCGAGCTTGCCGACCAGCGACAGGGTGAAGAAGGCGCCCATGTACTTGAAGTGGGGCCGCACTTCCATGCCGACCTTGTACCAGCCCGGATCGCCCTCGACATCGGTAACCGTGATCTTGGCCTGACGCAGCGGACGACGCCCGCGGGTTTCGCTGTCGATGACATCCTGGTCGGACACGTACTGCCCGATCCACTTGTTCAGCTCGCGTTCGAGATCGCTCCGTTCCTTCCAGGAACCGATCTGCTCACGCTGCAAAACCTTGATGTAGTGGGCCAGGCGGTTGATGATGAACATGTAGGGGAGCTGCGTGCCGAGCTTGTAGTTGGCCTCGGCATCCTTCCCTTCCTTTGACTGGCCGAAATACTTCGGCTTCTGCGCCGAATTGGCCGAGAAGAAGGCCGCATTGTCCGAGCCCTTGCGCATCGTCAGGGCCATGAACCCTTCCTCGGACAGCTCGAACTCGCGGCGTTCGGAAATCTGGCACTCGGTCGGGATCTTGGTGACGATCTCGCCCGTTTCCTTGTACTGGTGAAGCGGCAGATCCTCCACCGCACCGCCCGACTGGGGTCCGATGATATTCGGGCACCAGCGGTACTTGGCGAAGGAATCGGTCAGCTTGGTGGCGAAGGTGAAGGCCGTATTGCCCCACAGGTACTTACCGTGGTTGTCGGTGACCTTCTCCTCGTACTTGAATGACTTGACCGGGTTGGCTTCGGGGTCGTACGGCAGGCGAAGCAGAAAGCGCGGGGCGGTGAGGCCCACGTAGCGCGCATCCTCCGATTCACGGAACGACTGCCACTTGATGTACTGCGGCCCCTCGAAGATCGACTTCAGATCCTTCAAGTTCGGCAGCTTGGTGAAATCGTCGACGCCGAAGAACTTGGCGCCGGCCGAGGTGATGAAGGGCGCGTGGGCCATGGCGGCCACGGAGGCGCACTGGCCCAGCAGGGCCATGTCGCGGGGGCCAGCGTCGAATTCGTAGTCGGCGATCATGGCGCCGACCGGCTGACCGCCGAACGTGCCGTATTCCGCCGTGTAGATGTGCTTGTAAAGACCGGACTTCACCAGCTCCGGGCTGTCTTCGAAGTCCGATTGCAGATCGGACTTGGACACGTTGAGCAGCTCGACCTTGATGTTCTCGCGGAAGTTTGTCCGGTCGATCATCAGCTTCAGGCCGCGCCAGCTCGATTCCAGTTTCTGCACGTCGGGGTGGTGCAGGATTTCGTCGAGCTGCAGCCCGAGCTTCCGGTCCAGCTCGGAAATCATGGCGTCGACGTACTTGGTCTCGATCTTGTCCATCTTCGGCCCGCCGGCGATGGTGCGCACCAGCTCACCCAGGGCCGTCACATGCTTGGAGTACCCCTCATCGGCCGGCGTCAGCTTCGTCTCGCGGATCAACTCCTCGAGCAGCGAGCCTTCGGCGGCGGCCGGTGCCGCGGCGGCCGGCTGGGCCTGCAGTTCGTCGTCACCCATGATCATTCACCCTCTTTCTTGCCGGCACCGAGTTCGCCGAGGAGCTTGTTCTTGGCCGCCTCGTCACCCATGATCTTTTCCAGCTTCTTCTTGAACGCCGGCACGTTGCCCAGTGGGCTGCGCAGCCCCACCAGTGCGGCCCGCAGCTCCAGCATCTGCTTGAGTTCGGGCACCTGGTTGGCCACGGCCTCCGGCTCGAAATCCTTGAGGGTTCCGAACTTGAGGCTCGTGCCCATCTGATCCCCCTCGACGCCGGTCAGCGTGTTCTTGACATTGATGTCGACGGCCAGGTTGTGGGCCCGCATCACGTCGTTGAAGTTGTCCTTGTCGATGTTGATCGACTTGCGTTCCTCCAGCGGCGTCGAATCGGCGCGGCCGGTGAAATCGCCCAGGACCATCAACTTGAGCGGCAGTTCGATTTCAGCCTGCGCGTTGCCCGTCGCCGGCTTGTAGACGATATTGATTCGTTCCTTGGGGGCAACCGATCCTTCTTTGGCCATCCGAGCACCTCCAGATTATCGCCGTGTGTCGAGATTACTTCTTGCCATCCAGCGACAGCGCCGTCATGACATCCAGCCGGCACAGTCGATTGTAAAGTCCATCCAGGCGGGAAAGGCCGTCCTTCGTACCGGCGCCATTGCCCCCCAGTTTCTTCTCGCAACGGTATAACGATACCAGTGCATCCAAGGCCAGCCCCGGCTCCCAGGCCTCCAGCCGATGCGCCTCGATTTCCTCATCCAACAGACGAAGCTGTGCCGCCGCCACCGCCGGTTGATTCGCGTCGAAACAGACCCGCGCCAGCATCAACCGCCAGCGAAAGCGCTCCCGCGGCAACCCGCACTCGGCAATCCGTTTCTGTAACAGGTCCGCCGCCTCGGCAAGCCGACCCCGCGCCGCCATCCCACGCGCCTCGCGCCCGACTTCCTCGACCGGATCAACTTCCGCGGCCGGGGCCGCAGAGCCACCCTCGCCACCACCGCCGCCCGACGACATCTCCGAACGGATCCACTGCCGCGTCGGCGCCTCGGCAAAGGGGCGGCCATCCAGATAGGTCAGCTCCAGCAGCTTCGGAAAACGCCTCACCAGCGCCACTGTCTGGTCGGTCACCGCCCGGGCCGCCGCCTCATACCCCAGGTTCTCCAGCGCCAGCGCCACATAGTAATTGATATCGATCCAGAAGGGGCTGGCCGTCAGGCGCCATTCCGTGTCCTCGAGAAGCCCCTTCCACTCACCCTTTTCCAGCAGTTTGTCCCAGTTGATCGGCACATTCGGGTCCGGCGCCGAAAACTGGGTCATCCCTTCCTTGTC
>JAWXBZ010000184.1:0-30073 GCA_034440375.1 Candidatus Eiseniibacteriota bacterium
ACCGAGCCTCTAATACTTCCCTGGAATCAGGGGCGATCAACTCGTAGCGGAACGGGATGTGTTAGTTATCGCTAACACAACTCGCACCGGTGCGAGTTGGCTTGTGGTCAATTCTTGATGCGTGTGTTCGGTTAGACATCCCTAACACAACTCGCACCGGTGCGAGTTCACCGCCCATCCCGGCGGGCCGGCTCCAGCATCGCCAGGTTCTTGAGATTTCGGATCACCCGGCGTGACAGCATCAGAATCATTGCGATGACACCGACGATGCCGCCGATATCGAAGAGGGTCATTTGCGTGTTCAGAAACGTGAAGGGCAGGTCCTTGCTGAAGTAGGCCAGCGTGTTGAGCCCAATCAGCAGCAGGCGCGCTTCCGTGGGGCCCATCACGCCATAGCCGTACCGGAATTCCTTGAAGACGTGTGTTTCCAGATACACGTTGATCGACATCAGGTAATACCCGATGACGATGGCCAGGCCGACCGAGAGGAGCATGAAGGGAGAAAGGCCAAGGCCAAGCCCCACCGCGAGCGTCGAGTAGGCATCGGTCAGATGATCGAGATAGAACCCGTACTTCGGTCGCTCGATTTTCCGGACCCGGGCCAGCGTGCCATCGAGGCTGTCACCAAACCAGTGGACGACGAGGGCCAGATTGATGGCCCAGAGCCAGGCCGGGTCCCGATTGGAAAGCATGTAGCCGGCCGCGATGAACGTGGCGGCCACGACACCGAGAAACGTCAGCGTGTCGGGAACGATCCAGAGGGGCAGGCGGGCGGCCACGCGAGGCAACGCCCACTGTTCGAAGCGGGTCGTCACAAAGGTCGAGCGGCGTTTGGCTTCGTCGGGTTGGCTCATGGGAGTGAAGAAGACACCCGGGCCGGCACAAGCGTCAAGGCCGGGCCTGCCCCCGGCCGGCACAACCGTCACCCCCGGGCCGTGTCACCGCCCGACATCCCGGCAAACCCTTCCACAATCCGCGCGGCGTGCTTCACCCCCCGAATGTAGTGCTCGAGCACGAAGTGCTCGTTGGGGGCGTGGACCTGGCCGCCGGGGTAACCGATGCCGCACATGGTGATGGGGAGGTCGAGGACATTGGTGAACGGCCAGTTGGGTCCACTGCCGCCGACCATCGGGGCGATAATGGGTGGTTTTCCGTATGCGTCGGCCGCCGCCTCGTTGGCCATCCGGATGAATGGATGATCGGGGTCCGTCTTCGCCGGGCGACCGCCCCCGAGATACGTGATGGCAACGTCGGAAAACCCTTCGGCATCGAGGTGTCGCCGCAGATTGGCCAGAACCTCCTCCGGCGATTGATCCGGCACCAGGCGAAAATCGACCTTGGCCTTCGCCGACGCCGGGAGAACCGTCTTCGAGCCCGGTCCCTGGTAGCCCGATTCCAAACCGCAGATCGTGCAGGTCGGCTCAAACACCTCGGCGCGCCGAAGCTCGATGCCGCCGGTCATTCCATCCAGAAAGCCCTTGATCTCGAATCTCGAGAGCATTTCATCCGAGTTGTCCGGCATCGCCGCCAGCAGTTCCATGTCACGCGGGGAGGCTGGCTTGACCGAATCGTAGTGACCGGGGATGCGAATCCGCCCGTCCGGACCTTTCAGCGTGTTCAATGCCCAGATCAGCCGCCAGGCCGCGTTCGGAAAGATGGAGCCGGCCATGCCCGAGTGCGCGTCGATGACGGCGGTGCGGACCGAGAGCTCCACGTAGCAGATGCCCCGAAGGCCAAGATACTGCTCCGGGCGACCATTCTCATCTTCCCCGCCGAACTCCCACACGCAGGCGTCGGCGGCGAGAAGCTGCTTGTTGGCCTCGATGAATGCCGGCATCTGCACGCTGCCGACTTCTTCCTCTCCTTCGATGACGAACTTGACCCGGCAGGGAAGGCGGCCACCATGAACCTTGCGAACGGCGTCCAGCGCATGAAGTCGGGAGATGAAGTGCCCCTTGTCGTCGCTGATCCCGCGTCCAAAGACCTTGCCGTCTCGCCGGGACATCGTGAAGGGCTCGGACTCCCACAGGTTCAGCGGCTCGGCCGGCTGGACATCGTAGTGATTGTAAAACAGGAGCGTCCGCTCCGAGTCGCCATCTCCTTCGGCGTACACCACCGGGTTTCCGGCGGTCGGCATGATCTGGGAACGATACCCACGTTCGGTGAGAAGATCGCGCACCAAAAGCGCACATTCCTCGATGCCGCGATTCTGGGCCGCCACGCTGGGGATGGCCACCAGCCGGGCCAGATCGGCCATGTTTCGTTCGAGATCGGCAAGGATGGCGGCATCGATTTCCGGAAGTGCATCACGATTCACGTTGGTGATTCTCCTCTTCAGTCGATTTTCTTCTGTTCCTCGGTCAGGCGCTTGAGCAGAGCCTCGGCGGTCCGCCGAAGCTGGGGATTGCCTGACCCCTCGGGCGCCCGTTTAATCTCCTCGAGCGTTTGATTCAATTCCTCGATGGCTTTCATTCGCTGGTTGTTCGACGCATACAGAACGGCCCGGTGGTAGCGGATTTCGGCCACGTCCGAGAGGCCGATCTTCGCGGCCAGTGCCAGCGAGCCGTTCAGCGTTGCCTCGGCGTCGTCGTAGCGCTTCATGCGTACCTGGACCCAGCCAAGCGTGTCCTGAAATCCCGGATTATCGGGCGAGGCGGCGTTGGCCTTCCGGGCCAGTTCGAGCCCACGCTGCAGATTTTCGCCGGCGTCGGCGAACGCCATCGCCAGGTTGTTCATGTAGGAGGCATTGTCCGGTTCCTGCGTCACCAGGTGCTCTCCCACCACGATGCCATCGCGATATTCACGGCTGGCCATCAGCACGAGGAATGCCACTTCAAACAATTGAGCCTGGTTGATCGAGTCGGCGGGCATGCTGGCGAAGACGCTGTCGGCCCGGATGGCGGCACGAAAACGGGCCGCGGCGGAATCGGGTTCATCGAGCCTGAGCCAGCCGACACCCACCCGAATCAGGACCGCCGGCGATTTGGGCTTGATGTCGAGAAAGTCCTCGAAGTGATCCAGCGATTCTTTCCAGCGTCCCTGCTGATCGGCCACCAGGCCGAGGCCCAGGCTGGCCGCCGGGTGCTTCGGATTGGCTGCCCGGCAGTCTTCGAAGCTCTTGCCGGCCTCATCCCACCGGTGCAGGCGGACGAAATGTTCACCAATCTGGCAGGGGAGATCGGGATCCGTCGACCCGTCCGCGATGGCCTGCTCGAGATACTTCAGCGCCACCTCGTCATGAACTCCAACCTGGGCCAGCGCCAGTCCGACCATGCGCGCCGCCTCGCCCCGATAGAGGTGTTGCTCCGCCACGGGCAGGAGATGCTCCAGTGCCGGTTGCCAGTGTCGCAGCTCGAAGAGCAGCGAGCCGATGTAATAGCGGACATCGGGGTCGGTCGGATCGGCTTCCTCGATCGGCTGCAAATAGGAAAGCGCCTCGGCGTACTTCTCCTCCTCGAACAACGCGATGCCGTAGTACTTGCGAAAGGCGGTGATGGTCGAATCGGCGTTCAGACACTGCCGGAACCGGGCGGCGGCCTCGAATGGACGCCCCTCGGCCAGGTCGAGCCGCCCCATGTAAAAAGTGCGCTCCGGCTCGGGCGCTTCGTCTGCCAGACGCCGTGTCAGCTGGCCAAGACGCTCACGCACCACGGCACTGGTATCCGACAGTTCGAAGGCGATTCGGAGGTAGTTCTCGGCGAGTCGATCCTGGCGGCTGGATTCCGCCGCTCTTGCAAGTCCAAGGTAGCGCCGCCATTCATCGGGAGCCAACCGTCGAACGCTGGCCAGCGCCCGCGGCTGGCGCGGGTTCTCCTCCAGAAGGCGCCGGTACAGAGCCAGGGACACCTCCCGCAGCGAATCGGGGTCGGCACCTTCGATTTTTCCCCAGGCCTGCCACGTTTCCGCGAGGCGTTCGAGCGCCTCCTCGTCATCGGGATCGGCCTTGAGGAGAGCTTCGAGGTGCGAGACCGCGGTCGGAAAGTCGCGCTGCCGCAGCGCAATGTCGGCCTCGAACAGGAGGATGTCGCGACGGGCGCTGGAAGTGGCTTCCGGTTCCGCGGCCGCGGCGGGAATGGCGGGGGTCAAGCCGGCCAGGAACAGGGCCAACACGATGATTGCGGAGCCAATTGCCCCGGGTCGACGAGGTGACATCACGGAATGGTATCAGACACCGCCGCCAACGCTACGGCGCCGCGGCCTCGAGAATCATGTTCTTCAGCGTGGCGAAATTGGCCGGATTGGCCAGATCGTGGCTGGTGAGGTTGTACACGTCGACGATCCGGTTTTCCTCGTCCAGGATGACGACATCGCGATAGGTGATTTCCCATGACTCCCAGGCCATCCACTCCGTCGTATCCTGAAGCCATGGAATCATCCGCCTGATCACGATGGTATCGTTCCCCGAGCCGTCATCAACGCTGGTGAGGCCCAGGATGGAGGCTGGCCGCTCGGTCGCATCGATTGCGTCAAGAAGCGTGTCGATCTCGGCCTGCATCCGGTTCAGGTAGCCAAACTGGCTACGACAGTAACCTCAGGTGGAGGAGCCGAAGTACCAGGCGGAGATCCTTTCCCGGTAATCGCGCGGCGACACCTCCGTATTGAAGGTGGCCGAGTTCGGATTCACGTCGGTGAGCGCAAAGTCGGGGACGATTCCCGGGGCCGGTCCGCCGTCATCGTCGCTTCCGCAGGCCCCGAGGGCCAGGGCGAAGGCGAGGGACAGCACCAAGAACGATACGCCGGGCGAGAGGCTTGAAAACCGCGTCATCATGCTGAAAAGAATACCCCAGACCCCATGGGGAACGTCAATGTCCATGCCCGCAGCGGGTCTCGATCCCGGTATCGGTGACGGGATTGTCGGTCCTTCTGAATCCCGCGCTACCGAAGCTGAATCAACGCTCCCGCCCCGGGCGGCACGTCCTTCAGAAAGAGCTCGCCGCTTCGCAGGGCATGGCGCGAACCGCTCAACAGGTCGATGGCGTCACGCTGGCGAATCTGGCCGAGGCTTCCGGGCATCGGAATGCGGGCGCTGAGCGGCTGATCACCGCGGTTGATGACGACGAGGAACATCTCGTCCGAGGTGCGTCGGAGAACGGCCCACGCCGATTTCAGCTGGAGGACGGTATCGAAACTGCCGCGGCGCAGTGACGCGTGTTCGCGCCGAATCTGGATCATCTCGCGCAGACGGCGGCGTTCGTTGGCTTCGAGTGGCACGAGGGCGTCGATGACCGGCACCCCTTCCGATGTCATCTGGAGCAGGAGGGCCAACCGTCGGCCGGGGTCATCGGTCCGATCGGTTGACGTGAGAGAATTCCAGGCGGTCCGCGTGAATGGCTCCGGCGTGTCGATCCGGACCCGGTCGAGTGATCGCGCCAGGTGCACCGCATCGTCGTCTTCGCCCGTGGTGAAGAGGCTGACCGCCCGACCGAACGCGGCGGTGTCGAGCGCGTCGACCAGTTCGCCGGTGATCCAGCGGACCGGTGCCTCCGCGCTGACGCCGATGATCCACGCGGTCGGATCGAGTGCCTTCATCGTGGCGGCCATCGATAACCAGAATTCCCGGGGCTGATCGTCAAGATCGGGGAGATACCAGCCGTCCATCCGCGTCTGTGACCATAGATGGACCGGAGCCAGCATTTCCTCGACGACTTCGGGGTTCGAGCCGTTCCACGGCACGCTGCCCGTCGTGTCCGTCGTGGCAACAGGTTGGCCGTCCGCGGTCTCAGGCAGCATGAAAAAAGATCGAAAGGCCGATTCCTCCTTCCACTCAACAGCATCCCTTACCCACGGGTGGGCGCGGCTGATTCGCGCCAGCGGGAGCGTGCCGATGACCTTCATTTTTCGAGCATGCGCCCGTTCCACCAGCCGGCGGAACTGTGCCAGGTCGCCGAAGCGGGGATCGACCGTCATGAGGTCGAGCACCGCCGCCGGGTCATCCGCCGCGGTGCGCACCAGTGACGACAGGATGAGCGTGGTCACTCCCAGGCTGTCGAGGGACGGGAGCCCATTGATGAGGCCGGCCAGGTCACCGCCCGGAGCGCCGTTTGCCGGGTCGTTGGACGGATCGCCGTTGGCGAAACGACTCACGTCGATGCGCATCGCCACCGCATCACAAACCCAGCCCGGCACCAGGATGACCCGGTCCGAGATGGTCTTCGTCTTTTCCTCACGCCGAAACAGTTCCTCGAATCGGCCGACGCGGCTCTCGCGTGTCGTGGTCGAGTCGCGACCGCACCAGATGAGGCGGTCCCTGTCGTCCAGCCAGATACGATAGCCACGCCATCGGCTGAATTCGGGACCGACACGGGGATCGTCCGGAAGCGGGATGGTGAGCGCGCGAAACTCGATCGAGTCGAGGCGGGCCCATCGCGTGGCGTCGTGATCGCGGAAGCCTTCGAACCCCTGGTCGTCGAGCCGGTAGATGCGCACGCCGGCCTTGTCGATGGCGTCCCCCGCGCCAACCGCGAAGCGGAGGGACAGGAAACGAATCGCCGGGCTCTCGGCGGTGGCCCAGACCACCTGGTCCGGACCGTTGGGGTCATGGCGGAAGGAGCCGGGCGTCAGAACACCGTCACGCCCCAGCGCGGGCGTGCCAACGAAAAGCCACGACGTCAGGCTGATCCGGATGACGAGCATGGGGAAGACACGGCGCGTGGCCGGCCCCCATTGACGTGTCATGCCATCAAGCCTCCGAGGGGAGGTCGTTTTCCTTCCAGACCCGCCAGCCGCCGGCCATGGACAGGACGTTCTGGTAGCCCATCTTCTGGAGATTGTCCGCGGCGAGGGCCGATCGAAAGCCACCGCCACAATAGAGAATGATCTCGGTTCCGTGATCGGGGATTTTCTTCTCGATATCGCGTTCGATGACCCCCTTGCCGAGGTGGATGGCTCCCCGGATGTGTCCGCCCTCCCACTCGCTCTCCTCGCGGACATCAACCACACGGAACGGCGTCCCGGCGGCGTATCGAGCCATGACCTCATCCACCGTACACTCCCGAACGCGCGACTTGGCATCCTCCACCAGTTTGAGAAATCCGGCGTGATGTTGCATTTTTCCCCCCAGTAGGCCGCTTGGCCGTGTCACCATGGCGCGGGCATTCCTGCAACCGTAGTGGATCGACCGACATCGAATCAAGCGGCTCCGAGAGCCGCCGCCCAGGGGGGGCATATGAGAGAGTCAAAGGAGACGCGCGATGCACGTTCACTCCGCGAGATGTTCGAAATGATCGGCGACCGGTTTCTGGACCTGCCGTTCACCCAGGGCACCGCCCAGGAGGTCGAGTTCCTGGTGGACATGCTGGAATTGAACCCGCGCCACCGGATTCTGGACCTGGCGTGTGGGCCCGGTCGTCACTCGGTCGGGCTCGGAAAGCTGGGCATGCAAGTGACCGGCGTCGACCTGTCGGACCGACTGCTGGCGCTGGCGAAGCAGACCGCCGAACTGGAAGGGGTCACGACCGTCGAGTTCGTGAAGGGGGACGCCCGCGAGATTCCGTACAACGAGGAATTCGACGCGGCCATCTGCCTCTGCCAGGGGGCCTTCGGCCTCCTGGAGAGCGATATCGAAAACGAGCGGGTCCTGAATGCCATCTTCCGAGCGCTGAAGCCCGGTGGAAAGATGGCGTTGACCTGCCTTTCCCTCTACAACCTGCTCAAGAAGGGGGGCGACCTCTCCGAATTCGACCCCCAGACGAACATGTACGAGCGGGAGGAGATGATCCAGGTGGAGGGGGGCGCCGAGGAACTGTTCCGCTTCCACGAGCGCTACTACGACTTTCCAGGCATCAAGCTCCTGCTCGAGCGAACCGGCTTTCGACACATCCTCGGCTTTGGCTGCCGTGCCGGCGAGTATTCGCGCCGCGCGATCACGCTGGATGACATCGAAATCCTCGTCTATGCGGAGAAGCCCGCCCGCTGACGGCAACGCCCGGGCGGCGTCCGTGCGGCGCCATCCGACACTGGAAATGACAAAGCCGGAGGCGCCTCGCGGAGCCCCCGGCTTCGTTTTCCCCCAGCGTTGATACGGAAGACGCCGGCTCGAATGTCACGGCGCCTTGCAGCGCCGATCGTCCGCAGTATTAGTAGAGCGTAATGCGATCCCTCGACACCATCGAGGTTCCTTCAATCTTCCAGATCTTGAACTCGCCCTTGCTGCGAGCGATGATGCGGTCACTGGGGCCCAGGAGATCGACCGAACCGTCGCTCAAGTAGTCGAGGGCGTAGGTGACGTCACGGCCGTCGACACCCTTGACGGTGAAGGTATCGCCGGTCACGGTCAGAACCTCTTCCTTGTGCCTCTTGACCAGGTCGCTGCCGCTCATGGCATCCGAGCGACGATCGATCAGGACCACGGCCTTCACGCCGTCCAGCGAACCGACGGCGCTTCGCGCGATGCGGACCGAGGAGCCGGACAGGAAGGCCTGATCCCGGGTCACCTGGACCGGGGCGCCGTCGGCCAGGAGGCCGTCGATTGCCTTGATCCGGATAACGGCGACACGATCGGACGACTCGGCGTTGGCAAATGCCGGCAGGAAGAGTCCGGCCGTAAGGAGCAAGAGTGCAGTCTGCACGACGGGGTGTTTCATCGGTGTAGTCCTCCTTCTAGGATGTTGGGCCTGTGCGGGCCTGTTACAAGGACAATAGTAGGACCCTAACTTCAAGCGGTACAATGTGTTATTTCACCCATCCGCCTAACGCACTGGAGCATTTGAAGATGGAGTTGCAAAACGCACGCACGATTCTCGGGGGATTGCCGGACCACCGTGCAAAATTCATTGCGGGCGCCCCGGTCGCCCTCCGGCTGATGCTATTGCTCTCGCTCTTTGCCACCCCGGTTCGGGCCTCTGAGCCGGGAAGCGGTGTCCGGATGATGGAGGCCGAACCGACGACGGCCGTCGAGGCCTATGACCTGGGCGTCGCGAAACTCGAACTCGGCGACCTGAAGGGAGCCGAGGCCGCGTTCAAGAAATCGGGAGCGCTGGCCGGCAAACTCGGCATCGACTTCGCGCCGCCTCACGAAGGGATGGCCCGCGTCCTTCTCAAGAAGAACAAGCTGATCGAGGCCGATTTCGAGGGACGCACCGCCACCGAACTTGATCCGGCCTGGCTGCGCGGCTGGTGGGTCCTGGGCAAGGTGGCCGAGCGGGCGAAGAACGACGAAATGGCACTGGTCTACTACGAACGGGGCCTCCTCATCGACCTGACGGACGAGGAACTGGGGTCGGCCGCCGTCGACCTCCTGCGCCGACTGGGTCGGGAGCAGGGAGCCCTCGCGCTCGAAAATCGCCAGCGGGCCGCCCAACGCGCCGAGGCCGGACGAGCGAATCCCGAAATGGCTGTCCGTCCGACCGCGGCAGCCACCGAACCCGTCGAACCCGACACGCCCGCCGAATACGCCGAACCGGACCCGTTTGCAAACGCCCGGCGGCGCCTGGCCCCCTTCCGCTCCGACGAGGATCCGCTGGATGAACCGGCGCTGCTGGCCGTTTTCGCACAGGAGACGCTCACCCGCGGCGCGCTGGCCGTGCTGATCACCGGCAACGGCAAGAGTTCGCTCTCCAAGGCACTCGACGCGGAGGCGGGTCTCCTCGACGGCTCATTCCGCACGCCGAACGACGTGACCGGGCGCCCAGAAGCCTACTGGATCAACCGGGCGCTCACCCAGGGCCTCATGGAAACGCTCCCCGACGGCTCGTTCCGACCCGACCAGCCGGTCACACGCCAGACGCTGTCGCTCTGGGCCGAGGAAACGATTTCGCGGCTGCGCGGAAACTCAAAGGTATTCAGTCTCTACAAGGGAACGCCGACTCCCTTCAGCGACCTGAAGTCAACTCACTACGCCTACAACGCCGCACGCATCGCAGTCGATTTGAAAATGATCGCGCCAGGACCCAACGGCGAATTCGAACCCGACCGGCCCCTTTCAATTGACGAAGGCGTGGCGGCGGTCCGCAATTTCGTGCCGGCGCTGGTGGGGGCGCGGGGGGAGTGATGCGGGACGGTTGGGCCGAGGCCGGCATCGCAGCACCCGCCGGCGAGCGGGAGCGGGTTTCGGAGCAGGCGTGACGCTGCCACCCTGCTATTTCAAGCTGGCCACCGACCTCCCCTGCCCTTCCTGCGGCATGACGCGAGCAACCGTGGCCCTGATCCGGGGCGAATGGTTGACCTCGGTCGCGCTTCACCCTCTGACCCTCGTCTTCGCGGTCGAGATCGTGATTTTCACACTGATCCTCGCACGACGTTATTCGATCGGCCTCCCGATCCGCCCCCCCCAGCCGATCCTCGACCGACTGATCGCGGCCAACGTGGTCGCGTTGCTGGGCATCTGGGGGGCGCGCTTGATCGGTGGGTGGAGGGGCTAGCAGGGGCACCAGCCTTGAGCGTTTGGACTTGCTTCCAATGGCGATCAGTAACGCAGCGGAACTCACGGTCTTTGGCGGCCATACAACTGTCACTTTAATTTTCCATAAGGTTGGGTGATCGACTTGTCGTCTCCAGGAACATAATTGCATTTACTGAGGACGGCAGCGGCATGGCATGCACTGAAGGGGGAGGCGTTGAAGTTCGAGACAATCTCTTCTGGCCACCCCAACAGCGCCACATCGCCGGTTGTGATGTAATCATGGGCACTAGTGGAAACGTGGAGCTGGATCCGCAATTCTGCGACACTTCGGATGATCGGTGGGCGATTTCAGATCAATCGCCTGCCCTCACAAATGGGGCAGGGAGAATTGGAGCGGAGACCCCGGTAGGGTGTGTATCTCCTGGTAGTCTGGTCCGGAGATGATGCCTCCCACAACCGGGGGACTGGTCGGACTGCGGGAAGAGGCCCGTCCTTTTCCCTACTCGAAAATGTTCCCCGGTGCCAGGATCCCAGCCGGGTCGAGGGCTCGCTTCACACTTCTCATGGCGTCGATGACCCATCCCGGATACTGAAGCCCCACGTATTCGCGTTTCAGCTTGCCGACCCCGTGTTCGGCCGTCACCGTGCCTCCGAGGGACACTGCGTGGAGGCACATCGCATGGATGGCTTTTCGAGCCTTCGTGAGCTCGGCGGCATCTTTCGCCAGCAGGTTGAAGTGGGGATGGCCGTTTCCGAGGTGGCCGTAGCGGATGTAGAAACCGCCGAAGACCTCGTTGGCCAGCCGCGTGGCCTCCTCGATCATCGGCCCCACCGACTCGAGCGGCACCGCCCAGTCGGTGCCGAGTTTCATGCCGCCAAAGGCTCTGGCGGCCCGACCTCGTTCGTTCATCAGGGAGGGGAGCGCGTGGCGCAGGCGCTTCAGTTCCGACTCCTGAGCGTCATTGGTGACCACGATCGTGTCGTCGGCCAGCCCCTGGCAGGCTTCAATCAGCGCGAGCCATGATTCGAGGCGCTCGTCCAGCGACTCCGGTTCGCACTCCTCTTCGAAGTAGATGGCCGCACGGGCGGCCGCCGGTACGTTCAACGATCCGGCCTCCGGGCGAATCATCGCCAGCGAACCCTCGTCGAACAGTTCGAGGCAGCGCGGCTGCGGGACGCCGCTCTTTCCGCCCATGCCCTCGATCTCCGCCCGATGCCCGCCGCGTAGGGCCTTCCGATCCGCCTCCTGCACGAAGACGACCGCGTCGGGCAATTCGCGGAAAAAGGCCATGCCGGCAAGGTGCCCCGGTGGTTCGGGAAGCAGGCGCACAACCAGCCGTGTCGCCACGCCGAGCGTACCCTCGCTGCCGACAATCAGGTCGACCGGGTTCTGGAAGCCGAAGTATCCGACGGTATTCTTGGTGGTGTGACTTCGCGTGATCGTGGTCGGCCGGCCGTCGCCAAGGATCAGATCGATGGCCTCGACCCAGGGGCGGATGGCGCCGTAGCGATAGCTGCGTGCCCCCGAGGCGTTGGTCATGACCGCGCCCCCGAGGGTGCACTCATTTTCGCTGGTCGGGTCCGGGGGGAAGAAAAGTCCGGCCTCGGTCACCGCTTTCTTGAAGAGACCGAGGTTTATCCCCGGCCCGGCCGTGGCCAGCCGTCGCACCGGATCGATATCAATCAGCCGATCGAGCTTTTCCAGCGATAGCGCCACGCCCCCCATGGCCAGTGGCGATCCAACCGTGCTCGAACGAAGTCCCTGCGGCGTCACCGGCACGCGCCGGTCGGCGCACCAGGCAATCAGGTCGGCCACCTCGCTCGCCGAAGCTGGCCGGGCCACCGCATCGGGAACGCCGATCAGGCCGGAGGCATCTTCCGAATAGGCCTGTCGGATATCGGCGTCGCGGGTGAGGGATGGGTGCGACAGGTCATGTTCCCCGGCGGATGGAGTCATCAACTCGGATTGTAACGAATACAGTCGATTGGAATCGAGCGTCCGGAACCGACCGCGTTGACACCCCCCCGGGCCTGGCCTAAAGTTTTGATCTCCCAATCAAGAGTAGCGTCGAACAACTCCACGGCCTGTCCGAAAGGAAGAGATCCCATGAACGCCACCAATTCGTCGGGTGTCGTCCCGATCACGGTTGCCAGAGGTGATGGCATCGGCCCCGAGATCATGGATGCCACGCTCGCGATTCTCGAGGCAGCCGGTGCCCGACTGGCCTATGAATACATTGAAGTCGGCCAGAAAGTTTACGAACGCGGCATCTCGGCCGGCATCGAACCCTCGGCGTGGGAGAGCCTGCGCCGGACAAAGGTCTTCCTGAAGGCACCGATCACGACACCGCAGGGCGGCGGCTTCAAGAGCCTGAACGTGACCACTCGGAAGACCCTGGGCCTCTTCGCCAACGTCCGGCCGTGCGTTTCCTACGCGCCGTTCGTGGCCACCAAGCATCCGATCATGGATGTCGTCATCGTGCGGGAGAACGAGGAGGATCTGTACGCCGGCATCGAGTACCGGCTGAGCGAGGATGTCATGCAATCGCTCAAGCTGATCAGCCGGCCCGGCAGCGAAAAGATCGTCCGTTACGCCTTCGAGCAGGCCCGTCGCACCGGTCGCAAGAAAGTGACCTGCTTCACGAAGGACAACATCATGAAGATGTCCGATGGCCTCTTTCATCGGATCTTCGACGAGATCGCCACGGAGTATCCGGACATCGAAAACGAGCACTGGATCGTCGACATCGGCGCCGCCAAGCTGGCCGATACGCCGGAAGCGTTCGACGTCATCGTCATGCCGAACCTGTACGGCGATATTCTCTCCGACGTGGCCGCCCAGATTGCCGGATCCGTTGGCCTGGCGGGCTCGGCCAACATCGGCACCGGCGCGGCCATGTTCGAGGCGATTCACGGCTCGGCGCCGCGCCGCGCGGGGCAGAACCTGGCCAATCCCTCCGGCCTCCTGCTCGGCGCCGTCATGATGCTGGTCCACATCGGACAGACGGACGTGGCCGAAAAGGTGCACAACGCCTGGCTCAAGACGATCGAGGACGGCGTGCACACCTACGATGTCTTCGATGAAAAGGTCAGCAAGGAGAAGGTCGGCACGAAGGAGTTCGCGCAGGCCGTCGTGGCCCGGCTTGGCCAGAAACCCGCTACGCTCAAGGCGGTGACCTACGAAGCCGGCCACACGATGGTCATTGAGCCCGGACCCCGAACGACCTCGGCCCGCGAGCTGGTTGGCGTCGACGTTTTCCTTCACTGGGCCGCCGGCACCGCCAACGATCTGGCCGGAGCCCTGACCCGGCTGAATGGCGACGGCCTGACGCTCAAGACGATTTCCAACCGCGGCCAGAAGGTGTGGCCGGACGGACTACCCGAGACCTTCACCACGGATCTCTGGGGCTGCCGCTTCCAATCCGCGCAGGCCGGTTCTCCGATCCAACATCGCCAGATCGTGAGCCTGCTGTCGCGCATCCACGAATCGGGACTCGACTTCGTCAAGACCGAGAACCTCAACACGTTCGACGGCAAGCCAGGCTATACACTCGGCCAGGGGGAGTAACGAGGGGATGAGGCGAGGGGTGGGCGTCAACGTCGCCAGACGATGCGGCGCCAGCACTCGGCTCGGCCTTGCCATCATCGGTCTCCTGGTGACGATCGTCGCCGGATGCCAGCGGCAGCCGGCGCCCGAATCGCAGCCGCTCCCCGTCCGGGATCTGGCGCTTCCACGCGATGCGTCGGCCCCGCCCGCCTTCCTGGCCGGCGGCTTCGACAAGCACCTGGCCCTGCTCTGCGGCGGCACGATGCATCGCATCACCGCCGGCAACGAAGCGATGACCGTCGTGGATCAACCGGCGCCTGATATCCGCGCCGTCTGGTTCGGGCCCGAGTCGATCATCGACCGCTGGCTGGTCCGCACCACCGGCGGTGCCGCCGTGGCCTCGCGAGATGTGGCGATCGCGTTGGCTGATTGGCCCTCCGGTGCCGACATCGGTCCCGCCATCTTCGCTTCCGGTGGCACCGCCCTGGCGGCCGCTCCCCTTTCCGGCCCCGATCGCGATGTCCGCCTCTGGGAATTCAAGCCAGGCCGCGCCCAACCCGGTTTCCTCCCCGGACGCCCCCTGATCGTGCCGCTCACCGAGGGGCGAACCGCCCGCTTCCTCGACCTCGACATCACCGGCAGGTACCTCATGGTCATCGATGACGGCGGCCGTATCGCCATCTACCATGCGCCCGACAGAAAGCCGGCCTACGAACAGACGCTCGACCCGGCGACCGAGGGAGCCATTCGTACCGCCGACCTCTCGCCGGAGGGGGATTGGTTCGTGGCCGCCGCGCGGACCGTGCGGGTGCGCGCCTGGCGACTCCCGTTCATGTCCGCGCCACTTTCGAGTTTCGGCGACGTGGAGCAGGTCTTTTTCGCCGGCGGTGTGAAGGCACTCATCACCGTCGACGAACACGGCCTCGCGATTCGCTGGCTGCTCAACTACGGCGATGTGAAGGCGGAAGCCACGGCCCAACTCGACAGCATCAACGTGGCGGTGGCGCCCGATGCGGCCGGGCTCTCGTTGTTTTCGCTGACGAGGGATGGACGCGTACGCGGGTGGGCCACGGCGGACCTGGTTGAGCTGGAGGCGCTGGGGGCGGCGTTGTGCGGAGAGCGGTAGAATCAACTGGCACCTGAATGTGCGAAGCAACGTTCGCCGATGCGAATCCAGTGACGGGGTCTACGAAACGAGGCAGAACAACTGATGTCCACACCGCTCGAAACCATCCGCCCCATCGAACTCAGCGAGATACGAGCCGCACGTGAGCGCATCAAAGGGACAATCGTCCGCACACCGCTGGTTCGCCTGGAATTGGGGCCGGGATTCCCGGACATCCGCCTGAAGCTGGAGAACCTGCAGCCGATCAACGCCTACAAGCTGCGCGGCGCGGTCAATGCCGTGGCCATGCTCACCGAGGCGGAACGGCAGCGGGGAGTCTGGACGATCAGCGCGGGAAACGCCGGACAGGGCGTTGCCTACGCGGCGCGGCAGGCGGGCGTGTCATGCACCGTGGTCGTCATCGAATCGGCGCCGATCGCGAAAATCGAGCGGATGAAGGCGCTGGGCGCCACGCTACTTCCGGTGGCCTATGACCGGGCATGGCAGGCGCTCGAGGATCGCTCGTTTCCCGGCGCACCCGGCACGTTCATCCACCCGTTCGACGATCACAATTTCATCGCCGGCCATGCCACGCTGGGACTGGAAATCCTGGAGGACGCGCCCGACACCGCCGCCGTCATCGCCGGCATCGGCGGCGGGGGCCTCGTGGTGGGCGTCGGCAGCGCCGTCAAGGCGATCAAGCCCGACATCAAGGTCTGGGGCGCCGAACCGGAGACGGCCGCACCCGTGGCGCTGTCGATGACGATGGGATCACCCCAGGCGTTCAAGGAGTGGCAGGCCTCGTTCGTCGACGGCGCCGGCGGCCAGAGCGTCTTCCCGCGCATGTGGGAGCGCATGCAGCCGCTGCTCGACGGGAGCATCGTCGTCACCCTCGACGAAACGAAGAGGGCGATGCGACTCATGGCGGAGAAGGCGCGCGTGATCTCGGAAGGGGCGGGGGCGCTGCCGCTGGCGGCCGCGTTGACCGGGAAAGCGGGTCCGGGGCCGATCGTCGCGATTGTCTCGGGCGGGAATATTGATTTGATGAAGTTCTGTGAGTTGATCGCGTCGGTGGGGGAGTGAGGAGCCTGCCGACTCCATGCCACTGACCCCCGGAACCCGCCTCGGCTCATTCGAAATCGTCGCGCCGCTCGGCGCCGGCGGCATGGGTGAGGTCTACCGTGCCCGCGATACGAAGCTGGGGCGCGAGGTCGCCATCAAGGTGCTTTCCGAGACGTTCGCCGCCAGCCCGGAGCGGCTGGGGCGCTTTCGGCGGGAGGCCCAGACGCTCGCCACGCTGAACCATCCCAACATCGCGGCCGTGTATGGGCTGGAGGATATGGATGGCGTTCCGTACCTCGTACTGGAGCTCGTGGAAGGGGAGACGCTCTCGGCCCGGCTATCGCGGGGGGCGTTGCCACCGCGCGAGACGCTCGCACTCGGAGCCCAGGTCGCCGCCGCGATCGAAGCCGCGCATGCCGGCGACATCGTTCACCGTGATCTGAAGCCTGGCAACATCATGATCACGACGGCGGGGGTGGCCAAGGTGCTCGATTTCGGCCTGGCCAAGACCAACCCGGCTCTCGCCAGTGCGTCGGACTCGTCGCAGGCGGCCACGGAGCAGCTCGGCGCCACGGTGGCGGGGATGATCCTCGGCACGGCGGCCTACATGAGCCCCGAACAGGCGCGCGGCAAGCCCGTGGATCGGCGCAGTGACGTCTGGTCGTTCGGCTGCGTTTTGTTCGAATGCCTGGCCGGGGTGCCCGCGTTCACCGGTGAGACGGTGTCGGACCTGATTGCCCGCATCCTGGAACGGGAACCGGACTGGAGCGCACTGCCGGCGGGCACGCCGCCGCGGCTGCGCGAGCTCATTCGTCGCTGCCTTCGCAAGGACATGGAGGCACGGCCGCGCGACATCCGCGACGTCCGGCTCGAGATGGGCGAGATTGCCACCGGGGGCGCAGCCAACACGGCCACGCCGGAAAAGTCGATCGCCGTCCTCCCCTTCGAGAACCTGAGCAGCGCGGATGACGAGTACTTCGCCGACGGCGTCACCGACGAGATCATGAATGCGCTGTCGCATCTCGATGGGCTCCGCGTGGCGGCGCGCACCTCCTGCTTTGCCTTCAAGGGACGGCGCGAGGATCTGCGGTCCATCGGGGAGAAGCTCGACGTGACCACCATCCTCGAGGGGACCGTGCGTCGGGCCGGCTCACGCCTGCGCATCACCGTGCAGCTGGTCAACGCCGCCGACGGCTACCAGCTCTGGTCGGAACGCTACGATCGTGAGATGACTGACGTGTTCGAGCTCCAGGAGGAGATCGCCACCACCATCGCCACCCGCCTCCGGGGAACGTTGCGCGGCGAGGCCGAGCATGGCCGGGCCCGCTCCGGCACCAAGAACCTGGAGGCCTACGAGCTGCTGCTCAAGGGGCGCGCCCTCCAGAACCGGCGGGGACGATTCATCCCCGAGGCGATCGCCTGCTTCGAGAGGGCGATCGCGCTTGACCCGAACTATGGACAGGCCATCGCCTGGCTCTCCGACTCGTATCGCCTGAAGGGGACGTTCGGCACGGCGCCCTTCGCCGAGGTGATGCCGAAAGCCAGGCAACTGGCCGAGCGGGCGCTGGCCATCGACTCCGGACTGGTCGAGGCCTGGGCCACGCTGGCGGCGGTCGAGGAGCAGTTCGAATGGAACACGGCGCGCGCCGAAGCCATGTGGGACCGCGCGATGGCGGCCGATCCTCGGCATGCCACCTCGCGGTCCCACCGGGCCCTGTGGGGTTTCATGCGCGGCGTCATATCGGCGGAAGCGGCCATTGCCGAGTCACGTCGAGCCATCCAGGACGACCCGTTGAGCGCCTGGATCCGCGCCGTTCACTCGCACCTGCTCGGGTCCATCGGCCGCCACGAGGAGTCGATCACCGAAGCGGAGCGGGCGATCGAACTCGACGCCGATTCGTTCATGGCGCACTGGAACCGTATGCGGGGATATGCGTGGGCCGGTCAGTATCAGCGCGCCATCGATCTCGCGCCCTCGGTGATGGGAATCTCCGGCCGCCACCACTTTGTCCTCGGCACGCTGGCCTGGGTCTACGGCAAGGCGGGGAAGCCGGAGTTGGCGAGGGCCGTGTACGACGAATTGGAGGCGCGTTCGCGCCACGAGTTTCTATCGCCCTTCTGGCTGGCCGTGGCGGCATCGTCCGCCGGACTCCCGGACCGGGCCATCGAGCAGGTGGCGCGCTGCGTGGCCGAGCGCGACCCGCTGGTCTGCTGGGGACGGGCCGTCCCGTTCTGGGAGGCGATTCGGGCCCATCCGCGATTTGCCGAGATGACGCGCGAGGTCTGGGACTGACCGGTGGAGACAGCCAGGAGGGGGTCTCCGGCGTGCCACCCGGGGAAGACGCTGCCGAGCCAGACTCTCCACAACTCAAAGTGACAAGTTGCCTGACGGGGTCACGCTGATGTACCTTTAGACGTACGTTAGGAGGTATGTTCAATGGTCAAGATCCCTGAAGTCATTCCCATCACCGACCTGCGGCAGGATGCCGCCGCCGTCCTGCGGCGAGTCCAGGGTCGCAAGCAGCCCCTGATCATCACGCAGAGGGGGCGTGCGGCTGCGGTGATGCTGAGCCTCGATGCGTACGAACGGGCCGAACACGAGCGCCAGCTACTCCTGCTGCTTGCGCGAGGGGAGCGGGAGATTGCCTCGGGCAAAGGCCATGATCTGGATGCGGTCCTGGCGGAAGCGGACGCGTTGCTGGATCAAGGGGAACGGTGAGGGTTCGTTTCACCCCGTCAGGACGAACCCAGTTTCTGGAAGCAGTTGAGTACATTCGCCGGGATCGGCCCCCGGCAGCGGCAAAATTGCGAAAGCGGGCCGAGAAGATCCTGCGTCGCCTCGAGAAGTTTCCGAAGTCCGGGCGGGTCATCCCCGAATTTCCGGAACTCCCCTATCGGGAGGTCATCGCACCACCTTACCGGTTCTTTTATCGTGTCGAGGGTGAGACCGTCTGGATCGTGGCTGTCTGGCATTCGGCCCAGCTACCGAACGCGTCCGAGGAGTAAAGACATCCGCGTGGGCGCCGCATCACCCGCCCATCGTCCCCGCGTGAGCGATCAACTGATCCAGCGCCTTTTCGCGGTTTCCGACTATTTCACGAGGCCTTCGGGTACCCCGCCCGGAAACATCTCCTGAATCAATTGCTCGATCCTCTCCGTCCGATTGCCCGGGTCCGGATGCGTGCTCATCATCTCGGGTGGCGCCTGCCCCTGTGAGGCCTGGGCCAGCACCTCCATGACCCGCAGCATGGAGCGAGGATCGTAGCCGGACTTGGCGGCGTATTCGACGCCGAGGCGGTCCGATTCGAGTTCGTCGTCGCGGCCGTACTTCATGTTGATCATCTGGCCAATCATCTGGGCCACGGCGGCTGTGTTACGGCTGCCGGGATCATTCGGGTCGTAGGTGGCGATGACGGCCGCGCCGGTCAGACCCTGGGTCAGCTGGGCCTTGGCCATGTGCTCGGCGCCGTGGCGGCCGACGACATGGCCGATTTCGTGGCCGAGGACGCCGGCCAGTTCGCCTTCGGTTTCGAGCTTGTTCATGAGGCCGGCAGTGATGAAGACCTGTCCGCCGGGTAGGGCGAAGGCGTTGATCATGTTCGGGTCGGCTAGGAGATGAAACTCGAACGGATAGCCGGACTGAGCGGCGGGTGAGCCGGCGACGAGCTGATTGCCGACCCGGTCGACCATGGCCTGAGCCTGCGGATCCGAGTGGAGGCCGCCATGCTGCGCGGCCATCTCCGGAGCGGCCTGCAGGCCAATGGCCACTTCCTGCTCCGCGCTCATGGAGATGTGCTGCGTTTCGCCGGTGACCGGATTCTTCTGCTGCTGGCTGAAATAGGTGATCACCGAGATGACGACCAAAACGAGCGCGATGATCAGCCGACCACCGCCGATACCGCCGCGACCGCGGAGTGGAAAGCCCATTGTTGACCTCCTATAAACGATGACGGATCGCCCAAAGATCGGCGAAGATCGGGCGGAACAGACTTTTCTTGAGGAACTCGACTCCCAGGGAACCACCGGTGCCCTGCTTGTTGCCGATGGTGCGCTCGACGATCTTGACGTGCCGGTATCGCCACTCCTGTAATCCTTCGTCGAAGTCAGTCATCAGCTCAAACAGGATAGCCAACTCGGGCGATGTCTTGTAAAGCCTGAGAATCTCCTCCTGCAACCCGGGGCTGGCTACCGCAGATTCGCTGACCGGCCGGGCACGAAGATCTGCGGGGATCGAGACGCCCCGGAGTTCAAGGAACAGATAGAACTTGTCGATCAGCGATGGCTCGTTCAACCGGCGCTCGGCGGAGGCAAAGGCCTGGGACTCCGGATCGCAGAAACGGAGCATGTCCGCTCGCTTGAACCCCAGGACGTACTCGAATTCACGGAACTGGCTGGACTGGAAGCCCGATGACGTCTCCAGGCGATCGCGGAAACTGGTGAACGACATGGGCGTCATCGTTTCAAGGATGTCGAGCTGGCCGACCAGGGTCTTCATGATCGTTCGGTTGCGTTTCAGCGTGTGGATGGCGCCGAACAGGTCGCCGGCCTCGAAATCGCGGCCGATCTTGTCCATCTCATGCAGCAGCAGCTTGAACCAGAGTTCGTAGACCTGATGGATGACGATGAACAGGAGCTCGTCGTGTTCCGCCGGCTGGGAACGGGCCTCCTGGAGGGACAACAGATCGTCCAGATTCAAGTACTGCGCGTAAGTGAGCGGCATGTCCCTATGCTACGTGACGAACGACCGGTCGGACAGGCCCGCCGGTTGCCCTGGGCCGGCCGGGTCAATCCCCCCCAACGGTCGGGCATTTTTCTTGCACCGAATCTCCGCCGTCCCTCTATCATCCCGGAGCCGGTTGGTTTGTTGAGACCGTGCCAGACCCCGCGGCCGCAGGGACTTGATCCGACGACGAACCGACGAAGTACCCACCGGGAGCGGCTCATGACCCGAACGCGCAGGACGTCTTTTTGCACGGCCCTGCTGGTCATAATGCACGTTGTGTTTGTCGCGGCGCCTGCCCTGGCCCTGCCCCATGCCTCGGCCCTGGTCGAGGGAGAGAGCTGGGTTCGCGGCCGCACCACGATTCATGTGGTGGCCCCCGACGACCCCCGACTTCTGCGAGCCATCGCGGCCATGGATGCGGCGAAGCGCTATGGCCACCCCCGGTCGGCGCGGGAACTTACGCCGGAACTTCTCGGCCGGGGTCGGGATGCCTCCGGCCGCCGGCTTGATTCGGTTCTGGCCGGCAAATCGACACCCACGGTGACAACCCCGCTGGGGTGGGCCCCCTTCAGCGGCGCGTTCCAGATCGACGAGGCGGCGCACCTGCTGCATCGCGCCATGGTCGGTCCGCGGTACGAGGAAATGTCCGGCGTCGTGACCGGCGGCTTGAGCGCGACGCTGACCTCGTTGCTCACGCCGCGACCCCTGCCGCCGCCACCGGGCGCCTGGGTCAACGAGGCGGCGCCTGACTGGGAAAACCTGACCCAGGAGGAGCTCGATACGCTGAACGACAACTACCAGGAGCGGCAGCAGCTCATCCGGCTCTGGTGGGTCGAGCGGATAGTCAATCATCAGACGCTGAACATGACCGACGCCATGGTGCTCTTCTGGCATGATCACTTCGCCACCGGCGCCGACGCGGTTTACTACCCCATGGCCATCTACGGACAGATCGAACTGCTGCATCAGCACGCGCTGGGCAACTTCAAGACACTGGCCACCGACATGTGCACCGACCCGGCCATGCTGATCTGGCTGAACGGCAACTACAACACGAAGTATGATCCGAACGAGAACTTCGCCCGCGAGCTTCTCGAGCTGTTCACGATGGGGGAAGGGTCAGGCTACACGCAGGAAGATGTGGAGGAGGCGGCCCGCGCCTGCACCGGCTGGCGTACCGACGGGCGTGATGTCTTTTTCGTACCCAGCTGGTACGACAATACCAACAAGACCTTTCTCGGCCAGACCGGCAACTGGGACATGGCCGACCTGATCGACATCATCGGTCAGCAACCGGCCACCGCCGAGTATCTCTGTCGGAAGCTCTACAAGTACTTTCTTGATGACGAACCAGATCCGGCTGATGTGGCGATCCTGGCCACCACGATGCGAAACAATAATTACGCGATCGGGCCCGTGCTCTCCGGGATGCTCGGGAGCAATCACTTTTTCGATCCGACATTTCGGGGCAGCCTGGTCAAGGATGTCATCGACCTTTATGGCGGCCAGGTCCGCTCGCTGCATGCCATCGGCTTCGATCCTCTGACCACCACCAACGACTACGAACGCTACTGGATCGACTGGCAAAGCTATGACCTGGGCCAGATGTTGACCATGCCGCCAAACGTGGCCGGCTGGCCGGGACACCACAACTGGATCAACACGGCCACGCTGCCGCTGCGCAAGGAATACAGCGGCATGATCCTGTACGGAAACATGTGGGGATGGCCGCTCGGATTCTCGGTTGATTCCATGGCCGAAGCGAACCGCTTTTCGAACCCGAACAACGCCGGGGCGCTGATCGACGATGTGGCGCTCCTCCTGCTCGGCGGCCCGCCGACGACGGCCGTCCGCCAGGAGATGCTCGATGCACTGCTCCAGGGGTCGCAACCGAACCAGTGGTCGCTGGCCATGCCCGGCGCCGCCAATCGCATCCGTGATGTGCTGCATTTCACGATGCGGCTGCCCGACTACCAGCTGAAGTGAGGTGCCCGGGATGAAGCGACGCCAATTTCTGAACCGCATGTCGGGTGTCCTTTCGGGGAGCCTGCTCGGGAAGTCGATCTGGTGGCCCCTGACGCGCGAGGCATTGGCCGGGACACCGTCGAATGACCAGCGAATCATGGTCATGATCGTGCTGCAGGGCGGCAACGACGGATTGAATACCGTCATCCCCGTGGCGGATCCACTCTATTACTCAAAGCGGCCGACGTTGGCCGTGCCGCAGGCGTCCGCGCTCGGCGTCGGGCCGGGCGTCGGGTTGCACCCGAACCTGGCACCGCTCATGGATGTGTGGGACACCGGACGAATGGCCATCGTCCGGGACGTGGGCTACAACGACATGAACCTCTCGCACTTCCGCGCCACCGACATCATGTTCTCGGGCTCGAGTTCGAACGGCGTCATCCAGACCGGCTGGCTTGGCCGGTGGCTGGAAGCCAACAATCCCACCTTTCCGGCAGTTTTGCCGCCGGACCCGCTGGCATTGCAGCAGGGCCTCTCCGCCGGATTGCTGCTCCAGGGCGATCGGGGCGTCACCGGCGTCGTCGTCAATGACCCCGGAAGTTTCTACTGGCTGGTAAACAGCAACTACACTGGTCCATTCAACGATGCGACCCCTGCCACACGCGGCGGGGGGGAACTTGATTTCGTGCGGCAGATCGACCGCGCATCCTTCGAGTATGCCAATGCCATCGAAGTGGCCGCCGGCGCCGGCACCAACAAGGTGCCGTATCCGGTGAACAATGAACTGGGCGATCAGCTCAGCGTGGTGGCGCGCCTGATTGACGGTGGAATGTCGACGCCGGTTTACGTGACCAGCCTCGACGGATTCGACACCCATGCCTATCAACTCAACTCGCATCCCGAGTTGCTCTCGCAACTGGCCCAGGGCGTGGCGGCCTTCGTGGCGGATCTGCGGGCCATGGGACGATTCCAGGACGTGCTCATCATGACCGTCAGCGAATTCGGGCGGCGGGTAGACGAGAACGGTCAGGATGGCACGGATCACGGCACATCGGCTCCCTGGTTCCTGATCTCGGACGGCATCGACGGCGGGCTGTACGGCGGCGCACCGGACCTCGGCACCCTCGACGACAACGGCAATATCGCGATGCAGTTCGACTATCGCTCGATTTACTCGTCGGTCCTGACCGGATGGTTCGGCACCGACCCGGCCACCACGACGCAGGTCCTCCAGGGGAGCTTCCCGATGCTCCCATTCATGACACAGGTCGGGGTGCCCGACTGGGGTGGCGCGCCGCGCACGCGACTCCTGCCGCCCACGCCAAATCCGGGGCGTGGCCCCCGGACCATCCGGTTCGACCTGGCCCGGGCCAGCCGGGCGCGGGTGTCGGTCTTCGATGTCAGCGGCCGGATGGTCGCCATGGTGGCCGAGGGAACATGGCCGGCGGGATCGAATGAAATCCGCTGGGAAGGGGCGGGCATCGCACCCGGCCTTTATTTCATCTCCCTTGACGCCGAGGGCGTGCGGCAGACCCAAAAGTTGATCCAGCAGTAGCCGCGATGTTTCAATCGTAGTCCGGTGCTATAGTCCTCACCCATTAGAAGTGGCTCCGATCCGAGGGGCCTCGTGCGGAAGCACCCGCCCGTGGGAGAGAGATGCCCGGACAATTGCGGATCTGCGCCATCAGCGACCCAGGCAAGAAGCGCCCGGGAAATGAAGACTCATTCGAGTGGTGGCCAAGGGAGGCTGCCCTGGCCGAGGGCCGCGACACCATCCTCATGGTGTGTGACGGCATGGGTGGCGCCCAGGCCGGCGAACGCGCCAGCCATCTGGCCGTGCAGACGATCTTGAAAATATGGCGTGATGCGCCGGGCGGCGATCCCGAACTCATCTTGAAGACAGCGTTCGAGGCGGCCAACACGACCGTTCATGACGAGAGTCGCTCCGACCCGGCGCGGCGGGGGATGGGAACAACGGGCACCGCGGTCGTGATCAGCGGCACCGATCTGATCGTGGCCCATGTCGGCGACAGCCGGGCCTACCTGGCCAACGGCGAGCTGCTCACCCAGCTCACCAACGATCACTCGCTCGTGGCACACCTGGTCGAGCGGGGACAGATTACGGCGGAGGAGGCTCGCAGTGATCCCCGGCGCAACGTCGTCACCCGTTCGATCGGTGTCACGGCGGAGATCGAGGTCGACGTCCACCGGTTCGTCGATATCATGGTGCCCGGCTCGACGCTGCTGTTGTCGTCCGACGGGCTTCACGGTGTCATTACCGACGAGGAAATCGGCCCGCTTCTTCAAATGACCGAGCTGGACCAGGCCGGCCAGAAGCTGATCGACGCCGCCAACGACATGGGCGGGCCGGACAACATCACGGTGCTCCTGGCCCGGCGGTTGGCCAACGACGCATGACGGCACGGCAACGCACCGCCGGCCGTACCTCATTCGTTTCGGTTGTCCTCCAGATCCTGACCATGGTCCTGATGGCCGGCAGCGGACCCGCCTGCTCCGGAAAGGAAGTCGGGCCCCGCGTCGGCAATCTGCGACTCACCATTCAACAGACACCGGCGCCCATTGACATCGACCTGGGTGATATTGATTCGCTTCTTGTCACCATCATGGGCGCCACGGATGGCCAGGTCGATTCCACCTACCTGATTTCGCCGCCGCCGCCGTCCTTTGGCGGGGTGATGCTGGTCGACCTCGAGCTCCCCTCGGCGGCCGATCGATCCGTGGTTGTCCGGGCCTCAGGCGGCCGGCCGGTTGGGGGGGCGGCCGTTGCCACGTCGTCTCGCGGCGTCCTGTGGCGGGGCGTTTCAGAATCCTTCGATATCGACACGGGTGGATCGAGCGGCGTGACCATTCCGCTCTCGCCGTTCGTGGCCGCCTTTCAGTCGGTTCAGTTCATGGACGACGGGGCACGTCACCGAATTTTCTGGAATCGCGTGCCGGGCGCGACCCGCTGGCGGCTGTCGATTCGCGAGGACGCCATGCCCCTCCGCGACACGCTCCTGGTTGACACGACTTTTGCCGCCACCCGCCTGCCCGTCGCCTACCAGGTGATCGCTTTGGACGCCACGGCCGCCGCCGGCGCTCCGGGTGACATCCTCGAGCCGGGGCTGCTCCTGCCCGGTGTGCCGGTCAACCTCCGATTGACGCCGCGCAGTGGCGAGCGAGTTGACGTCCGCTGGGCGACCGGCGGTGGATTCGTCGCGGCCTGGGAACTGGAACGCCGCGCCGAGGAGGCGGGGTTCCTTCCGCGGGTGACGCTCGCTGTTGACACGACGAGCTTCGCCGATACGACGGTGGTTGATGGCCGACGATTCGAATACCGGGTCCGCGCCCGCAACAGCCGGGGCGTGTCCGGCTGGACGAATAGCGTGGCCGCCGTGGCTCCGCTCAACGAGCCGTCCGACATGGTCCTGACCCGGACAGATCTTGAAATCGCGCTGGGTTGGGTCGATCGCTCGCTGTCTGAAACCAGCTATGAAGTGGAACGTGCCAATGGCGGCGGCGGGTTCGGGCCCCTGGTCACCCTGTCGGTCAATGCCTCGGGCTGGGTCGACGCACCCCTGGCTGAGAATACCCGTTATCGGTACCGGGTCCGGACGGTTCGGGGTCTGCTCGAGTCCCGATGGTCCGACGTGGTGGAAGCCACGACGCCTCTCTTCGTTCCCTCGTCGCCCGGGGGGCTCCTTGCACAGGCGATCACACCGAGCCAGATCAACCTGGGCTGGGGACCGGCGCGAGGGATCGTGGCCGGATATGAAATCGAACGCCGCGTGCCGGGTGGGGAGTTTGGCTACCGGGATACCGTTGCGGGAGATATCGTCGTCTACGCCGACTTCGGCCTCGCGCCGGCAACGACCCTCGAATATCGGGTTCGGGCTCGAAACGCTTCCGGCGCCGGCGCGTGGAGCAACGTGGCCGCGGCCACCACTTTTCCCGCGCCGCGCTGAGCTTCGGAGTCGTATAATTCCGGCGCATCATGATGCCCCTTCGAACACGACTCCAAAAGGCCGGCCCGGCGCTATTCCTCTTCCTCCTGGCGTACGCTTGCCCGGCGGTTGCCAATTCGCCCCCGGCCGCCCCGGTTTTCATCGAACCCGATCCATCGGATGTCGTTTCGGCGTTTGATCCGCACTTCAACCTCTTCCCATTCGCCGATCCCGATCCACTGGATCAACCCGCGCACTCCGATTGGGAAGTGTGGGACGACCTCCTGAACGTTCGCGTCTGGGCCGACCTGGCCGAGTCGGTCAGCGTCGAACATGTCCACCTGCGGGACGGCCTTCTGGAAGGGGCTTTGGCCGGGGAGAGCCACTTCGCGGCCAGCCGCGCCTATCGCGTGCGAGCCCGCTATGTCGACGACAGTGGCCAACCCAACGCTACCGGGGCCTGGAGCGCCTGGGTGCCCTTCACGACCGACTCACTCGACGCCGTGTTTCCGCTTCGCGTGCAGGATGTCCTGGCCGATACGACGCTGATCTTCCGCAAGGAGAACGGCGAACCTGTCGACCTGCCGGACGGTGGGACGCCGGCCACGCTCACCATGCGAACATCCGCCGGCCGACTGCTGACCCTGACCGGCACGCCCGACAGTGCGTATGCCATCGACAATCCACTCATCCTGTTTGGTGACGAGCCGGTCCGGGTGGTCGTCCGGAGCGGGAGCGCGCCGCTGCTGCTGTCGAACACCACGCTCGAGTTCGCCAACCAGAATGCGGATCGCCGCTCCATCTACCTGCCTGTCCTCTACCTGGCCGCGAACGATTCGCTCCACTTCTGGGTCAGCGAGACCGGAGCCACCTGGTTCGGTTCGGCGACCCAGCCGAATCCGGTCTTCAACATGCCGGCGCGCGATGTGCCGGTTCCCTGGTTCCTGACCCGCGCCGGCGATCGGGTCGAGCGGGTGGCCTCCGGTTTTCATCTCCCGGTGAACCTGGCCTTCCTGCCGGACCCGGCGCCAGGATCCATGGATGCGCTGTTCTACGTGACCGAACTCTACGGACGCATCCGGGTTGTGACGCGGAACTACACGGTGATGACCCTGATCGACGGACTCCTGAATTTCGATCCCGTGGGCGGATTTCCCGGTTCGGGTGAGATGGGTGTGAGTGGCATCGTTTACGATCCATCCCTTCGCTCACTCTTCGTGACGCATGTCTATGACTCGCTCGGAATCAAGTACAACCGGGTGATCCGGTTGGCGTTGTCGCCCGACCGGAAGAGCGTGACGGGTTACCTTCGCCTATTTGAAGGGGTCCTGGCCTCGGCCAGCCACCAGATCAGCGCGGTGACCATCGGGCCGGACAACCATTTGTACGTCAACATCGGTGACGGCTTCGTCTCCTCCTCGGCCCAGAATCCAGGCGACCTTCGGGGCAAGATTCTGCGCATGACGAAATCCGGCGCCATTCCGTCCGATAACCCGTTTCCCGGCACCTATCTTTATGCCATCGGATTTCGCAATCCGTTCGGCGCCGCCTGGCAACCGGAAACGGGACGTCTTTTCATCAGCGACAACGGCGACAACGCGAACGATCGCCTGGTGAAGGTCGTGCCGGGATCGAATTACGGCTGGTGCTGCGACATGACGCGTGGCGCCATCATCAACTTCACGCCGACGGTGGCCCCGGTGGCGCTGACCTTCCTGCCGCCCGGGATCCTCTCGGCCGGTTGGGAGAACCGCCTCTTCCTCAACTGGTCGGGGCCCGCCTATCGACCGGGGCCGTCGACGCGCGGCAAGCAGATCTGGACCTACACGCTCAATGACACCGGCAAGGTCGTCTCCTCCGAGCGATTCCTCCGCTATGTCGGCAACGGCTACGCCACCTGCCTGGGCCTGGCGGTCGGGCCCGACGGACTTTACTTCTCCGACCTTTATGGCGAGGAAGGCTTCAACGAGGCCGGCGTCACGAACGCCAGCATCTACCGAATCCAGGCGGGGAACGTGTCGAGCTTGCCGGTCGATCCACCGCCGGGGCTGCCGGTCGACCCGCCGGGAGGGAACCTGCCGCCGCGCATCCGGCTGACGGCGGCGCCGAATCCATTCGGTTCGAGCGTCGATCTACACCTCGTGCTCACGGCCGACGTGGAGGGTGAGCTGTCGATCCTTGACGTGGCCGGACGGCTCGTCCGAAAGGGAGATGCCGGCCGCTGGCCGCAAGGCGACTCACGCTGGACCTGGGATGGCACCGACGATCGCGGTCGATCGGTGGCGGATGGCGTCTACTTCGCGCGGTTCACGACGACGGCGGGAGAGCCGACGGCGATCAAGATCTTTCGCGCCGCCCGGATCCGCTGATCGAAGCGATCCGATCGAATCAGTGCGGCTTCGGCGCCTGGAACGCCAGCCAGCGCAGCGACATCGAACCGACGCCCAGTTCCTCGCCGTCGGGCAAATCCTGCCAGGCCAGCTTGCCGGTGGCGGCGAGGCGCCGGCAGCTCCGAACGCCATCCGGGCGGACCAGGATCCGGATGTTTCCCTCGTTGGAGGCGCCTTCCACCAGCCGCAGGCGACCGGGTGCCGCATCAACGAAGCCGAGCATCTCACCGGTGTCGCGCAGTTCGATCCAGCTCCGGGTGATGTTGTTCGGCAGATCGAGCTGCGCCCCGGAGAGCAGCAGGACGCCGCGGAGCATCGGCGGACCGTTCCAGGCGGGGGCTTCAGGCCAGGTCTGTTTTGGACAGGCGGCGCATTCCCGCTCGCCCGGGGCCAGGATGTGGCCGTTGTCGCACAGTTCGATCGGCGTGACCGGGCGTCCGCAGTTCAGGCAGGCGGCGGTCCAGGCGGCGTTGTCGGCGTAGCACGATTCGCACTTCATCGGGTGGCTTCACCGGGGACGGGAATGATCTCGACCTGGAACCGGTCGGTCTTTTCCTTCCAGTTCGGATCCTTGAAGGAGTTGTCGTCGAGGCCGAAGACGATCGAATCGGCTCCCTCGAAGGTGTGGACCTCGGGGGGCGCGCCACTGGCCCGGCGGGAGTGTCGCCGGGTCTTGACGAAATAGAGGCCGTTAGTCGAGAGATCTGTCACCCGGATGGTGCCGTCTTTGCCGATCCGGATGACGGCGTGTCGACGGGAGATGTGCGAGTAGTCGCTCGTGGCAGGGAAGAGGTGGTGGCCGGTCGGCGCCGCCGTCAGCTCGCCCTCCACCGGCACTTCCTCCGGCAGCGGGGCCTTGCCGACGAAGAAGACATCGGATTCCCGCATCGGGTACATGCGACCGAGCCGGGGATCGGGGAAGCCGCTCTTGGCATCGCCCATTTCGGAGTAGAAGACCAGGAACCCGACGACCGGGTTGAGTTCGGGCTCGGTCGCAT
>JAWXBZ010000185.1:0-4170 GCA_034440375.1 Candidatus Eiseniibacteriota bacterium
CCTGACCGCCCTTCTCCGCCACCACCAGGAGGTCGAGGACGCTCCCGCCGCCTGGATGCCGTGGAACTACGCCGCCAGCATCGCCCGACTCGGGGAAGGTCGGCCCTCTCCTCCGGGGCCTGGGCCGTAAAAGCGGGTCGGCTGGCCTTCCGCAGCCGACGGCTTGCCCCAGGTGTCCTCGCTCCCCCCGACCAAAAGCCGGTTGGCCGGGAAGCTGTGCATGCTTACCGGAAAGACACGATCGTGCGGCACAAGGACAGTTATGGTCCGGTGGGTCACGTTCCCGGTCGCATCCAGAGCGCGATAGGTGAGGGAATACGTCCGGCCCTGGCCGCTCCCCTGCCGACGCGCCCGGACAAAGAAGTTCCGGTCGTCCGTCCCAACATTCGCTCCGACAACATCCATCACGGGATCGCATCCGTCGTCGCAGATCACACCTTCAAGAAAGGGCTCTGTACCAGAATCTGTAAAGGAGCGCCTGGATACTGGGTTTCCGAGGGGCACCGATTCTGAGCAACACATAAAGCGCTGTAAACACGCTTGTTACGAGCCGGGGTCATGGTCTCCATGCTGCGTCGTCCGGTGGCTGCGTCCGGAACGAGCACGGCAACGGCGCTTTTGAAGGCGAGTTGCCTTCTGGAGGCCGCGCCCGAGGCTGGCCGGCTCAGCCGCGTTGCTCGTGCCCGTTGCAATCGGTTTCGCCGTTCAGTTCGGCGCCCCGTTCCCCTGAGCCTCACCCCGGCTGGCAACGCGAGGGACCCTTCCGGGTAGCCCGTGAATACTGGCCTGATTACAGATTCTGGTACAGAGCCCAAGAAAGACTCTCGGATTCGGATCCAGGATGTTAGACACGGAGACGCTGACGACGATCGATACGAGCTTGCCGTTTGGGGGCCAGACCACAGACGGACTCGCCGTCACATTCAATGACGGCGCGGTCCGGTCGATCAGGACGACCACGCCGGGCGCCTGGCCCACGTTGCCCGCGGCGTCCAGCGCGAAGGCCCGGATCTCGTGCGACCCGTCGGCGATGTTGCCAGGGGACCACGACAAAGTGTACGGGGCAGACAGGACCTCTCCCACGACCTGCCCGTCCACCTCGAACCGAACGCGCGTCACTCCCACCGCGTCCGACGCCTCCGCCGAAAGCAGAGAGGTGGCATCTGCGTCGCTGGGACCGGCACATGCCTGAGACGTAACTACGGCAGCGAGCGCTAGAGAATGTCCGAGGGGTCGGAATCTCATCATGGCCACCTCCGATCGTGCGGCACAAGGGCGACCCCGGCCCGGCGGGAGAGCGAAGGCGTGTCCGATCCATTGTGCTCCTCGCGCCGTGGGTCATCAACATGCGAGTGTTTGGCACACTCTGATCTCCCGGGTGGCGGAGAGTGAACCCATGAACGCTCGCAGGGTCGCTCTACCAAGGGTTCGCCCTGTAAGGCGGACCTCCTGACCCCGAGATGGTTCGACAGTGGCAACTTGGGGATCGCTGACTTCCCACTCAATCCGCTGGGCGTCTGCTTGCCGTTCCTTGTCCCGATAGAAACATATCGTTATCGGCCCAGACTGCTGGCCCACAACAAGCACATTGTTGAAAAAAGACATCGAGAAGAGAGTCGGATCCACATGGGTGCTGAAGGTAAGATTGACACCGCCGCACGACGTTGCCGCCGCATCATCAGGGCCGACGAGGCAGCCGAAATCAACGACCGAGATAGTGATCATGAGAAACAAGCGCAGGATGCTTTTCATTGCAGCTACCTCCGATCGTGCGGCACAAGGACAGTGATTGTCCGGCGGGTCACGTTCCCCGACGCATCAACAGCCCGATAAGTAATGGCATACGTCCGGCCCGCGCCGCCTCCCTGCCGTCGAGCCCGGACAAAGAAAGTCCGGTCGTCCGTCTCAAGATTAGCTCCGACGACATCCGCCGCGGGATCGCATCCGTCGTCGCAGACCACGCTTTCAAGAAAGACTCTCGGATTCGGATCCAGGATGTCAAACACCGAGACGCTGACGGCGATCGGTACGAGCTTGCCGTTCGGGGGCCAGACCACGGACGGACTCGCCGCCGCATTCAATGACGGCGCGGTCCGGTCAATCAGGACGACCACGCCGGGCGCCTGGCCCACGTTGCCCGCGGCGTCCAGCGCGAAGGCCCGGATCTCGTGCGACCCATCGGCGACGTCGCCAGGCGACCACGACAAAGTGTACGGGGCAGACAGGACCTCTCCCACGACCTGCCCGTCCACCTCGAACCGAACGCGCGTCACCCCCACCGCGTCCGACGCCTCGGCGGAAAGCAGATACGCACCGGCGGGGGCAGGATCGACCTTGAGACTGATCGAAGGTGGCGCCGTATCGACCACCTCCACTCGCTTCAACGCATACGATGAGCGGCCCCGGGAGTCCGTCATCCGGAGGGTGAGCTGATGGTCACCCGTGGGAAAAAGCACCTCTACCACGCCGCCTTCGGCAAGGCTTACGCCGCTGGCGTCGAGCCATTGATACTGAACCTCGTCGCCATCCGGGTCGTAGCTTCCCGCCGCGGAGAGGATGACCCGAGCGCCACCCGGTCCGGCGGCCTCGACCCGAATTCCCGAGCCCGCCACGGCAACAGGAGGCAGATTGATCGGCTCGAACAGCGCGAACGGTGAGAAGGATGTCGTGTTGCCGCACACCCGGTGATTGTCCGCATCCCGGGACGACGTGATATCGGACCAGTTCGAACCCGAATAGTGGAACAGACCCAGACGGCTCGCATCCATGACCGCGGTATCGCCGTAGTCCACACAGATCTGGATCGGATTCATCGCGGTTGCAGCGGAATCCACGGTGGACGTGATGTTGTAGTAGACATTGGACGCCAGGGGCACGTACATCGGCGGCGCGGGAGGGCCGGAGGTCGTGAGCTCAAGCGTGGTGACGCCGCCGGGAGAAAGATCCTGGGGGTAGGAAACTTCCACGGGCGTTAGCCCAGACCCTGCGTCTGCTGGCCGCGCCGAGGAGGCGAATGCCGTAGCGGGCCCGTTGTGCTGCTCAAGACGAGTCAGAATCCATTCGATATTGCTCTCAACACCAACGCCGTGGATGGCTTGGAAATCATTCGTGTGGGTGTCCGCAAATGGCGCGCCCGCTGGCAGAGCGCTCCATAGAGGAATGAAGGTCGGCGAGTAGAACTGAGTGGTTATTCCGAACCCGAACTTAGTCTTCTCAAGGATTGAGTGCCGCGACCCTGGCGCCAGGTCGAGCGAGGGGTTGGGATAGAGCACCCCGCCGCTAAGAGGCGCGCTCCAGCTGAACATGGGAAATGGGAACGTCGTCGGTGGCGCAAAGGGGTAGGTAAAGGCACTTGGATACGGACACCAGCTGGGCGGGAAGGGCTCGCCTGGAGGAACAGTGCACAGTTTTGACGCCAAGTTCTCGAGCGCGCAGGCAGGTCGGCCGTTGGCGCCGAAGGGAACGTCTTTCTGGTCGCCGTAACACTCGTTCGGACCGTTGTAGCCATCCGAGAAGGAATAGAGAGGGATACCGTGCGCCCAACCGTCACCGTTTATCGACAGGACTGGCGAATCCGCCTCGCAGATGCACTCATTACCTTCGACGCGATCGCACACGCCCCCGCGACCCGCCGCGAGTTTTCCTCGATCAGGGAAACGCAGTTCCGAGCCGGTAAGCCAGAACTTCTCATGGTTGCCTGCCCCCGTTGGATACGAGTCCAGCAGAAGCTGCTGGGCGCCGCAGGAATTCAGGTTCGCCTCGGCAAAACCCTTTCCGAAATCGCCGATCGTTGCGTTGGTCCAGATCAGATCCTGCAACCCACGGGGCACGTTCGCCCCGAGGAGAGGCGCGTCTCCGAAACCGATCGTCCGCACGGGAAGATTCGGTCGCACACCGAGCCGGATCCTCCAGTCTGGGTCGGCTTGATAGCGAGCAGTCGTGAGGCGTGCGCCAATGCCGCCGAGCGAATAGCCAAGGACGTTGATCGTGCCGTCGGGACCCAGTCGCTTGGCTGCAGCATCGATGATCTGGGCTGTCTCCGCTGCTTGCTCGTGAATGTTCTGGCCGGTGGTCGTTGCCCTGTGTGCCAACATGGCTGAGACACCGCCCGTCGTTCTAATTAAGCAGCAAGACAGGGCGTAGAAAGACATGTTCGTCCATGGAATCCCC
>JAWXBZ010000186.1:0-4888 GCA_034440375.1 Candidatus Eiseniibacteriota bacterium
CTAGGGCTGGTCACCGCCATCCAATGGTCGGGAGGGGTCGGGCGATCACTGGTCGAATGGAACGCGCGGGTCGATGCGGGAACCGTGCCGGCACTGCGGATTAACCATGGACGGCTCGAGGTGCGGGGCGAGCAGCCTTTCGTCCGCCAGGAACCGGGTGGCCTCCTGATCATCGACACGACCGGTGTGCATACGGCGCTTGCCGACAGCGTGCCGGCCGGTCTCCTGGTCCTGACCGATCGCGCGGTATTTCGTCCCTCGGTCGGCGTCAATCGAACCTACGAGTTCAAGGGACAGCACATCGATTTCTGGCTCGACGGCAGCGGTCTGCGGCGCCTGCGTAGCCTGGCGGTGCCGGCCGTCCTCTTGCTCGGGACGCCCGTGGCCTTTCTCTACTTCGCCCTCATCAACCTGTCATTGGTCCTGATCCTCGTCGGCGCCGCGATTCTGGCCGATCGTCTCTTCGGCAACCGGGTGGGCCTTCCCTTCAAAGTCCTCCTGCGCCTCGGACTCTTCGTCGTCACGCCGGTGGCGCTGGCCTACAAGTTCCTTGGCCTGCTGGCGCCGGGCCCGGCGGAGGCGCTCCTCCCATTCTATCCGGCGGTGACGGCCTTCCTGCTCCTGGGCGCCGTCCGATTGTGCGCCGGTTCCGTGTCGGGCGAGTCCGACTGATCGATGGATAGCATCCGCCGCGCGGCCACCGCGGGGGCCGCCTTCTCCCTGGTCTCCATCATCGCCATGCGGGCCTGCGGATTCTTGACGAGTCTGCTCCTGGCTCACACCCTCGAGCCGCAGGACTTCGGTCGCTACTCGATTCTCCTGGGATTCAACGCCGTGGGTGTTCTCGTGGCGGGACTCGGGATCACGATCATCGCTCCGAAGCTGGTGGCGGAATCGGTGGACCGGGGCCAGGCACCTGGAAAAACAACCGCCGACATCATCCGCTCGGTCATCACGATCGCCGCCGGGCTGGGCCTTCTGGTCGGCGGCGTGATGGCGATCTCGGCCCCGCTCCTGGCCGGCTGGATGCTGGGGGAGGGGGTGCCATGGACCATGCTGGCGATCGTCGGCGCATCGGTCAGCGCCATGGCCTGGTCGGCTTCCATCGGCGCCTGCCTCCAGGGGCTCCATGACATCCGACGCCTCTCGTTCTTGAACGCGGCGGTGTCCGCCTTCTATCTTGTACTGGCCATTCCGGCCGCTCGATGGTTCGGCGTCACGGGGGCTTTTGCCGCGATGGCCCTGAGTCACGTCGGCTTCACGCTCGCCGGCGCCGCCACCCTTCCCCGCGGAGCTCGCGGGCCGCGCTGGACCGGCGAAACCGGCCAGGTCCTGGAACGGGGAATGCGGCTTGGCTGGCCGCTCCTCATTTCGAGCCTGGCGCTGGCGCTGTCCGGATGGTTGATTCGCACCTGGCTGGGCCAGACCGCCGATCTGGCCGAAGTCGGGCGCTACCAGGTGGCCGAGACGCTGAACCAGGCGATCCTCTTCGCGCCACTGGCGCTTGCGATCCCACTGTTTCCGCTCGCGTCGACAATGGCCGATGCGAGCCGCGAGGAAAAGGCCCGCGCCTTCGGCCCGGCCTTCGCCTACGTGGCGCTCTTTTCCCTGCCGGTGGCCATCATCGTTGGTTGGGGCGCGCGTCTATGGGTCGGATTCTTCGGCCCCGATTACCACTCCGCCTGGCCGATCGTGTATCTCATGACGGCGGGATATTTTCTCCAGAGCCTCGGCAGCATTACAGGAGCCCTGCTCGCCGGTTTCGGCCTGACCCTGGACAGCCTGAAACTCACCGTCCTCTGGTCCGGCCTGTTTGTCCTGGGTGGGCTGGTGCTGGCGCCGCGGTTCGGAGCCGCCGGCGTGGCCGCCGCCCAGGTGGGTGCGTCACTGGTCCATGTCATCGTGCTGGCCATCTATTTCCGGCGTCGACTCGGCATCCGTTTTCTGGCGGCGCCGCGCCTTCTGGTAACCTTTGCCGGTCTGTTCGCCATCGGCGGCTGGTTGCTGCCGCGAGTCGAGCCGCTCCTCGGGGCGCTCCTGGCCCTTCCGGCCATCGCCGTGGTGCTGCTCAACGCCGGCGATCTGCCGCGCCGTGTGATGGCTCACGGTTCGGCCTGGCTTCGGGACAATCAGGGTCCCTGACGAGGTGGTGGCGTGCGTTGAACCGCGATTCTGATTCTGCTCCACCGTCCCGCCGGATCCTCGTCGGCTGTTTTCGTGGCATGGGCGATCTGCTTTACGTCTCCTCGATCCTTGCGCAATTGCGAGCGGAAACAGGGTCGGACACGGCCATCGATCTCGCGGCCGGCCGAGGGCTCTGGGCCGATGCCGTTCGACACCTGCCGTCGGTCGACCGCGTCGTGCCGGTGGAGTCATGGGAGGAGATCGAGGCGCTCTCGCTTTGCGGCTACGATCAGGTGCTCATGGCCCGCGTCTCCGCCTGGATGCCGTTTGGCCGGTACCGTGGATGGTCGCTGCGCGCCTGGCTCGAACGGCGTCATCTCGTGGATGTTCTGGCCCGGACCATGAGGGTTCGGCTGAAGGCCGAGCACCGGCGTCCCGTCTATCACTTCCAGCCCGATGAACTCGAGGACGACCCGGCCCGCGCCCTCGGCATGGGAAGGTTTGCCGTGGTGGCGATCCACGGTTTCACGCATGCGGAGCACAACGAATCCGCACAGGCCAGGCTCCTGCCGCCGCTCCTCGATCAGGCCAGCGCCACCGGCCATCGGCTGGTGCTGGTCGGCCCTCCGGGACCGGCGATCGACCTCCCGCCGTCGGTGCTCGATTCCCGTGGGGAATCCATCCGCCAGGTGGCCACGATGGTCGACCGGGCGGCGCTCGTGGTGTCGGTGTTGAACGGCATCACCGTGCTGGCGGACGCACTTCGTCGACCGATTCTTCTCCTGCCATTCGGAGCCGATCCGCTTTCCGTGGTCGGGCCGCTCCAGTCCAGGCCGACGCTGGTTCTCGGGCGGCCGGGCAAGGGGGGGGTGGCCGACGTGGACACCGTGCAACTCGCGCGCACCGTGGCCCGCCATCTCGATCCGACAGGCGCCTGACGATGGCCGTGATTCTCTACGTCAATTCGACGGCCGTGCACGGCGGGGCCGAGGAAGCGCTCCTCGATATCATGTGTGCCGCCGGCGAGATCGGCCATCGACCGGTACTGGGGACGCCGGGTGAGGGGTGGCTGACCGAAGGGGCGCGATCCCATGGCATCCCGACGGCGCTTGTCCCCACGCTGCCCGAGGCGATGGTCACCGACAGCTGGACGGCGCAATTCGGGCCCCTTCTACCCACGGCCGTCGCCATATCCCGCCTGGCTCGGCGTCACGGTGCGGCCATCATTCATTCCAATACGCCGCGCACCTCCTATCACGGAGGGCTGGCGGCGAGGCTCGCGGGTGTCCGGGCGGTGACTCACTGCTACGACATCATCGGCACTCCCTACCAATCGGCCATCCGGGGCCGGTTGCTGCACCGGCTCGCCGACTGGACGCTCACCATTTCGAATGCTGCAGGCAAGGCACTGCAGGAGGCCGCGCCGCAATTCCGGGGGCGCGTATCGACCCTGTACTATGGCTTTCGACCCGATCGGGCGGCGGAGGCGACTCCTGCGGTTGCATCCGCCGCGACGCGGCAGGCACTCTTCGGCCTGCCGTCCGACGCGCTGGTCATCGGGTGTGCGTCGGCCATGACGCCGTGGAAGGGACAGGACATCCTGTTCGACGCCTTCCGGCTACTCGCACACCTCGAGCCGCGAGTCCACCTGGTGATTGTCGGCGCCTCGCAGGGGAGCACGCGCCAGGATCAATTCGAGGCGAGGCTGCGCGAACAGGTCGCGGCCTCCTCGCTTGGCGAGCGGGTGACGTTTGCCGGCTGGCGCGAGGATTGGCAGGCGATCGTTGCCGCCTTCGACATTTTCGTCCATGTGCCGACACAGCCCGACCCGCTTCCACTCGTCGTTCTTCATGCCTGCCGCCTCGGCCGCCCCGTCATCGCCACGCCGATGGGGGGAATTCCGGAAATCGTGGGGGAGGAAGGGGAGGCCGGAGTCCTGGTTCCCGCCTCGGATGCCGGGTCGCTGGCCCGGGCACTGACACCGCTTCTCCATGACCCCGCGCGGCGGGCCTCCCTCGGCGCGGCGGCGCGGGATCGGATGATGCAATTTTCCTGGGGGGCCATGAGAATTACCTTGAGTGCTGCCTACGAGCGCGTCCTTGGTTCCTGACCTGTCGGTCCGGCCGCTGCTCCCGGTCAGGCAAGCGCCGCGCGTTTCGGTCATTCTGCCGGTCTACGATGGCATGCCGTTTCTGCCGGCCGCTGTGGAGTCGATCCGTTCGCAGACCTTCGCGGACTGGGAGTTGATCCTGGTCAACGACGGGTCGAGCGATGGTTCGACCGACTACCTCCGAAGCGCCGCCGCCGCCGATGCGCGCCTCATCCTGCTCGAACATGCCGTCAACCGCGGCATCGGCGCGGCATACAACACGGGTCTCCGGAGTGCGCAGGGTCGATACGTGGCGTTTCAGGAGCAGGATGACATCTCCCTGCCCGGTCGGTTGGCCCGCCAGATCGAGATCCTCGACCAGCATCGGATGCCCCTCGTCTCGACACGCGTTGGGCTCCTCGATGAGCGGGGAGTCCTTCATGACACCTGGCCGGCGGATCTCGTGTGCGAGGTCGAAATCACGCCACCCGGATACCGGCTGAATCACCGAATTCTGGTATCGCACACAAACATCGCCAATGCCACCATGATGATCGATCGCGCGGCCATCACCCCGGGCGATTTGGAATTCGACGAACAGTTCTGCCGCTGCTGCCAGGACGCGGATCTGCAACTGCGCCTGGTTCTCCGTTATCCGAGTCTTCGGCTGGCGGA
>JAWXBZ010000187.1:0-17544 GCA_034440375.1 Candidatus Eiseniibacteriota bacterium
CACCCCCACAGGACACCCGCCCCGACCGTGAAGAAAACCAGGACGAGGAGAAAGTTGCGACCGGCCATCGCCGCCGCTTCGGCCGCGGCGGGTGCGCCGATCCTGGGTGTGGCCGAGCCGATGATCGAGCCCTTGGCGGCCATCGTGTACAGGCCGGCGGCGAGGAGGATGGCGCCAAAGATCATCAGTACGCGCTTGAACGTGGCCGTCCGCGTCCGGTGCTCGACGTCGTTTGCCGATCGGGCCAGCGCATCGATGGCCAACGCGGCCAGCAGGGCCACGGCCAGTTGCGTCAGGATCAACGCCATGCTCGGAACGCGAAACTTGTTGAACATCGGCAGGAGATTGAAGAGGGGGTCGTAGAGGATCGGGAATTCCTTGCCGAAGGAAACGAAGAGGCCGATGACGCCGAGCGCGACCAGGAATTTCGTCAGACGGTCCTTCCAGCAAAGCACGGCGCCGAGGATGGCCAGGAAGAGCGGCAGGATCCCCATGTAATTCGGCGCCTCGGTGAACGGCATCCATCCCCAGTAGGTGGCGTTGCCGAATCCGAAGAAGGATGGGATGAAAAAGGTCAGGATCTCCGCGGGGTGGAACGACCAGTTGGTGGCATATTCACGGGTCAGCCCCGCCCCTTCCGCGCCTCGAATCGACCAGTGGCTGTACTCCGTGACCGGAAGACTCACGACGGCCGAGGCGCCAAGGCCTGCGACAACCGCCAGGCCGAACAGCGCCCAGGCAAGTCCAACATGGACCGGCTTTTTACCGGCTCGGAGAAGGCTTACGGTCAGGAACACCATGAGCAATCCCGCCGACAACAACGCGTAGTAAGTGATCTGCATATGCGACGTCACGATCGACAGCCCGACGGCCAGAGCCATCAGCGACCAGTTCACCGGCCCCGGTTTCTCCATCAATCGATCGGCCGTGAGCAGGATCACCGGCAGAAACACCGTGGTGGCCAGCTTGGAATTGTGCCCGGCCATGACCCAGCCGATGACATGCGTGCAGTAGACGAAGGCCACCGCCGCCATCAGCGCCGCGAACCGAGATTCGACGCGGCGCCGGGCCAGGAGGAACGTGAAGAGGCCGATCAGGAAGTACCAGGCGATCGGCTTGAGCCGGGGGCCCAGGGGTGCCAGCAGGGTGCTGAACGGGTTGGTACCCGGTGCCGCGATAAGACTGCCGAGGCTCGGCATTCCGCTGAACAGGTAGGGTGTCCAGAGCGGATACTCGCCGGTGGCTTTCACTTCATCGAGATAGGGGCGGTGACTCATCGAGGCGATGTTGTCCGGGGGGAGAAAGACCTTTCCCGAGAATACCATCGGCGAAAAGAAAACGAGGAGGGAGAGGACCAGGAAAACGAGGGCAACGGCGGTCGGATGCGTCCGAAAGATACCGGGCGGCGGGGTCTCGGCCACGCTTTGCGTGGGTCGTGATTCGGCCGGGGTCTTCCCCCGGGGTTTGGCGGTCGACTTGTCCTTGCTCATCCGATCACCTCGTCAAAAGTCCGGGCCAGAAGCTCGGTGCGTCCGCGGCGCGACAGCCGTTCGATTTCATCCGGAAGGCCGGAGAACCGGACGCTGCCGGTCCGCTCGTACTCGTCGATCCAGGCCGCCAGCGTTTCAGCCATGGCATTGACATCGTTTCGATCCACGACCACGCCGGCATTTGTCCGCCGAATCAGTTCGGCCACATCCCCTTCCGGCGCCACGGCCATGATCGGTCGGCGGGCGCCGAGATACTCGAAGACCTTTCCCGGCACGATCCCCTCACTGCCGGCCACGTCGTCGACGACGAGAAGCAGGCAAGCGGCGCCAAGCGTGTACCGCACGCTTTCGGCGTGGGGCTGGTGGCCGACTTCCTCCACGGTGCCTTTCAGCTCCGGGCGATGGAACATCGCCCGGACCTCATCGCCGAACCGGCCGACAAAAATGGCCCGAAACCCCTCCGGACGGATACGCCCCGCTGCCAGCAACTGCACGACCGCCTGCAAAAACGTGTCCGGATTCCGCACGCCGTACATGGAGCCTGTATAGACAATAGTGAAACGATCGAAGCGGACCGGCTCGACACCGGTCAGATCATCCGGGTCGAAGCCATTCTCGATCAGTCGAAAGTGAGCAGTATCGAGATCAGGGTACTTTCCGACCAGATCGCGGGCGATCCCCTTCCAGGCCACCACCACCCGGGACGCCTGCTCGACGCATGATTTTTCGAGGTGGCGATCCAGTGCCTTCGACGGACCGTGCCGAACCGGGGCGGAAAGAAATCCGGTCCAAGGATCGCGCAACTCGAAGACCCACGGTCGTTTGACCCGACGGGCAATCCCCCGCCCAAGAAGCGCGCAAGTGTAGGGGGGGGATGACGAGAAGATCAAGTCAGCCCCCCACTCCCGGGCCACGCGCACGCCTGCCGGCAGGCCATGCACCATCCAGCCGACCCGCGCATCCGGAATGAAAAGCGCCCCCCGGACCGCCTGGGCCACCTTTTCCGACAGCGGCACCCGGGTCCCCGGGCGGTAATTCGTATTGACGTCTACCGCAGCCCCTTTTTTCTTACCGGTCAGCGACCGGTAAATCGAATAGGGCTCCAGGATCGGCGTCCGATGAACCGGCAACCCCACCGGAATCTCCTCGAGCAGCGATTCATCGCGCGCCGGATAGTCGCCGTCCTGAACCGTCAGAATAGCCGGCTCCCAGCCGAACTGCGGCAGGTACTTGGCGAACTTGAGGACACGCTGGACGCCGGGACCGCCGCTGGGCGGAAAGTAGTAGGCGACGATGAGGACTTTCTTCATGGGGTGCCTCCCTCCCCCCGCGCGAAGGCCTCGAGCGCCTCGGCCATCGGCGTCCAGGAGTAGCGCTCCCGCTCGGCGGTGACCGCCGCCCCGAAGGTCGCCGCCCGATCCTCGCGGTAGAAGCGTGTGATGGCCGCCGCGAGCGCCTCCGGATCCTCCGGCGGCACGACATAGCCCATCCGGCCGTCGTGAACCACCTCGGGGAGGCCGCCAACATTGGTCGTGATGATCGGCGTGCCGTAATTCATGGCAATCTGGATGATGCCGCTCTGCGTGGCTGATTGATACGGGAGGACGACCACGTCGGCGGCGTTGAAGAAGTCGCCAACCTCTTCGTTCGGGATGTAGCGGTCGTGCCAGAAAACGCGGGGGCCGATGCCGAGCCGGGCCACCTCCGACTTGTACGGTCTGTCATCCTCGTAGAATTCGCCGCCGATCAAGAGGCCGATATCCAGATCGGCGTCGACGCGCGCCATCGAACGGATCAGGTTGAGCAGCCCCTTGTAGGCCCGGATGAAGCCAAAGAAGAGGACAACGCGCTTCGTGCCGACGCCAAGCTGACGACGGGCTTCCTCGCGGGACTTGCCGGGAGGAAAGCTGGAGTAGACCGGGTGCGGTACCTCGCGGAACGGGGCGTCCGGCCGAAACTTGAGGAGATCCTCGCGGACGACCGCGGACTGGGCGATAAAGGTATCGACCTTTTCCATGACGCGGCGGGTCAGCCAGGCATCCCCCGGTCGGGGTTCGTGCGGGATGACGTTATCGAGCAGGAGGCAGGTGCGGCCAATTCGCCTGTTGTGCAAATGCCGCACGATCGTGTCGTATCCCGGCGCGAAAAAGGGCATCCAGTACTTGAAAACCGTCAGGTCCGGCTGCTGCCCCGCCGCCCACCGGGCGGCACGACCCCACGAGAGGGGGTTGATTGTGTCGATCAGGGGATGGATATCCAGTGGCGGATCGGGCGGTGGTCCGTCATCATGCTGCGACGTACCCGGAAACAGGAACGATGGATACTGCCGCGAGAACGACAGGATGCTGACCCGGTGTCCACGAGCCGCCAGAGTTTGAGCCAGGAGATGCACAAAATGCGCGATACCGCCGCGATGCGGGTACGCCGTGCCGACCAGGACGAATTTCACGCGTGGACAGTATCCCGCCGGTGGCCGGGCTACAAGCGATGACAGAGGCCAGGACAATCCGCCCGCCGGATCGATCGGTCGAGCCGGCCTACTCGCGGTTGGCGCCGCACTACGATCGTGTCTTCGGGTCCTACGCGCGGGAACTGAACGGTTGGCTCATCCCATGGATCCGACGGCAGGATCCCCGTCCCGATTCCGTGGCCGACCTGGCCTGTGGCACCGGCACGACCGCCCTCGCGCTCGCCCGGGTGATTCCGCGGGTCCTGGCCATCGACCTCCGGCCGGAGTTCACCGCCATCGTTCGGGCGAGGGCCGGGAAGAGAGCTGCCACCCGTCACATCAGGACGCTCGTGGCCGACATGCGGACCTTTCGCCTCGATCAGCCGGTCCAGCTGCTCACCTGCTTCTTCGACGCGCTGAATCATCTCCCCCGCCCGACCAACCTGTTACGCACCTTTCGTGCGGTGCACCGCGCCCTCGAGCCCGGCGGGATGTTTCTGTTCGACATCAACACGCCCTGGGCCCTGAAGAGGAGCTGGCCCGAGATGAAGGCCCTCTGGAAAGGAAAGGGGTGGTTCGCGGTGGCGCGGGGACGGTACGTGGAGGGTGGACAGAGTGCCGCAGGGGTCAGGACGTCCCGCGGCCATGGCGAATTCGACATCCACTGGTTCGAGCGCGACCGGACCGGCACCTATCGTCCACGCGTCGAGCGCTTCCGCGAAATTGCCTGGACGAAGACGGAGATCCGTGCCGCGCTCAAGTCCGCCGGCTTTGTCGGAATCCGAACAGTCGATGAACCGGCCCTGGCACCATTCGTCGGCGAATCGGGTCGGGATCGAACGTTTTGGGTGGCACGGCGCGGGGAGGGGAACTCGTTCCGGAACGAGTTGGGATGAACTCGCCTTTCTCGATATCGATTAGAAATAATCTCATCGCTGACGACGATTCTTGTTGACAATATTTTCGCACTGACTGGTCCCTGCCCGCGGCCCCTCGATCACAGGCCCTCAACAAGGGCATCGCGGGCACTGGATCTCGTCTTGAGGCACCTTCCGAAGTCGCCGACGATTTCGTCGCCATCATCCCCCGGGACGTGACGCCCGGACGTCAAGGAGCCGGGTGATACATTTCTTGAATGATCACTCACTGGACTACTTCGCTGACCCGGCTTACCAACGAGGCACTGCTCGTGCGCGTCCATGACCTCGCGCGCCGCGAGCGCCGGGCGACTGTCGGATTGATCGCCCACCTGGCCGAGCTGGATGAGAGACGCCTTTATCTCGACGAGGGATGTTCATCGCTTTTCACCTATTGCACCGAAGTCCTGCACTTTTCAGAACACGCCGCCTACAATCGCATCGAGTGCGCTCGGGCGGCGCGGCGATTTCCGCTGGTGCTGGATCGCCTGGCGGAGGGGTCGGTGCACCTGACAGCCGTTCGATTGCTGTCGCCGCACCTGACGCCGGCCAATCATGCCGGGTTGCTTGATCGGGCGCGGCACCTGGGAAAGCGCGGGGTCGAGGAACTCATTGCAGCGATACGACCGCTGCCGGATGCGGCAACGATGGTGAGGCGTCTATCGGCACGGAGGCCGGCAAGCAATTCACCGGTCGCGGCGATCCCGGTCCCAGCCGCGACGCTGCCATCCCATCAATCCGATGACCCGACACCGCTGAAAGTCCGGCTGCCCGAGGCGGATCTCACGGCCGCGAAGTCCAACCTGGCCGCCGTTATCGCACCGCTCAGGCCCGGCCATTTCCGGGTCCAGTTCACGGCGGACCCTTCGATGCACCACGATCTCATGACGGCGCACGAGCTCCTGCGGCACCAGATTCCAGATGGTGATGCCGCCGCCGTCTTGAAGATGGCACTGAAGCTCCTGGTGGGCGAGCTCCGCCGGAAGAAATTTGCGACAACCGATCGACCGCGACGGAGCGCCCCGTCGGACCCCAACTCGCGCCACATCCCCGCCGCCGTCCGTCGAGAAGTGGCGCGACGCGACGGCGACCGCTGCGCCTTCCATGGTCGGGATGGTCGCCGGTGCTCCGCGCGTGGCCCGCTCGAGTTTCATCATCTCGAGCCATTCGCCGTCGGGGGCCGGGCCACCGTCGACAACATCTCATTGCGCTGTCGGGCTCACAATTCGCATGAGGCGGTCAGATGCTTTGGGCGGTTCCAACTCGTTCCGGAACGAGTTGTGTTCTCGGCGAATCCTGAGCTGTGTTCGGGCGAGGGCTAGTTCATTGCGATTGCGCTGGGATGGACTGACGGAGGGGCTGAATCGTCCCCGTGGCAAGTACGACCATTCGCCTGGTGGGCGAAGAGGTCGATGTCACACTTGAAGGTGACGGCTATCCAGGTGGCCGCGTCAACGTGACCTACTGGTTGGCCAACCCCGCTGCCACGCCGACGACGGTCGAGATGACGTTTCTCCTGCCGGCCGATGATCTTTGCGGACATTCCCAGGCTTCATCACGGACAACAGTTCCAGTATTCGACTCGATCGGCCCGCCTCTGGGCCGGGCGACTCGAATATGCGTATTTCAAATTCGGACGAATCGACTCCCGAATCTTATGGCCGGCCGCAATCCCCTGATCAGCGAGTGCGCGTCGGCTTCCATCTCTCCTCCTGGCTGGTTCGTGGATGCCGGGGTCATCACGTGGCCCTTTGAGGATTGAGAGCCGGACGCCGATATCTCGCTCACCGACGAGTTCAGCCCAGTTGAAAATCCCTACGACGGCCGTTCGCGCCGGTACACGACAGGGGAAATCCTCGAACGGATCCGGGACGTATTTACCGAGCTCCACGGGGATCCGACCTGTTCACCGCACCGGCGGAATGAGGTTGAACAAGCCAATCGAGAGATCTTCTCAGCACTCCAGGCCCAAGTCACTTTCGATCCCTCAACGCTGTTACCTTTTCCGCCGGCTGAAGAGTGAGTGACCGCTGCGGACAGCGCCGCTGGTAGCCTCGCCTGTCACTTCCTTCGCAGCGCTTCCAGTTCCTCCAGTGTCTTCGGCCAGTCCGCGCGCAACAGACGTGACAGGGCCCGGTCGGCCAGCAGACGGCCGGCACTTTGACAGACGGCGCAGTAATTGCACTCGTTCTCGGCATAAGCGATACGTTGTATTGGAGCGCCGCAATCGGGGCAGGGCTCTCGGAAACGGCCGTGAGCGGCCATCTCCGGGTGAAATGCCGTCACCTTCTCGGGAAATCCCGGCCCGGCTTTCATTCGCAATCGCTCGACCCAGATATGAATTGTCTCGCGGGTAGCTTCCGCCAGACGCACGATTTCGCCATCGCCGAGCCGGCGTGTCAGCTTCATCGGCGAAAGCCGCGCCCGATGAAGAATTTCATCGGAGTGCGCATTCCCAATTCCATCGAACAATCGTGGATCGGTCGGACGTCCGGGAGCTCAGGCATGGCGCGTCAGGAATTCCGGGGGGCCGACCCCGCCACACGGGCACCGAATGCCTTCGACTCCGGTGCCAGCAGCGTCAACCCGTTCGCGATCACCAGGAGGCTCACGCCCATGTCCGCCGCGATCGCGGCCCAGAGTGACGCCATGCCCAGCATCGTCAACACGAGGAACACCACCTTGATGCCGATGGCCAGCGCGATGTTCGTCCGGATCACCGAGAGTGTCCGCCTCGAATGGCGCACCAGCCAGGGAATCTTCGCCAGGTCATCGGACATGAGCGCAATATCGGCAGTCTCGATGGCGGCATCGGAACCGGCCGCGCCCATCGCAATGCCAACCGTTGCTCGCGCCAGTGCCGGGGCGTCGTTGATGCCGTCGCCGACCATGGCCACGCGGCCATGATGCGCCACCAGGGTTTCGACCGCCGATACCTTGTCCCTGGGCGAGAGATCGGCCTGAACCTCGTCGACGCCAGCCTCTGTGGCGATGGCCGCGGCCGTCCCGCGGTTATCGCCGGTCAACAGGACGATCGGCCGAATCCCGAGCTCGTGGAGTTCGGCCAGCACCGCCCGGGCCTCGGGCCGCAGGCGGTCCGTGGCGGTCAGGAATCCGCAGACATGCCGGTCGTTGCCGATGACAACCACCGAGTGGCCGTCGGCGCTCAGCGCCTCCAATCGCTCGTGCACCTCCCTGGTTTCCTGCCCCCGTTCCTCGAGATACCGATGCGATCCCAGCCAGTACTCCCGCCCTTCGAACGTGCCATGCACCCCCTTGCCGGGCACGACCTGGTGTGAGCCTCCCGCCGCCGGTACAACCCCCTGCCGCCGCGCGCCTTCGAGGACGGCCGCGGCCAGCGGGTGGTTGCTGGCCGACTCCAGCGCCGCGGCCCGCGAGAGAAGCTCGACTTGATCGTGTCCGTTCATCGGCACGACTTCGGCCAGCGTCAACCTCCCCTCGGTCAGCGTGCCGGTCTTGTCGAAAGCGAAGGCGACCAGCCGCGCGGGCGCCTCGAGAGCCGCGCCCCCCTTGATGAGAACGCCGTTACGCGCCGCGCGCGCCAGGCCCGCCACCACGCAAACCGGCGTCGAAATGACCAGTGCGCAGGGACAGCCGATGACCAGCAGCACCAGCGCCCGATAGATCCATTCACTCCACGGCTCCGCGAACAGGAGCGGCGGTACGACCGCCACGAGGGTCGCCAGCGCCAGGATCACCGGGGTGTAGATCCGGGCAAAGCCGTCGACCCAGCGTTCGGCGGGTGCCCGATGCGTTTGCGCCTCCTCGACCAGTCGAATGATGTGATGAAGTGTCGTCTCCTCCAGCGGTTTGGACGCCTCGATGGTCAGCGCGCCGTCCTCGTTGATCGAACCGGCGAACACGCCATCGCCGGGCATCTTCGACACCGGGATGCTCTCGCCGGTGATTGGCGCCTGGTTCACCGAACCGACCCCGGAGACGATCACGCCATCAATCGGAATCCGTTCTCCCGGCCGCACCATGATTCGATCGCCCGGCACGAGGACCGCCGGCGCCACCATCGCTTCATGACCGTGCGCATCAACCCGCCGCGCCAGCGCCGGCGAAAGATCGAGCAGCGATTGCACCGCCTTCCGCGCGCGGCCGAGACTCCACGACTCCATCTCCAGCGACAGCGCGAACAGAAACGCCACCGACCCCGCCTCGAACCATTCGCCGAGCGCGATGGCGCCGATGACGGCCAGCGTCATCAGGAGGTTCATGTCGGGCGAGCGGCGACGAACGGCCGCGATGGCCCTTGGTGCCACCAGCCAGAAAGCGGCCGCCACGGCCAGGGCAAACAGACACTGCGCCAGGAGGGGCGTCGGTGGCCCGCCGGCCGCCTCGTGCCCCAGCGTCTCGGTCCAACCGGTCAGCGCCACCTGCGCGATGAATCCGCCCATCGCGCCGAGGCCGCTCACGACGGTCAGCCGGGTCCTTTGCCGCGCGCGGCCGTCTCGAACCGCGCCGCCGGCCGCCCCCGGCCGCCAGGGCTCGGCCGTCATCCCCGCCCGCCGAACGCCGGCGAGAATGTCACTCTCCGGCGTGGCGGGGGCGCCGCTCACGATCATCCGTCCGTTGAGCAGGTCAAAGGCCAGGCGATCGTCACCACCCACCAGCGGCCCGATTTCCCGCCGGAGCAGGGCCACTTCCTCGGCACAGTCCATTCCCCGTATCTTGAAGGCACGGGCTGCCGCTTCCGGCCGGCCGGCGGGATCGATTGACGTCTTTTCCATCGTGGAAGCGTATCAAGAATCGAGAGAACCCCGGGCATGACCAATCCCTTGATCGTCGAACTTGACAGCGGAACCATCCGGGGCCGGCTCGTGCCCGCCGGCGATGTCCGGCTCTTCAAGGGGATTCCCTTCGCCGACACGACGGCGGGCAGAAACCGCTGGCGGCCGCCGCAACCGGTGAAACCGTGGACGGGCACCCGCGAGATGCTCGAACCGGGGCCCGTTTGCCCGCAGCCGAAAGCCGTCATCTGGCCGATCAGGAATCCGCAGGATGAAGACTGCCTCTCGCTGAATGTGTGGGCGCCGATTGGTGGGACCACCTCGATCGCCAGCTTCGTTCCTCCAACCGGCCCCGGCGCCCCGGTCATGCTCTGGATTCACGGCGGCGGTTTTTCAACCGGCGCCGGCTCCACGATCTTCTTCGACGGCGAGGAACTGGCCCGCCTGGGAGCGGTCGTCATCACGATCAATTATCGATTGGGACCATTCGGCTTCCTGGCCCATTCCGCGCTGTCGGCGGAATCGCCGGAGGGGGTTTCGGGTAACGCGGGGTTGCTGGATCAGGTGGCCGCGCTCGGGTGGGCTCGGCGCCATGCGGCCGCATTCGGCGGCAATCCCGATTGCGTCACGGTCTTCGGCGAATCGGCCGGTGCCGCCAGCATCGCCCGGCTCCTCGTATCTCCGAAGGCAGCCGGGCTCTTCCATCGCGCCATCCTGCAAAGCGGCCATGCCCGGGGGCGCAACCGCTGGCTGAGGCGCGATACGCCCGGCTTCAAGGCCGCAGAAACCGTGGGGGCCGAGATTGCCGCGCGACTCGGCGACATGGCCGACGACCCGGCCGACCTACGCCGTTCCCTGCGCGGTAAGCCCACCGCCGACATCCTGTCCGCCGCCGACCCCGCGCAGGGGCTGTACGGCGGCGGCATCAAGTTCGCCCCCGTCGTGGATGGCGTCATCCTTCCGGACGATCCGGAGAGATTGTTTGGCCTCGGCCACTTTCACCCCGTGCCGATCCTGATCGGCACCAACGCCGATGAAGGCTCGATCTTCACGGAGGCCACCCGCATCGGGACCCGCGAGGCCTTCGCCGCCATGCTCCGCCGACGTTTCGGCCCGCTGGCCGATGCGGCGGCCCGCCTCTACCCGGCAAAGGCGGATGAAGCCATTCCCGGCGCCCTGGTCCGCCTGATCACCGATGCCAGCTTCGTCGCGCCAGTCCGCTCGCTCGCGCGACACCTCTCATCCCATGCCCCGGGCACCACGTGGATGTACCATTTCACGAGGGTCTCCCCTGCCGGACGAAAGAGCGGGCGCGGCGCTTTCCACGCCGCGGACGTCTCCTACGTCTTCAATCGTGTCGGAAATCCCCTGGCCTACGACGAGGTGGATCGAGAACTGGCCCGTGAGATGTCCGCCACCTGGTGTCGATTTGCCAGGACCGGGCAAGCCGACTGGGCGCCGTTCAATGCCGCGAATGAGCCCTACCGTGAATTCGGCGACACGATTCGGGATGGCCATCATCTCCGTCGTGAAGCCGCCGATCTGATGGATCAGGCGATGGCCGCCCGCTTGCCCGACGGCGATGGCCAGTGAAGCACGCCACGGCCGGCCCATGAGCCGCATGAGCTGCCCCTGACGAATCCAGCCCCGATCCCGTAGAATCCAGCGGTCGAATCCAAAATCCACACCGCACCCATCATCCAGGGGATACCCGCGATGTCCGATGCCAGCAAGGTCACGCTTCGAAAGGTGAAAGACATCCTCGTTGTTCAGCTTCCGGCCGCCCTGTCCGCCGACACCAGGGAAGACTTCAATGAGAAGGTCCAGTACGCCCTGGCCGACACCCCCGCCGTCCTGATCCTCGATTTCGCCAAAGTCCGGTCGGCCGACGCGGAGGGCCTGCAATCGATTCATTTCGCGTTCCTGCGATGCGATGAGATCGACACCCCCCTGATCCTGGCAGCGGTCTCCGACACCATTCGACCGGCACTGGTCGAGGCGGGATATTTCGAGAAGGCGGAAGAAGCGGTGACGGCGGATGAGGCGGTGGAGAAGAATCTTTAGCGGCGCAAAAGTCCGCGCCCGCAGGTAATCACCGCCTCGATGGCCCGATCCACGTCGGCCCGATGGGTCCGGTTGCTGAGAACCACCATTCGAAGGACGAACTTTCCATCGAGCTGCGGAGGCCGATCAGATCGGCCATCCAACGGATCAACTGATTCTCCATCCGCGCGGCGCCGGGGCTGGAGTGCGAGTGGGCCGAGAACGCGTTGGCGTTGGCGGCCAGGAAATCGGCCAGGGCCGAGTGGTAGAGCTGACTGCTGGGGATGTAGGCCATCATGCCGGCATGGGCACTGTTGATCCCAAGCTGATGAAGCCATGTCTGGAAACCGTCGACCCTCCCCCGTATACTGCGCCCCTTCCAAGCAGGACGTCATGCACCTCGGAGAAATGGCCGATGTCCCACGTCGCTACGGCACTGCCGATTCAAAGGCGCTTTGGTCAGACCATGAGGCGCGACAACTGGTGGATCGAGCCCCTGGCCACCTTCGCAGCGCTGTTCGCATTTCTGATCTACGCCAACTGGGCCGCCTTCCAGAACGCTCACTACACGTTCGGGCCTTATCTCTCGCCGTTCTACTCGCCGGAACTCTGGGGCAGCTCGCATCACGCCTGGTTTGGTCCGAAACCTTCCTGGTGGCCGGGCTTTCTTCCCTTCTCGCCGGCACTCCTGGTCTTGTGGGCGCCCGGCGGTTTCCGGATGACCTGCTATTACTATCGCGGCGCCTACTACAAGGCGTTCATCGCCGATCCGGTTTCCTGCTCGGTAGGCGAGCCGAAGCGGAGCTACAAGGGCGAGACCGGGTTTCCGCTGATCCTCCAGAACCTGCATCGCTACTTCATGTACCTGGCACTTCCCTTTCTCCTGATCCTGGCCTACGACGTCTGGAAAGCGCTCTGGTTCACCGACCCGGCCACGGGGCAAACCTCCTTCGGCATCGGCATCGGCACGATCATCCTGGCCATCAATGTCTGCCTGCTCAGCGGCTACGTTCTGGGATGCCACTCGCTCCGGCACTGGGTTGGCGGCAAGCTGGATCGTCTCTCGAAATCGCCCCTGCGACAGAAGGCCTACGATTGTTCGTCGTGCCTCAATCGCCGGCACATGAGCTGGGCCTGGCCGAGTCTCGTGTGGGTGGCTTTCTGCGACATCTACGTCCGACTCTGTTCCATGGGGATCTGGCACGACTGGAGGATTCTTTGAGCGCCGATGTCCAGACGATTGATCACGACGTCCTGATCATCGGGGCCGGTGGGGCCGGACTGTCGGCGGCCATCCAGGCCTCCGGCAAGGGGCAGAAGGTCGGCGTCATCTGCAAGTCGCTGCTCGGCAAGGCGCATACGGTGATGGCCGAGGGGGGCATCGCCGCCGCCATGGCCAATGTCGATGAGCGCGACACCTGGAAAGTCCACTTTGCCGACACGATGCGCGGCGGGCAGTATCTCAACCACTTCCGGATGGCCGAGTTGCACGCGAAGGAGTCGCCCGCCGCGGTTCGCGAGTTGGAGGCCTTCGGCGCCCTGTTCGATCGGACGAAGGACGGCCGAATCCTCCAGCGCAACTTTGGCGGTCACCGCTACCCGCGCCTGGCGCATGTCGGCGATCGTACCGGTCTCGAGATGATCCGCACGCTTCAGGATCATGGCATCCACCAGGGAATGGATGTGCACATGGAGTGCACGGTCATTGCGCTCCTGAAGGACGGGGGGCGGATTTCCGGTGCCCTGACCTACGACCGGGAGCGCGGCTACTTCCGCGTGTTCCGATGCAAGGCCATCGTCATGGCCACGGGCGGCATTGGCCGGGCGTTCCGGGTGACCAGCAACAGCTGGGAATACACCGGCGACGGCCAGGCGCTGGCCTACGAGGCCGGTGCCGAACTGATGGACATGGAATTCGTTCAGTTTCACCCGACCGGCATGGTCTGGCCACCGAGCGTGCAGGGAATCCTCGTCACCGAAGGTGTGCGCGGCGAGGGAGGCGTTCTTCGCAACAAGGAGGGGCGCCGATTCATGTTCGACGACATCCCGGAGAACTACCGCGGGCAGACGGCGGACAATGAAGAGGAAGGTTGGCGCTACACCCAGGGTGATCGCAACGCCCGCCGGCCGCCGGAACTGTTGACGCGCGACCACGTGGCCCGCTGCATCATGCGCGAAGTCAAGGCGGGACGCGGCAGCCCGCGGAATGGCGTGTATCTCGACATCTCCTGGATCAAGGAGAAGCTGCCGAATGCTGCCGAACACATCAGGAAAAAGCTGCCGAGCATGTATCACCAGTTCAAGCAGCTCGCCAACATCGACATCACGAAGGCACCGATGGAAGTCGGCCCGACGACCCATTACATGATGGGTGGTGTGCGCGTCGATCCGGACACGCAGATGTCCTGCGTGCCGGGCCTTTTTGCCGCCGGCGAATGCGCGGCGGGGCTGCACGGAGCCAATCGGCTCGGCGGGAATTCGCTGTCGGATCTCCTGGTCTTCGGCAAGCGGGCGGGGACATTTGCCGCCGATTTCGCGGGCAAGCACGATGCGGGGGCCATCAATGCAGCCGAGGTCGAGGCTCATATGGCTGCGGCCGTGGCGCCGTTCGAGCGGTCGGGGGCCGGTGGGGAGTCGCCTTATCGGTTGCAGAAGGAATTGCAGGACATCATGCAGGATGATGTCGGCATTGTGAGGAATGAAGCGGAGATGATGCGTGCGCTCGGGGCACTGCAGCCGCTCAAGGCGCGGCTGGAGGTAGTGGCAATCGATGGCAATCGCCACTACAACCCGGGCTGGCACCTGACCCTTGATCTCAAGAACATGCTCATCGTGTCCGAGGCGATCGCCCGTTCGGCGCTGGATCGGAAGGAAAGCCGCGGCGCACATTTTCGCGAGGACTTTCCGGCCAAGTCCGATGAGGCCGGCCGCTTCAACCTGATGCTCAAGAGAAACGGGGATGGAAGCATGAACCTGTCGCGGATTCCGGTGCCTGAGTTGCCCCCCGAGCTTGCGGCCGTGATCGAGGAGAACGCCTGATGGCGGCCGTGACGTTTCGAGTCTGGCGCGGCAACCGGGAAGAAGGGGCCCTGCGTGACTACACCACCGACAGCGGGGAGGGGATGGTGGTCCTCGACGTCCTGCACAAGATCCAGGCCGAGCAGGCACCCGACATGGCCATCCGCTGGAATTGCAAGGCGGGGAAGTGCGGCTCCTGCTCCGCAGAGGTCAACGGCAAGCCGCGCCTCATGTGCATGACCCGGATGGACGAACTCGACACCTCGCAGCCGATCACCGTGGAGCCGATGCGGGCCTTTCCGCTGATCAAGGACCTGGTCACCGACGTGTCGTGGAATTTCGAGGTCAAGAAAAGGATCAAGCCGTTCAAGCCGCGCCCGCCGGATAATCCCGACGGCACCTGGCGTATCGACTCGCGCGACACCGAGCGGGTGCAGGAATTTCGAAAGTGCATCGAATGCTTCCTGTGCCAGGACGTCTGCCATGTCCTGCGCGATCACCATCTCCACGACAAATTCATCGGGCCGCGCTTTCTCGTGTACGCGGCGGCGCTGGAGATGCATCCGCTGGATATCGAGGATCGTACCGACGATTTGAAGGATGCGCATGGCCTCGGTTTCTGCAATATCACCAAGTGCTGCACGAAGGTCTGCCCGGAGTCGATCACGATTACCGACAACGCCATCATTTCGTTGAAAGAGCGGGTGGCCGATCGGCATTACGACGTGCTGGGCCGGATCCTGAACGCCGTCCGCGGGAAGAAGGGGTGAGCCTGTCGGGGGGCTGTACCGCGCGGCGAGTGCCGACCGCGCGGCGAGTGCCGACCACCCCGCGGAAGCAACGCTCGTCATGAACCTGAAGCGCATAAGCCCCGACGCCATTCCGGCCGCCCTGGCCCGCGCCGAGCGCTATCGACTGTTGAACCAGGCCCGCCAGGCCGAGAGCATCGCGCGGGACATCCTGGCCGTCGTTCCGGATCACCAGGAGGCCTCGGTCCTCCTGCTGCTCGCCCTCACCGATTGCTTCACCGACGACGCGGCCGACGCGGCGCATGTCGACGCGCTGGCACTCGTGCCGAAGCTGGACGGCGACTATGCCCGAGCCTATTACGAAGGGCTGGTCGTGGAGCGCTGGGCGCTGGCGCTTCAGCATCGCGCTGCCCCGCATCACCTGATCGCGGACTGGATTGAGCAGGCGATGGTCTTCTTCGAAATGGCAGAGGCACGGCGCCAGCCCGGCAACGACGAGGCGCTGTTGCGCTGGAACGCCTGTGCACGACTGTTGGCGAGGCTTTTGCGAACTAAAAAACCGGTGGTTGGTGCGGACCAACACGGGGCGGATATGGATCTGGGGGACGATCCGCCGCGGTAGGCAACGTGCGGTGATTTACCGGCGCCTGAGAACAACCACCTCCTGGCGCTCGTGGGAACAAGGGGCCCCCTCGACTCATCAGTTTCCCGGGAGGCATGAACTTGTTGGACTGCGGACGCGAAAGCTTCGCGCATGGCTGGCCTGTCCAACTCGGGGAGGGTGCGGCTTGACCATGTCAGCGTTCAGGTTGGCTCTCGCCCTGATCATCCTGAGTGTTTCCCCATGTCTGGCACAACCCGGGCCGCAACCCCAACTGGTCCCGTACTATCTCTCACTCATCTCCAGGACCTGGGTCGAGCACCCCACCGGCGCGATCATGGGTGCCCTTGGATTTCAGTGGCCTGAGGGGTGCACGTGGCCAGTGGCCAGGGTTTGTCAACCGCCAAACGTGAACGCCTACTTGCTCACCTGGGGATGTCGTCCCGGGACAGAGTTGCCCCCGATCGGTGCGCGCGCCTGCCTGCTCAATCCGGACGGCACGATCCGCTGGAATCGTCCGGTCAGCCTCGACGAGGATGCAAAGATCTCCGACGATCTGGTTTCCTGCTTCATGGAATACCGGCATTCCGACTCCTTGAACGCGTATGGCCGGCCGGTCAGCAATGGTCGTATTCACGTGACTTGGGTCGACTCACTGGGGAGCGTGATCGGGAGCTGGGAGCTCGATGCTCAAGATGCATTCGGGCCCAACACCTACGCCCGATTTTCGTACGCGACGTTTCTGCCGAAGACGCATCGCATGCTCTTCCTCCAGGAAAAAACGTTTGGCTGGGAACGGTCGAAATCGACAGCTGACGATTCACAGGTCCTCGTTTGCGTCTCGCTCGAGGGAGGGGAAATGTGGCGCACGCGGGTGGAATCACGCTACGAAGGCGTTGGGACATCCGTGTCGGGCAACTTGATAGTCTTGTGGGGGCGGGAGTCGCTCCCGGAGCGCGACGACGGTGAATCGCAATATCGCTGGATCATGACGCTCGTGTCGCCGGCTGGAGACGTCCTCGGAACCGTGACCGACGAGGGGATCATGTCCAATTCAATAATCTTGATTGATCCCCGCGGCGATCGCCTCTACTACAGGATGTTTTCGGAGGTAAGATCGATAGACGTCATCGCCGGGAGGACCCGTGTCGAGCCCGACTCACTGCGGCTTGGTGATCTCTGTTCTTATCCCGACTCGGCGGTGGCGCGTGCGGCAAGAGACATGTTGTGGTCTTTGCAGAGCCAGTAGGGGCCACCAGAGTACGGGTGGGAGAATAGCGCTGATTCGAAAGGCCAAGCGTGCCGAATCCTTCCGACGAGGGCGACTCACGACGTGTAAACCGCTTGACATTTGACATTGCACCCTTCACCCCCTGATCGCCGCCTCAGGAACGGGTAGTTGGCGATGACTGACATGTCCTGAGCCAGTGTCCTGCCACTGGTGCTCTCCCTCACCACCTCACTATCCTTTCACCGCGTGTCTCGACGACGTCAACTCTCCCCCCCGCACCGTAGCCCCC
>JAWXBZ010000188.1:0-5175 GCA_034440375.1 Candidatus Eiseniibacteriota bacterium
AATCTGATTGCTACACAGTTTAGTCCCCGAACGGCCGACTTTCCATCTAATTTCCGGGGGAGGAGCGAGCCGGCGGACCGGGGGTCGAGACCGCGATAAGTGGCATCAGGTGGACAGGCACCGGGGGGGTTGTTATATTGCGCCGCCTGTCGGGGATGGCGACAGCGCGGTGCCCGGCTGCCACAAGGCCGCATCCCCCCCGACACCACCCGGCCTTGTCAGGGCCGGCATCCCGCCACATTAGATACGCGGCGGGGCGCTCGACCAGAACCATGGGGGGATCTGGTCCTGCGTCCAACATCCCGTCCCCCGGGCCGTTTGCGCCCGAAAGGTTCGGAATCATGAGGTTTTCCTGTCCGCGGAGGGCGGCGCAGCATCGGCTCGGCGTCCTCATCCCGTTCGCGGCCCTGCTTCTTGCCGTCCTGCCTGCCTCTTCTTCCGCCCAGACCCCGGCCAAGCTCCTGCTTCAGTCCGTCTGTATTCTCGGCACGGACCAGGAATACGTGGCCGTCTACAATCCGACGAACGCCGCGGTGGATCTATCGAATTACTACGTGAGCGACGCGCTGTTCACGAATCAGGGTTACTGGTTCCTGCCGGATCCGGCCAAGCGGAACTCGGCGTCCAGCGGCGGCGGTACGTTCAATGACTGGCATGTTCGGTTTCCAGCGGGGGCGATGATCGCGGCCGGAGATACCGTGGCTGTGTCGGTCCAGGGAAGCGCTGCGTTTGTAAGGGCTTACAGTAGAAAGCCTCACTTTGAGGTCGTGGCCCCCGGGATAACGGATGACCCCGAGGTGCCCACCATGCGGGAGGCCTTCACCGGCTCCGTACCGGCCAGCGCCGGTGGCACGACCGCCCACGGCCTGACGAACTCCGGCGAGAGCGTCTCACTCTACTACTGGGATCAGCAGTCGGACCTCGTTGTCGATATCGATTACGTCGTCTGGGGTAACGACAGTGGAAGTGGCACTCCCCAGTATCGCTACTTCAATATCAAGACGGGCGTCACGGTGGATGGCCCCGATGCCGATGCAACCGCCTCGGCGTACCAGGCCGACACCCCGGTGGCGAACCAGTCGTTCATCGTGCCGTCGGAACCCACCCAGGCCCACACCTTCGGAAACGCCTTCCGCCGGGATGATTACACGGAGGGGACGCAACCAACGTCCGGCGGCAACGGCGTCGGCGGGCGGAACGAGACCGGCGAAAACCTGGCGACGACCTGGAGCAAGTCCAACCCGGCATCCCCCCCCTTCGTGAAGGGCGGCGTTCCGGTCCCACAGCTGCTGACCGCCCGGGCGGGCGGACCTTACTCCGGCACGGTGAACCAGCCCATCACGTTTAACGGTTCGAGTTCCACCCCGGCAACCGGCGAGACGATCACCGCCTACAGCTGGAATTTCGGCGACAGCCAGTCGGGCACCGGGGCCATGCCCCAGCACACGTATGCCACGGCGGGGTCCTTCACGGTGACCCTGACGGTGACTGGTTCGGGAGGCGGGATGAACTCCGCCACGAGCACGGCCACGGTGACCAGTGGCGAACCGCCGCCACCATCGTCGGCGACCAAGCTCCTGTTGCAGTCGGTTGCGGTTCTCGGCACCGATCAGGAGTATGTGGCAATTCATAACCCAAGTGCCGCGGCCGTCAATCTGTCGAATTACTATTTGACGGATGCCATTTTCACGAACCAGGGCTACTGGAACATCCCCGATCCCACGAAGCGCAACCAGGCTTCGAGCGGCGGCGGGGCTTTCAGTGACTGGCATGTCCGCTTCCCGGATGGCGCCTCCATCGCGGCGGGAGACACGATCGTCGTGGCGATCCAGGGTAGCGACGCGTATGTCCGGGCCTACTCCCGCAAGCCGCATTTCGAAATCGTGGCCGCGGGAATCACGGACGACGCGACCGTCCCGACGATGCGTGAGGCCTTTGCCGGTTCGGTGCCGCCAACGGCTGCCGGGGTCAGTGCGCATGGACTCACGAACAGCGGTGAGAGCGTCTCGATCTACTACTGGGACCAGGCGTCGGACCTGGTGACCGATGTCGACTACCTCGTCTGGGGGAGTGACAACGGGAGTGGCACTCCCCAGTACCGCTATTTCAATATCAAGACGGGCGTTTCGGTGGATGGCCCGGATGCGGACTCGGCTCCGTCCAGTTACGCGGCGGATACACCGGTGACCAGCCAGAACTTCTTCCCGCCCGCGGACGGTACCAACGCCCACGCCTTTGGCAATGCGTTACGCCGGGAGAGTTTCAGCGAAGGAACTCAGAGATCCACCGGTGGCAACGGCGTCGGGGGTCGGGACGAAACCAGCGAGAATATGGCGACCACCTGGAGCGCCTCGAATCCGGCCGCGCCTCCTTTCGTCAAGGGAACCGCACCACCGCCGCCGGGCATGCTCAGGGCGTTCATCAGCGGAGCCCCTTTCCGGGCCGCGGTCGGTCAGGCCATTTCGTTCAACGGATCGCAGTCGACGCCGGCCACCGGGGGGACAATCACCTCGTATCTCTGGAATTTCGGTGACAGCGAGACGGCGGGCGGCAGTGTCGTCAGCCATGCCTACGATGCGCCGGGCACCTACACGGTCAGCCTGACGGTAACCGGATCGGTGGGCGGCACGAATACGGCCACCACCACGGCCACCATCAGTGTGCCGTCGGAGGGGGCGTTGCAGCTCGTGGCCCAAACCTTCATCCCGACGATCGGCGAATCGTATCCGATCACAATCGATGTGGAGATCGGGATCTGGCAGTTCCTTCGAATCTACGACCTGGAGGGGCGCGAGGTGCGGGTCATACTCGATGAGCAAAAGGTACTGGCGACGAAGAAAGTGACGTCATGGGACGGCCGGGACGAGGAACTGATGCTCGTGCCCGCCGGCACCTACATCGCTCACCTTGAGACACGCGACGAACAGGGTCATGTTCGTAGTTTCACCGGCCCCATCGTCGTGGCGCGCCGCCTGGAGAGGAACTGACCATGGCCCGACCCGATGACAAGAGGAGCACGCTGATGTCACGATTTACCCGGCCCGTGTCCGTCATGCTGCCGGTGGCCGCGATGCTGTTCGCAAGCCTGTGTGGCGGGCCGGCTCAAGCCGCTTTCGAGGCACTGGAAAACGACCCGCGGGCGCGTGGCATCGGCGGGGCGGCCACCGGAGTCCACCTGGGCTGGCTCAGCACCTGGCACAACCCGGCCGCGCTTTCCATGACTCGGGATCTCGATTTTGGCGTCACCACGCTGGAACCACACGGGGAGTCGTACATCAAGTTCCGGTCGGCCGGCCTCAGCGGAAAATTGCCGGGGAAGCTCGGCGGAGTGGGGATCGGATTTCGGCGTCTGGCCACCGATTTTCAGGATCAGAGCCTTGACGAACAGAACACGATTTCACTGGCTCACGGATTTCAGCTCAGTGAGGATATATCGACGGCGATCTCAATTGGTTACGCCCTGAATCTCTACTCGCAGAACTTCGGGCCGAGCGTGAACAACGTTGATCCGGGTTCCGCGACCACCGTGGGGCTCGATCTCTCGGCCAGGGTCACGGTCCGCAATCGAACCTCGGTCGGGTTCATCGCCCGCAACATCAATAATCCGACCCTCGGCGATGTCGACGTGGACGATCTGCCACGGCGGGTGACGGGTGGTATTGCCTATTACCCGTATCCGGATGTGCTGACGACCTTCGATCTGGACACGGAACTCGGGCAGAAGCCCCGCTTTCGCGGCGGGGCCGAATTCAAGTTTGTCGAATGGTTGGCTTTTCGTACCGGCATCGCCACCGATCCCGGCCTGTTCGCGGCGGGGATGGGCATCAACTGGAAGGGATTTCGGCTCGATTATGGCTTCTCGACCGGTCCCGGCCCGTTGGACGACTCCCACCAGGTCGGCCTGTCGCTGACCCCGGCCGCGCTGACCGGCGGGGAGGAGTAGGCGTGCGACTCCTGAATCCCCGGCCGAGGCCGGTGGTCCGGGTGACTCTGCTGATTGGCCTTTTCCTGGCCGGAAGCGGCGTCATGCCGCCGTCGGTACTGGCGCAGGCGGAAGGGCTTGCCCGGTATGCCGCGGCAGCTCCCGATGCCGTCGAGATCAATCGGGCCACCCTCCCGGAGATCGAGACACTCCCGATCTCGGCGGAACTGGCCAGGGCCATCTGGGAACACCGGACCTACACCGACTTTTTCACCAGCGTCTACGACCTGTTTCTGGTGCCCGGCATGACGTCAGAGGCCTTCGTGGCTCTGCGTGACCGGGTCATTGTCCAGCCCAGGTTCGCCATCCAGGTCGACTCGGAGGATGACGAACGGCTTGAGGCGATTTACGACGCGGCCCAGCGCCTCCTGGCGCAGGAAGGCGCCAGCGAAGGGCTCGTCGACGAGTATATCGACCTGCTCCGCCAACCCCGCAATGTCAACGACATGGACTATTTCGCACTGGTCGGAATACAGAATGTGTCACCGGTCGATGCCAGGGCCATCCTGCTCGGTCGCCGGGAGAAACCGTATGAAACCACCCAGGAGTTGCGGCGGACCCCCGGCCTGTCCTACTGGGGCTATCGGAATCTGCGCGACTTCGTTCGTTTCGGCGATAGTTCGGTGAATCGGTGGAAGTTCGCCGGCGATGCACAGATTCGCCTCTACAACACGCCCTACGAGCTGGACGACGAGGACATCCTGCTCGATCAGCTGGCCGGAACCACCGATCCCCTCATTGTGGATCCGAGACAGCTTGAAAACTTTGACCAGAACACGTTGTTCGGCCGGTTGAACGTGGACCAGGAAAATCCATACGCCACGACCAAGCTCCGTTTTCGACTTGGAAATGAAGTCAAGACCGGCATCGTCACCCACCGGAATCTGGGCGAGACGGACTGGTCCGAAACGCTCAAGTGGTATGCCGGCATCGATAACCAGCATTTCGGCGTCCTCACACTGCACCGCGCCTACGTCGGCAACTTCCGGCTTGCGTTCGGGCAGGGACTGGTGATGGACAACACCGACTTTTTCCAGGCCCGCCGAAACGGCATCGGCTTCAACGTGCGACCGATCGGTGTTCGTGGCGACATCTCGCGGAGCGACGAGTCAGCCCTGAAAGGCGGAGCCGCGGAGGCGTCGATCGGTCCGATTCGCCTGACCGGTTTCTACTCCGACGACGACAAGGACGCC
>JAWXBZ010000189.1:0-10878 GCA_034440375.1 Candidatus Eiseniibacteriota bacterium
CGGCCGGTCACGTTCAACACGCCGGGGCTGGTGCGACTTTTCTGCGAGATCCATCCCGGCATGCTGGGCTATGTCCTGGTCAGCCCGTCGCCGTGGACCGCCGCGGCATCGCCTGAGGGAAATTTCGCCATTACCAACGTACCGCCGGGGCGTTACGACATTTTCGTCTGGCACGAACCGCTGACCGACCCGATCCGGATCGACACCGTCGAAATCGGATTGGAATCGGCGCCACTCGAACTGACAATCGCCGGAAGGTGACACCCGTGACCACTTTTCAGCTGCGGCACCGCATCCTGGTGCTGTTGTGCGCGGTGCTGGTGCCGTTCGCGGCGCTGACCTTTCTGGTGGTCGAACAACGATTGCGCCACGAGGCCGTCCAGGGGTTGAACGCCAGGCTTCTGGCTGCCCGCGAGTCGTTCGACGAAATTCGCCGACAGTGGCAGCTGGAACTCGAGCAGTCAGCGGCACTGGTGGCCGAACTGCCATATTTCAAGGCGTCGGCGGCCGTCTACGATCCGGACGCGTCGCGTCCGGCCCAGTTCGAACAGATCGCCACGATCGAGCCGGTGGCCAGGGACATCATGGATCACCTCGATCTCGACTTCATCGCGCTGACGGACCGGGATGACAACCTGATACTGGCCTTCCGGGCCGATCATCGGCTCGCCAAGAGGGATCTCGGTGAGGGATTTCACGATCTGGAGCGCCGCGTGGCCGAATCCGGCGCCGGCTCTGGGGCCATCGAAGTGGATGGTGAGATCGAACAGGTCAGCATGATTCCCGTCGTGGCCGGAGGAGTGGAATTCGGGCGACTGACCATCGGCCGCCGCCTGGATGACGATCTGGCCGCGCGGGTTCGACGCATGACTCACACCGAGGTGTCGATCGTCGGCAAGAGCCGTCCCCTCGCACGCTGCTGCGGAACCGCCGACCGGATCCGGGAGGATGATCTCTTCGAGTTGGTGCGCCGCTCACCGAAGCTCGGGGCCTTGAGCGGGCCGCCGGTGGAGCTGAATCTGGCCGACGAGCGCTTCCTCACACTCTGGACCCCGATCGAAGATCCCGCGGGGCGAACAATCGGGGCCTACGTCCTGCACTCGTCGCTTGACGAAGCCCTGGGTATTGTCGCTTCGGTGCGTCAGACCTTGCTCGTTCTCTGGCTCGGGGCCGTTGTCGTGGTCATCCTGCTCTCGTTCCGTGCTTCCCGGCAGCTCACGAGCCCGATAGACGCTCTCTCTCGCGCCGCTCGTCGGGTGGCGGCCGGCGATTACGCGGCGCGGGTCCCCGAAGAGGGGGCCGAGGAACTGCAGAATCTGGCCCGGGGCTTCAACCAGATGAGCGCGGGCCTCGAGGAAAGTCATCGCCAGCTCGGCGAATACAATCAGCGGCTCATGGAGCGAACCTATGAACTCGAGGAGAGCCACCACCATCTCCTGAAGAGCACGGAGATGCTGGAACAGACCAACCGCGACCTCCGGGACATGCACGCCCAGTTGATCCAGGCCGGCAAGATGGTGGCATTTGGAGAACTGGGGGCGGGCGTGGCCCACGAGCTGGCGCAGCCGCTGACCAGCCTGAAAGGGTTTGCCCAGCTGGCGCTGGTGCGAATGACGGTGGACGACCCCAATCGGTCGCACCTGACCCGAATCGTGCAGTCGTGCGATCACATGACGCGAATCGTGTCGTCACTCAAGAATTTCGCCCGGATGAGCCAGTTTGATCAGGAGCCAATCAGTGTCAACGCGGTCATCGACGAGACGACCGTGTTTCTCGCCGCCCAATTCCGCAAGCACCGGGTCCGGATCGACAGCGAGCTGGACCCCGACCTGCCGCAGATCCTCGGAGACGCCAACCAGCTCCAGCAGGTCTTTACGAACCTCATGTCGAATGCCCGTGACGCCATGGATGGGCGGGTGGATGCCAGGATCACGCTCAGCACCGGGAGGCGCTTCGGCGGACGCTACGTGGTGGCGCGCGTGCGCGATAACGGGCCGGGCGTGCCGTTGGAATTGCGCTCCAAGATTTTCCGCTCCTTCTTTACGACCAAGGATGCCGGAAAGGGAACCGGGCTTGGCCTCTCGATCAGCCGCGGAATCGTTCAGGACCATGGTGGCCGTCTCGGCGTATCGTCCTCGCACCGGGGCGGCGCGGTCTTCCATATCATCCTGCCGGTGCCGGGCGTGGCGGCCGCGCAGAAAAAAGACGCGGCCGCCTGAGCAACGTCTCCGTCACCCGGCGGCCGCGCGCGTAACCTTGTTCGATCGTGCCTACTGAAGCAGATTCTTGATCCGGCTCCAGGACACAGACTCCGTGCCCACCTGCTCAAGTAGCAGCTGGCCGCGAATTTCACCACCCGGCCGGAAGGTGGAGTGAATGTTGACGTACAACCGCTCCGCGAGGAGCTCCGTCACCAGGGCGGGCGTCAGTGGCTGGGTTCCGTCGCTCGATGTCCAGACGAATCCGATGACCGGGCTTCCGGGCGGCAGGTTCTTGGAGACCCCGCCCGCAACGCCGACGGCACCGTTGTGAATGTGCTGATTTGACTGCGTGCCGATCAACCCGGAGAAACTGTAGCTGACGGTGAGTTGAGTCTGCGCGGCGTTGAGGACCGCCGTGCCGCTTCCTGAGGCCGGCGTGGCCACCGGGGGCACTTCCTGTGCTCCGTCCAGCAAGATGACGAAATTCGTCTGGGCCATGCCGACGCCGGCCAGTGTCAGCACAAGCGCGGCGGCCAGGGTCAGGCTTCGATAGATGTGTTTCATGAGCTGCCTCCTGCGGTAAGAAATCGAATGAAAAGCGGCGACCAAAGGCAGCGTAACACGGGAATCCCGGGCTGCCGACAGGGACGTCCCAATTTGTAGGACAAAGTTCTTGACGGCGCGGGTGGAAATAGCCCAGCCTTGACAGGTGACCGACATCCAACGCGCCGCTCCCACGCCGGATTTGATGATGGCCCTCGGCTTCGGTGGTCTGCACCTCCTCCTCGGAACCCTGATCGCGGGGCGTCATGGCGGCTGAGAGGGCCCGACGCCGCGAGGGACGACCCCTGGAATCCCCCGCGCCGCAACTCGTGGCGGGTCCGGGCAAGCCGGACATTGATCCCCTGGTACACGAACGACTGCGTCTGAAAATACTCAGCACCCTGGCCGTCCGGCCATTGATTACCTTCAACGAATTGAAGGAAGTCATCGGAGCCACCGATGGCAACCTGAGCGTGCATGCCCGGCGCCTTGAGGAGGCGGGCTACCTCGATTGCCTCAAGGAATTTGCGGGCCGCGTACCGCGAACCAAATTTCGCATCACACCGGCTGGCAGCCGGGCCCTGGCCCGCTACCTGGATCATATGGAAAGCCTGATTCGAATCGCACGAGGGAAATCGTGATTTGGAGAGTGCGGCAGCCGACATACGGGCCCGCCGTATTCGGCTTCAGCCGGTCCGGCCTTGCCGCGCTTTTCATCACTGTGGCGGGCAGCACTCTCGCACCGGTGCGGGTTGACGCCACGCCGCCGGCCGTGACCGTCCTTTCGCCCAATGGTGGCCAGAGCTGGCCGGGCGAGGGGCTGCAGACCGTCACCTGGGTCGCCACCGATGACGATGGCGTTTCGAGCATCGACCTCTTCTATCGGGAATCCGACGCCGCCGCCTGGACGATGATCGCCCGGGGGCTCAGTAATTCCGGTTCGTTCAGCTGGGGCGTGCACCACACGCCCACGGGTCAGGCGCGGGTGCGCGTTGTGGCCCGGGACGCCCTGAACAACCTGGGCGAGGACATTAGCAACAACGTGTTTGCGATTACCGCGGTGAGTGGACGGATTCCGACCACGCTGCGCGACTTTCGGATGCCCGGAACGCAACCGTTCGGCCTGATCGGGTTCACCCGGAGCAGCAATTGCCAGACCTGTCATGGCGGCTACGACACGGCTGCCGAGCCCGCACATGCCTGGAAGGGCTCCATGATGGCCCAGGCGGGCCGCGATCCCCTGTTCTACGCCTGCCTGGCTATCGCCAACCAGGATGCGCCTTCCTCGGGGGACATGTGCATCCGGTGCCACTCGCCGTTCGGGTGGGTGGAGGGGCGGAGCCAGCCGACGGACGGCTCGTCGTTGATCGCTGCCGACCGGGACGGTGTTTCCTGCGATCACTGCCACCGGATGGTCGATCCCGTTTACCAGCCGGGCGTCAGCCCACCGGAAGATCTGGCGGTCCTGTCGGCGCTCCCCCCGGCTGACCTCCCAACCGGTTACTCCAACGGTCAGTACGTCATCGACACCAACAACCGAAAACGCGGCCCCTACACGGACGCGACCACCTCGCCCCACCCCAGACTGGCCGCCGCCTTCACGCGTTCCTCGGCCCTGTGCGGTACCTGTCACGACGTCTCCAATCCCGTGTACGAGCGGGTTGCCGACGATGACTACGCACCGGGCCCGTTCGATGACGAACCCGGGTCCGTTCAGTCGTCGGTTCATCAGCCGATCGAGCGAACCTACAGCGAATGGACCGCGAGTTCGTTTCCGGCCGGTGTTTACGCGCCCGAATTCGCCGGAGCCCTGCCTTCCGGCATCGTTTCGACCTGCCAGGACTGTCACATGGCCGATGTGGTGGGAAAGGGGTGCAACAACGTCAATGCGCCAACCCGGAATGACCTGGGATTCCACGATTTCACCGGCGGCAATGCCTGGATGCCCGGCGTGATCGCCGGACTGTACCCGGGTGAGGTCGACGCGGTGGCGCTGGCCGCGGCGGCCACCCGGGCCCGGGCCATGCTGGCGAAGGCAGCGGTCCTCGACATTGAGTTGAGCGTGGTGGGTGGCGGACTCACGGCCACGGTCACTGTTACCAATCGGACGGGTCACAAGCTGCCGACCGGCTACCCGGAGGGGCGTCGCATGTGGATCCACCTGGTGGCCTACAATGGCGTCGGTGCCATCATTTATGAGTCCGGTGCCTACAACGCGGCCACGGGCGTGCTGACTCATGACCCCGCGGCCCGCATCTATGAAATCGAGCTGGGGCTGACCTCACCGATCGCCGCACTGGCCGGCCTGCTTCCAGGTCCCTCGTTTCACTTCGTCCTGAACGACACGATCTACAAGGACAACCGCATCCCACCGGCCGGATTCACCAACGCCGCGTTTCTGGCATTTGGCGCCCGCCCGGTTGAGTCGGGGCATCCGATGCCTCGCTATCCGGACGGGCAGAACTGGGACAGCGGCGTGTATGCGCTGCCGCTCGCCACCCGCAAGGTGGTGGCGACGCTCAGGTACCAGTCGACTTCGAAGGAGTACGTCGAGTTCCTGCGGGACGAAAACAGCACCAACAACGCCGGGCAGACGCTTTACGACAGCTGGGTGGCCAGCGGTCGGGCCGCGCCGGTGAACATGGCCGCCGATTCGGTGGTCATCGGGACCAGCGATGTCGTTGCCGACCGGTTGAACGCTGCGGACGCCGAGGTTCGATTGGCGCCGCTGGCCAATCCATTTCGAGGCAAGCTCGGGCTGGCGCTCGAACTACCCGGTCCGAGCGAGGTATCGTGGATCATCGTCGACGTCCAGGGGCGCCGCATCAGCGAAGGATATGCCGGACTCCTCGGTGGTGGGGCCCACCTGCTCGCCTGGGACGGCCATCGCAAGGATGGAGCCGACGCCCCCCCGGGGCTCTATTGGGCCCGCGTCCGGGTGGGCCGGGTGATGCGGACGGTCCGGCTCGTCAAACTCCCCTGAGTCCGGGGGGAGCCGGGGGCCGGAAAGAGTTATGCTAACGGGCCATGGGTGACACGCTTCGCAATCGGATCCAACAGAGCCGTTTCGAAAGTCCGGTTCAGGAAGCCATTCTCAACATCCTGGTGGCGGCTGGACATGTGCGCGAGCGGGTCAACCGTCTCTGCGTCGTCCATGACATCAGCAATACTCAGTTCAATGTCCTTCGGATATTGAGAGGCGGACCGGCCGAAGGGTATTCGCGCCACGAGATCCAGGAGCGGCTGGTCGAGCGGGCTCCCGACGTGACCCGTCTTATTGATCGGCTGGAATCGCGGGGCCTGGTTGTTCGAACCCGGTCGGACACGGACCGTCGGCTTTCGGTCACGCATATCACTCCCGCGGGGCTGACCCTGCTGCTGGAACTCCAGCCGCACATTTCAGGGCTGATGGCTCAACTGGCCACCCGGCTGAACGACGAGGACTGCCACGAACTGAGCCGGATTTGCGAACTCATATACTCCGAGGAGTAGCCGGCGTTCCGTCCCGCTTGCTCGCATCCCAGTCCTCGCGCAGCATGGCCATCACGATCGTGTCCCAGTGCCGGCCGCCCCAGTAGTGATGCTGGCGTAGAACGCCCTCCTTCCGATAGCCGATTGCTTCGTAGGCATGGATGGCGCGTTCGTTGTACTCGTGGACATGGAGCATGACGCGGTTCAGGTTCACCGTCTCGAAGGCCAGGTCGGTCATGAGGCGCGTGGCCTCCGTGCCGTACCCCTTGTCCCAATCGGTGGGCTGGCCGATGACGATGCCGAAAACGGCATGCCGGTCCTTCTCGTTGATCTGGTGAAGTCCGGTCACCCCAACCAGACGGTCGTCGGCCACCAGCGCAATGCCGAGAACCAGGTCGGCCCGACTCCGGCTGATGCGCTCGTGATGGGCCAGTTCCTCCGCCAGCGTCATGGGGCGCCAGATCTCGAGCGTGCGGGTCACGTCGGAGTTGTTGACCCAGGCCGTGGTCCGTGGGGCATCTTCCGGCTCGATCGGCCGGAGATAGATGGTGGCACCAACGCGGAACGGGCACTTCATCGACGCACGACCCGCCTATCCACGGATGAAAAAGGTGACAGTAACCAGGATCCCGAGGACCAGGAGTCCGCCAATTCGGCCATACGCCTCGTGGCGGCTCTTCCGGTCGTTGATCCGGACCGTATCGCCACCTTCCTTGCGCAGCCGGACGATGCGTCGGGCATTGAACATCTCGAGATGTGACAGAACCAGCAGCAGCGCGACCATCGTCAACTTGGTGTGCATGGCCGGATTCTTCATGAGGCCCGGCCGGAGATAGAGGATGGCGAGCCCGCTGGCAATCGACAGGACGGCGGCCACGATCTCGACGCGCGTCGCGAGGAGCGCGCTCAGTCTCTCGTACTGGTCACGCAGGATCGGTTCAATCCCCGGTGAGCGCGAGGCGGCCATGAACCGGAGCTGCGCCAGACCGGCACCGGCCCATGCAGCGAATCCGATGAGATGGATCAGCAGGGCCGTACTGTAGAGATTTTCCATGGCCTGCATCTTAGCAGGCCGCCTCCCTCGCGAGTAGTCGTCGCAGCGCCGGCGGAAGTTCCGGATCGGACCAGCGAAATCCCGACTCGGTGAGGCGCCGCGGTACCGCTCGGGTGCTGGCCAGGAGCAAGGAGTCGGCCATCTCGCCAAGCAGAAGTCGGAGGGCAAAGCGCGGCACGGGCGGAAATGTCCAACGCCCCAGGACACCGGCCAGCGTCCGGGTGAATTCGCGATTGGTCACCGAGCCGGTGACGCCGTTGACGGGGCCTTCAAGGGTCGGCGTTCGGATGACGTGATCGAAGGCGGCCACGAGGTCGTCGAGCGTGATCCAGCTCCAGTACTGGCGCCCGTTTCCCAACGGCCCGCCCAGGCCGAGTCGGAACGGCAGGAGCATCTCCCGGAGTGCGCCTCCCCGGGGCGACAGCACCAGGCCGATTCGGAGTGCCACGGTTCGGATGCCGGCTTCGCGAGCCGGATCGGCGGCGGCTTCCCACTCCCGGCAGACATCAGCCAGGAAGCCGGTTCCCGGCGGCGACGATTCATCGAGCACCGTGTCGCCGCGATCACCGTAAAAGCCCTGCGCTGACGCCATGATAAAAAAGGAGGGCCGGGGCCGAAGTGCTGCGGCCGCCCGGGTCAGCAGTTGGGTTCCCTCGATGCGGCTCGACCGGATGGCTTCCTTGCGGCCCGGTGTCCACCGGCCGCCGGCGATGTTTTCGCCCGCCAGGTGGATGATGCCATCCAGGCCTGCCAGCTCCGCCGTGTCCAGGCGCCCGGCTCCGGGATCCCAGTTGACGCGCCCGGGTCCGGGCGATCGTGACAGCGGAACCGGCTCGTGCCCTTCCCGCCGGAGCTGCGCCATCAATGAGGTTCCGATCAGGCCGTTGGGACCGGAAATCAGGATTTTCATCGCCCGTCAGGATACTCGATCGACATCAAGTCCTACCTGTTTTTGCGCGGAGCCTGGCGGTTTCTTCCAGGCATTGAATGACCAGCGCGGTCCAGCCGGTCTGGTGGCTGGCGCCGGCACCGCGCCCGGTGTCTCCGTGGAAGTATTCGAAGAAGTGAACGAGGTCCTTCCAGGCCGGGTCCCCGGCGTATCGGGTATCCCCGCCATTCACGGGTCGTCGCCCGTTGTCGTCCGGCAGAAAGATGGAGCCGAGCCGGCGGGCCAGCTCGGAGGCCACATCCTTGAGGTTCAGCTGTCGGCCGGAGCCGGTGGGAAACTCAACGGTCAGATCGTCACCGTAAAAATGGTGGTAACGCTCGAGGGCCTCGATGATCAACCAGTTGACCGGAAACCAGATGGGTCCACGCCAGTTCGAATTGCCCCCGAAAAGGCCGGTGTCCCCCTCGGCCGGAGCATAGCCGACCTCGAACTGCTGGCCGTCATACCTGAGGACGTACGGATTGGCTTCGTAGGTCTTCGAGAGGCTGCGAAGACCATGAGGGGAAAGAAACTCCGACTCGTCGAGCAGATAACGAACGACTTTCAGAAGCCGCTCTCTTGAAGGAATGGCCAGCAGGCGGTGGCGATGCGCCGGTGGCGCCGTGCCCTTTCCGGACCCGGCTGGCGGCGGCGCCGTCATGTACGAGATCTGGCCAACCAGGTCCTTCCGGTTGGCCAGAAACCACTCCATGCGCTTTCGAAAGCCGGGGAGGGCCGCAATCGTTTCGTCTTCCAGGATCTCACAGGTGATCAACGGCAGGAGGCCGACCATCGAGCGCAGCTTGAGCGGCACGTACTTCCCCTTGACATGGATCTGGTCGTAATAGAACCCGTCGCCCTCATCCCACAGGCCGTTTCCGCCGAGGAGATTCATGGCGTCGGAAATGGCCACGAAGTGTTCGAAGAACTTCGATGCCACATCCTCGTACGCCGGGTCGTCTCGGGCCAGTTCGAGCGCCATCGACAGCATGGTGGTGCAGTAAAAGGCCATCCAGGCCGTTCCATCGGCCTGTTCCAGCTGACCGCCCGTCGGGAGTGGCTTCGAGCGATCGAAGACGCCGATGTTGTCAAGACCGAGGAATCCTCCTGAAAAGATGTGCTGCCCGTCGGCGTCCTTCCGGTTGACCCACCAGGTGAAATTCAACAGCAGTTTCTGGAAGCAGCGGGCGAGGAAGACCCGGTCTCGCCGGCCACGGACCGCGGTCATCTTGTACACGCGCCAGGCGGCCCACGCATGGACCGGCGGATTCACATCATCCAGGGCAAATTCGTAGGCCGCCATCTGTCCGTTCGGGTGCATGTACCACTCCCGGAGGAACAGGACGAGCTGTTCCTTGGCAAACTCGGGGTCGAGCCGGGCCATCGGAATCATGTGAAAGGCCAGGTCCCATGCGGCGTACCATGGGTATTCCCACCCATCGGGCATTGAGATGATGTCGCGGTTGAAGAGGTGACTCCACCCGGCGTTCCGTCCGGACCGACGGGAGTCCGGCGGTCTTGCCTGGCCCGGGTCGCCCTCGAGCCAGTCCGTCACGACGTAGTGGAAGAATTGCTTCGACCACAGCAGTCCGGCCGCCGCCTGCCGACTGACCGACCGTTCTTCGTCATTCAGATCTTTCGAAAGTACGGCAGCGTAGAATTCATCCGCCTCACGCCGTCGTGCTTTCACGATCTGTTGGAATTCCTTCCCGAAAGCCGGACCGCCCTTCTCGGTCGCGCCGGTCAGTCGCAGCGTGATGGAACAACTCCCGCCGGCCGGCAACGTCAACCGATACCAGAGTGCGGCCTTCGTGCCGGCCCCGTCCGGGCTGACAGCATCCAATCGACCGTTGACCACCCGTTCGTGAAAGGCATCCTTTACGTACGGTGACGCATTTGCCCCGCCGAACAACCGCGCTGCGTTCGTCTCATTCCCGGTGAACAGAACCTCCGGCGGGTTGCCGTCGGGTCCTGATCCGTAGGCAAGCGCCATCTTTCCAAGGGTTTCATGTTCGGCGTCGAGGCGCGAGCCCGGTCCCTTTCGAATGGACGGCCTGGCCCAGTAGCCTTCGCCGCTCCGCCCCCAGCTCCAGGTATTCCGAAACCAGAGAGTGGGCAGGAGGTGGAGATCAGCCTCCTCCGGACCGTGGTTGGTCACCGTGACCGTCATCAGGATGTCGTCGGGACCGGCCTTGGCGTATTCGGCCATGATGTCGACGAAGCGATTGTCATCCATCACGCCGGTGTCGAGAATTTCGTACTCGGGATCGAGCCGACTCCGCTTGCGATTCTCGTCAACCAGATCCTGGTAGGGATAGGCGGCCGTCGGGTAGCGATACAGGGCCTTCAGGTAGGAACTCGTCGGCGTGGCGTCGAGATACCAGTAGAGCTCCTTGACGTCCTCGCCATGGTTTCCCTCCGGACCGGTCAGTCCGAACAGTCTCTCCTTGAGGATCGGATCCCGCCCGTTCCAGACGGCGAGGGCCAGGGCCAGTCGGCATTCGCGATCGGTGATGCCGAGGAGCCCGTCCTCGCCCCACCGGTAGGCCCGGCTGCGTGCCTGATCATGGGTGAAGTACTCCCAGCAGGCTCCATCCGCCGAGTAATCCTCGCGGACGGTGCCCCACTGGCGTTCCGCAAGGTATGGGCCCCAGCGCTTCCAGTTCCGGTCGCGGCGGCGA
>JAWXBZ010000190.1:0-3477 GCA_034440375.1 Candidatus Eiseniibacteriota bacterium
CCTCGGTACCGGCACCCCACGCCCCAATCCCGAGCGGGCCGGCCCAGCCACCGCCGTCACCGTCGGCGATCGCCTCTTTCTATTCGATGCGGGGCCGGCGGTCATGCGCCAGTTGGCCGCCGCCAAACTGTCGATCAAGGGCGCCGAAGCCGCTTTCATCACGCACCTTCACAGCGACCACACGCTTGGCTATCCCGATCTCATTTTCACGAGTTGGGTCATGGGCCGACAACAATCGATGCCGGTCTATGGCCCGCCCGGCCTCAAGGCCATGACCGACCACATTCTGGCCGCCTGGGGCGAAGACATCGAAATTCGCACCCACGGCCTCGAACGCGAAGCGCCGGGCGGCTACCAGGTGCAGGTGCATGAAATCCAACTCCCGACGCCGCCCGACTCCAGTTCATCACCGAAATCCCGCACGCTGGTTGTTTATGACAGCGCCGGCGTCAAAGTCACGGCCATCCCGGTTCCGCATGGCAACTGGCGACATGCTTACGGCTATCGCATCGATACGCCCGATCGATCCATCGTCCTTTCCGGCGATACCGCTTACAGTACGCTTATCCTCGAGATGTCCCGCGGCGTCGATGTATTGATCCACGAGGTGTACCCTGAGGTCCGCCTGAAGCCCGAACCCCGCCCCGGCGGCGAACTCTGGCCTCAGTACATGAAGGAGTTCCACACGTCGGATATCGAGGTCGGCCGACTGGCCGCCGCGGCGCGCCCAAAGCTCCTGCTGCTTCATCACGTCGTCTGGATGGGAGGCGTCGAGGAGGAGTTGATCCAGGGAGTTCGGCAGGGTGGGTATGACGGAGAGGTGACGGTGGGGGCGGATTTGGGGCGGTACTAGCCGCAGCGCGGGGCGGACTGGCGTGCGATATAATCCCGACTTCGCTGAACAGGCGGAAATGCAACTCAATCACGAGTCCGCTCCGGAAATGACCGACAAGCAGGCTGATAGAACAAGATGACTTTCACCCCCGGCACCCGCCTTGGCCCATATGAAATCGTTGCGCCGCTCGGCGCCGGCGGCATGGGCGAAGTCTTTCGAGCACGGGACACGCGACTCGGTCGCGAGGTGGCCATCAAAGCGCTGCCCGTTGCGTTCGCGCAGGAACCAGAGCGGCTGGCCCGCTTCGAGCGCGAGGCCAGGATCCTCGCATCGCTCTCGCACCCCAACATCGCCGGCATTCTCGGGCTCGAGGAGGTGGGGGGCGCGCGATATCTTGTGCTCGAGCTCGTCGAAGGAGAAACGCTTGCAGCGCGTCTCTCACGAGGCGCACTCCCGCTGGACGAAACACTGGAGGCAGCCAAGCAGATTGCAGCCGGCGTCGAGGCGGCTCACGAAAGCGGCGTGGTCCACCGCGATTTGAAGCCCGGAAACATCATGTTGACCTCCTCGGGCGCGGTGAAGGTGCTCGACTTCGGGCTGGCCAGGACAGGCGCCACCGATCGGTCGGGTTCGGACTTGGGCCTGTCGGCCTCACCCACGATGACCTATGCCGCCACGCAGGCGGGTGTCATCCTCGGCACGGCCGCGTACATGAGCCCGGAGCAGGCGCGCGGCAAGAGCGTTGACCGGCGCACCGACATCTGGTCGTTCGGCTGCATTGTGTTCGAATGTCTCACGGGGCGGGTGCTCTTCCAGGGAGAAACTGTCTCAGACCTGATTGCGAGCATTCTGCAGCGCGAACCGGATTGGGATGCGCTGCCGCAAAACACGCCCCCCCGCCTCCGCGAGCTACTGGCCCGCTGCCTCCGCAAGGATGCGCGGGAGCGCCTGCGCGATATCGGAGACGCGCGTCTGCAGCTATCCGAAGTCTTCGCGATGGCTCCGGACATGGCTTCGGCAGGGCCGACTTCCCGCCGCGCGCCTGCCTGGGCCTGGCTCCTCGTCGGCGTTGCGGGCGTGGCGCTCGGGTTGGTCGCCGGCGGCCGCCTGGGTGGCCCTTTGGAGCCACCCGCATCAGTGCGCCGATTCACCATCCCCGCCGACCAGTTCAAGGGCGAATTCTTCAATCACCCGAGTCTATCGCCGGACGGACGACGCGTGGTCTTTGGGAACGGATCGCAACTGTGGATTCGTGAGCTTGCGCGCTTCGAGTCGGTGGTCGTGCCGGGCACCGAAGGCGCCTCAATGCCGTTCTGGTCACCGGATGGTTCGAAGCTCGGCTTCGCGAAGGAAAACAAACTCTGGATTGCAACGCTCTCCGAATCGAAGGTCATCCCCCTCACCGAAATTCCCGGGGCCGGTGTATGCGTCGGAGCCACCTGGGGCCGCGACGGCAAGATCGTCATGGCCCTTTTTCGCGGCGGACTCTACGAAGTATCCGCCCTGGGGGGCGAACTGCGGCTGATCCTCGCGCCGGACTCGACGGAGGTGGACTTTCACCTGCCGGACCGACTCGGTGATGGCGAATGGATCATCACCACCGGGCACGCAAAGGTCGGTCCGCATCCCATTGTCCTGGTGTCGCCGCGCGACGGTTCGCGGAAAAATCTTGGAAAGTTCGAGGGGCTCAACAACGTCGTCTACTCAGCTACCGGGCACCTCTTGCTCAACATCCAAAGCGGCCGCAGTCAGATCATGGCGATTCCGTTCTCGGACGCGAAACGCGAGATCACCGGAGAGCCCTTTCTCGTCGCGGCGGGTGGCGCCTTCCCTTCCGTCTCGATCGACGGTGTCCTGACATACATTCTCAGCGCCTCGCACAATCTGCGCGAGCTGGTCTGGCTGGGTCGCGATGGTCGCATCGAGCAGGTCGCTGGCCCGCCGCAGCGCGGGCTGGATCTTCCCGCGCTCTCCCCCGATGGGGCGAGCGTCGCCCTTGTGGCCTATGAGAAAGACAACTCCGATATCTGGTTGCAGGACCTTGCTCGCGGAACACGGCGACGGCTCGTTTCCGGCCCCGGCGACGAGGACTTTCCGACCTGGTCGGATCAGGGACGCCAACTCGTCTACGGTGAACACGGAAATGTCGAGCCGATCCTGATGGAGATTTCGGTCGACGGCTCCGACGTGCCACGATCACTCGGTACAGCGGGATCGTGGCCCACGTTTTCACCGGATGGTCGGACAATCGTTTTCAATCGCGATATCTCCGGCCAGGAAGTGCTGTGGCGCCTCGACCGGGTGGCGGGAGCCGAGCCGATCCGCCTCACGACTTCCCCGACGACCAACGAGAATGCCCCAACGTTCTCGCCGGACGGGCGGTGGCTGGCCTACATGTCCGACGAATCAGGCGAGGACCGCACCTTCGTGCGACGCTTCCCCGACGGTGCCGAGAAGCAGCAGGTTTCCCTGGGCGTCGGCGAGTTCCCCTTCTGGAGCCGGGACGGCCAGGCCCTCTACTACTGGGAACGCGGCACGCTGATGGAGATCCCGACCCGGATGGGGGAGAAGCTCAATCTGGGAACTCCGAAAAAACTCTTCAACGCCACCGAATCCGGCATCATCCTCGGCTCAGGTTTCCC
>JAWXBZ010000191.1:0-33453 GCA_034440375.1 Candidatus Eiseniibacteriota bacterium
GCCCGGGCCATCGCGACGATTCTGAACAACCTCGGCGACCTCGCCATGAATGAGGGTGACGACCCTCGATCACTGGCACTTTACGAGGAGAGCCTGTCCATCCGACGACAGCATGGAATCATCCGGGGCATCGGCGTTTCGCTCAGCAATCTGTCCGGCGTTCTGATCCGGCTCGGCGAGCTCGAACGGGCCCGCGAGTACGCGGAGGAATGCGTCCCGATCCTCCGAAAGCTCGGCGAAACCAGCCGGGTCGCCGACGCCCTCCATAACCGCGGACTTCTGGAGTTCCGTGAGGGCCGTCTCGAGGAGGCGCGCGGGTCGCTGTCGACGGCCCTGGAAATCCGCCGTGACCTGGTCGACCGCCACGGCCTCATTCATTCCTGTGAAGCCTTCAGCCATCTCGCAGCCGCCACCGCTCGGCCCCGACTGGCCGCGCAGCTTCTCGGCGCGGCCGAAGGGATTCGAACAGAGGTAAAACTCATCCTTCATCCCGGAAACCAGCGGGAGCTGGGGCCCCTGATCGAAAGTCTTCGGCAAACGCTCGGGCACGAGCCGTACGAAGCGGAGAGAACGCGCGGCCTTGGCCTTGGCTGGCACGGCGCGGTTCCGGCGATTGCGGCATGGAATACTGACGATGATGTCTTGACGAATTGGCAGGGGTGACCCCGGTAACCATTTTGCCGGGTCGCGGCGTGAGCTGATCTCCACCTTTTGATCTATTTCAAGTCATTTTGACACGATGGTTGACGGTCCTATCGTTGCTTCTCCTTGTGCGTATGGACTTACGGGGTAGGTACGATACTTGCACACTTGGGCTGGTTGACTCTTGTGAGTGGGGGTTCCGGCCAGCGCCCGGCTGGCGAAGGAACCATCCGATCTCCCCAATGACCAAGAGCATCCTTCAAGCGACCCTCGCGATTTCAAGAACGCCTGAACGCCTCCCTCGAAAGGTACGCAAATGCAAAGATTCAACAGGAATGCGCTGTGGCTGACAGCGCTGCTGCCGGCCCTGATGATGGCCGGATGCCAGAAGAATGCGGCCACCCTGGTCGGACCCTCCGACGCCGACCCGAGCCTGACCCAGCTGAGCCACAGGCCCCCGGCGCGTTCACCGGTCAACCTGGGAACCGCCGCCAATTACGTGATTCTGTCCAAGTCCGGCATCTCGACCACGGGAACGACCTCCATTGTCGGGAAAATCGGAGTCAGTCCGATCGCCGCCACCGCCATCACCGGCTTCGGGCTGGTTTTGGATTCTTCGGGTTCCTTTTCGAATTCATCCCTGGTGACCGGCCGGGTCTATGCGGCCGACTATGCCGTACCGACCCCGGCCACGCTGACCCGGGCCGTCAGCAACATGGAGACGGCCTACACCGACGCTGCCGGACGGACGTTGCCCGACTACACTGAGCTGGGTGCCGGAAATATCGGCGGGTTGACGCTGAGGCCGGGTCTGTACAAGTGGTCCAGCACCGTTACCATCCCCACGGATGTCACCCTTTCGGGCAGCCCGACCGACGTCTGGATCTTCCAGATCGCCCAAACCCTGGCGATCAGCTCCGGGAAGCAGATCATCCTGAGGGACGGTGCCAAGGCGAAGAATGTCTTCTGGCAGGTCGCCGGCCAGACCACTCTCGGCACGACCTCAAAATTCAAGGGAATCCTGCTGTGCAAGACGGCCATCGTGATCCAGAACGGTGCCACCCTGAACGGTCGGGCCCTGGCCCAGACCGCCGTCACTCTGGACGCTAATTCCATCACCGCACCAGCCTTTTAAGGCTTCGGCACCCGAGAATTGTTCTGACCCCGACCCCCGTGAGAGAAAGCTCCCGGGGGTCGTTTTGTGGGCGGCATGGGGTCTTGCTCCTATCGGAGGAGGATGCGCCTGATTTCGAACGCCAGCTTCAGCCCATCCAGGCTGCGGTTTTCCGGAAGCCGATCACCGAGTTGGTGCATGAAGTAGTCCGGGCGAGGTGAATCGTCGCCTTCCCATCTCACCCCGGGCAGATAGACGAGATACACGTCCCAGGCGGGCTCGGTCGTGAGATCAAGCGGAGATTGAAAGAGTTTCCCAACTTCCTGCGAGCCGGTCCAGTAGTTTCGAACGCGCCGGTCCGGGAAAAGGGTCGTCGCTTTCCTGGATGACCGCTCATCGTCCGTCTTGAGGATGGGTTCCCACACGGCGTAAACGGCAAGCTCATTACTGTCGATGACTCCGAGCACATTTTCCTGCACCACACGGGCGCCGCGTTGACAGCCGGGTCAGGTGGGAGAAAGCAGCATCAGCAGTCGGGTCTTCTTCGCATCGGCGTTGAACCGCTCCTTCAGCTCCCTCCCGGTTGGCGAGAGCTGTTCCATGAGCGTTGAATCGTCGGCGGCGCTCTCGAGCTGGAGGAAGGTCGGAGAACCGGGCTTCTCCAATTCGCTGAAATTCGATTGGCAGGTTGTGATCCTGAAAAGCGACGACTCCAATCATGGATTCGCCCCTGAAAGTGCCGACAAACTCCGCATTGGGGCCGGCGAAATGCAGGTAAACGGTCGAATCCCCCAGCGTCACCTTCACGGGATAGTTCTCGACCCCCCAGTCGAGGACATCGAACTCGCCCGTAAGCCTGGAACCCGCAAGACCTAGATCGACGACCATCTGAACGGACGTACTATCCTCGAACAGGACGTCGGCAATCCACTCCCCCGCAATCGGAGGATGATCCGTCACGGCGCCAGCGGGGGACACTCCCGTTCCGATGAGGAGCAGGGGAAGCCAAAAACGCATGTCGATCTTCATCTAGTGGCGGATATCCACAACCACCCGCGGCGAACTCGACAGCGGGAACACCCGAAACTGGTTCGGCGAGCCAACGCCGAGCACCCACGAGACATCGGCTTCGAAGTCGCAGATCAGGCTCAACTGCTTCAGCACCGGCTGATTCACCACCCGCATCCGCTCCCCGACGGTCGGTTGACCTTCCTCCGTGTGCGCGGCCGCCGGGATGAACCGGATGAGAATCCACGCGTCTCCCGCTATCTGGACCACCTCGCCCGAGCCGCACTGTCGAACGGGATGGTCGACGTACTCCGCATGCACGCCTGGAAGCCCGCCCGGACCAAACTGGAAGACGACGCGATCGTAATTGTCGTGCCGGGCATTCCTCACCGCCTCGAGGACGGGCATCTCTCCACCACTCGCCGGCAGATCGACGATACCGATCGTCCAGGCAGCCGTCTCGGGGGTGTCCTCGGCGGGGTCGGGCCGCGGCACGACCGAGGTATCCCGCTCGACAACCGGCGGGCGCGGCCTCTGAGATTCGCGGGAGCGATCCTGCCCACCGCAGCCGACAAGCAATCCGGTCAGGAGGAAGGCCACCATTCGGACCATCTGAGTCTTGAACATGAAGCCGGGCATCCCTACCTCCTCATTACCGGTGAGATCGATCCTCCTGGAATCGCCATGGCACGGCGTGGATTATACCGGTAGGCTCTCACATGGCTCAGAACCCGCGCACGCGCCAGGAGCGGATTTTCTTTGCCCCCCGCACGATCCTGCTAAAATGATGGATTCCCATCGACATCAACAACTTGACATGCTCTTTCAGGGAGGAATCATGAGGCCGCGTTCGTCCAACTCGTTGCACTTCTCGAAACTGCTGCTTTCGACACTATTCAGCCTGGCCGTCTCATCACCTGTGGTGGCTCAGCCCGTCTCCAGCTTAATTTCGTCCAATTTCAACGGAACTGCGATACCGGCAGGCCGGACGGTCTGGTTCAACAGCGTCCTTGACTACTCGGGGCCCACGTCACAGCCGGTGACCATCTTCGTCCGGAATGCCACGGTCAGCTTCACGGCCAACAGCGTGAACTATGTCATCAATGTTCCCGATGCTGATATCACCCTGGGCCCGTCGGTGTCTCTTGCCACCACAAACTTCAATACGTCGACAGGCCGGTGGGAGACCACGGCCGATTTTGGCTCGAGCGGCAACACCTTCATGGCCGGGGTAGCCTTTCCCGCAATCGTGAATCTTCCCGGGGGAATCAACCCAGTGGTATGGAGTGCGGATTTCTCTTCGGACACACAGGGCGTCTGCCTCAACTGGAAATGGGCGGCTGCCGTGTACACGACTTTCAGTACCGACTACAGCGCCATCGGCGTCAAGCCGATTGATCCCAACACCGGAAGTCCCTACTTGAATTCCCATCATGCGGGAACGCCGGAGAACTTCACAAACTTCGTCACCGGTGGCGCCCGGGGCGGTGGTGGGTCGAATTTCACCGGTTCCTACAGCGGGACATCGAGCGCCTGTCCTGGTTTCGTTGTACCCGTTTTGCCGGTCACCTGGAGTGGGCTCAAGTCGCGTAGCTTCTGACCGGCGCAGGACAGGGGCCACTGGCTCCATCGGAGATCCAGCCGGCCAGTCAGGCACTCGTAGAGCAGGCAGCCGAATGCCCAGATGTCGGTGCGCTTGTCGACCGGCTTTCCGCGTGCCTGCTCGGGGCTCATGTAGGCCGCGGTGCCGAGGATCATGCCGGCTCCGGTCACCGCGCGCGTGAGCGTTGGCGAGTTGGAGAGATCGAGCGCCGGATCCGAAACGACCCCGGCTCCCCCCTTGGCGAGGCCGAAATCAAGTACTTTGACCTCGCCCGCCGGGGTGACCTTGATGTTCGCCGGCTTCAGATCCCGGTGAACGACGCCGCCTTCGTGGGCCGCTTCGAGCGCCGCGGTTACCTGCGGTCCAGTCGCGTGTCGCGCCCGAGGTAGACCATGCCCATCCCGCCGCGGCCAAGTTCGCGCTCGATCGGGTAGGCGCCGATCCGTTCCGGTGTCATGCGAGTGACTCCGTGGGGTTCATGCCTGGTGGCGGCTCCCGACAAACGGTCTAAACTTGCCGGGCTGTCTCCGGTAGCAAGGTTTGTAGCACGATCATGTACGCCACCACCGAAAAGATACGACAGAAGCAGCACACGGCATAGGAGGATGCATGAAATATCGTCGTTTAGGGCGGGCGGGAATACAGGTCAGCGAGCTCTCGCTCGGCTCGTGGGTCACGTTCGGCACCCAGGTGGATATCGAGGCGGCGGTGGACATGCTGGCCACCGCCTATGACGCCGGCGTGAATTTCTTTGATAACGCCGAGGGCTATGCCGGTGGGAAATCAGAGGAATTGATGGGCGCGGCGCTCAAGAAACTGGGCTGGCGGCGCGGCAGTTATCTGGTGTCAACCAAGTTCTTCTGGGGATTGCACGACGGCCCCAACCAGCGCAACACGCTCAACCGGAAGTACCTGATCGAGGGAATCAACGACCCGCTCAAACGGCTGCAGCTGGACTACGTCGACCTGGTCTACTGCCATCGTGCCGACCCGTCCACCCCAATCGAGGAAACGGTCCGGGCCATGCACAACATCATCGAATGGGGCAAGGCGCACTACTGGGGCACTTCGGAATGGTCCGCGGCGGAAATAACGCAGGCCATCGAGATCGCGGAACGGCATCACCTGCACAAACCGATCGTGGAGCAGCCGCAGTACAACCTGTTCGAGCGGCACCGCTTCAGCCCGGAGTACGTCCGCATGTACAAGGATTACGGCTATGGCGCCACCACATGGAGTCCACTGGCATCCGGCCTGCTGACCGGCAAGTACCAGGGTGGCATCCCCGGGGACAGCCGCGGCGCGCTCCAAGGCTATGGCTGGCTGAACGATCATCTCACCGATGACCACAAGCTGGCCAAGGTGGGGGCACTCGAACCGATTGCCAGGGCGATGGGCGCATCCCTGGCGCAGTTTTCGCTGGCCTGGTGCCTGCAGAATCCCAGGGTCAGCAGCGTCATCACGGGCGCGAGCCGGGTGGAACAGGTGCGCGAAAACTTGAAGGCCGCGGAATTCGTGGACAAATTTTCAGCCGACGTGATGACACAAATCGATGACATATTCGGAATGGAAAGTCATGAATCCATGGATTAGGAGCAGCGGGCGACGGGAGCTGGTCCCGCAGCCCGCTTTCTCCGGACGTGACGTCATGGTCGGTTTCGGTGGCACGTTGGCCGATCGCCGGATCTCAGAGATAGCGGGCCTTGATCCCGCTCCAGGTAGCCGGTGCGGTCGGCACCTTGTCTTCCGCCGTTGTGATTCGAAGGATACCTCCCCAGGTGGCCACACCACCGTTGTTGCACCCGCCAGGCTGTCCTTCGGCCTGAATTTCGACCTTGTGGCTGCCGGGAGAGACCGGCCCCAGGTCAAATTCGACGGTCTGCATCGGCTGGTTCAGCGGGTCACCGGGATAGCCAAGGAAGGGACTCGTCACGACGAGGGGGCCATCCAGGAGGAAGTGAACCCGCACCGAGCTGCAATGCCCCGGGTGCACAAAGTACTGGACCTTGAGCGTTCCGATTGTATTGACGGTTACTGAATAGGGCGGCGCGCAGAGCTGGCCGGTGCTTGTGCAGGAAACCGCAACCGGATAATCCGTGACGATTTGATTGGCCACCCCGGGACCGGAAGACAGGGCAACGGCGGCAACAGCGGCACTCACGATGGCAATAAATCTCATGGACCCTCCCTCGCAACAGGTGAAAAGCGGGAATCTTCAGGGGACGGTTACCGGTGAATTGCCCTGCAAGTATAGGCCTTCCGCGCGTTCTGGCAACTCTCGGGCTCAAGCCGAGCCGGGCGCCGCCCCTGTCTGGCACAAACGCTGAAATTCAGGGTCGTCACGGAGCAGAGCCAGGTCGGGGTCCCGGGCAGCCCATTCCCGGTTTCCGTATCCGGCTTCAAAGGCCTTCTTGATGGTCGCCAGCGCTTCCGCCTTGCTGGCGAGCAAGCCATAGGTACAGGCCGCGTTATACAGAACGTTGGCGTCGCCCGGCCGCAGTGTCACCGCAGTTTGAAGTTGGCGCATGGCATCTTCCGGGCGGCCAATTTCGGCGCATATCCCCGCCAGGAGGATGCGCGCCCGGACATCCTCCGGCACCAGCTCCAGTTGCTTCTCCAGCACCCCCATCATGCGGAGCCGCAGTTCCCGGACTTCCTCCACCCGGCCCAGCCGGGTCAGGACGTTTGTATACGGGACATAGGTGTTGTAGTCATCGCCGCTGGCTTCCATCGCGCGCTCGACGAGAGCGGCCGCTTCATCCAGGCGGTCCGACGCGAAGAGCGCCCGGCCCAGAATGTTGTAAGCCCCATCGCAATCCGCCTTCTGCTCGATGGCCATCCGGGCATAGCGGACGGCTGGATCGTAGGATTTCTGCGCGTAGGAAATGCGGGCCCGGGCCGCCAGGACCTCCGCCGCCTGCGAGTCCAGGGCCAGGGCTCGATCACACGCGGCAACGCCCCTGTCGATCCACTTCGGATTCTGCTCGCGCAGTTCGTAGATCATGCCGCAGACATTGGCCACCCCGGCATGAGCCAGGGCGAAGTCCGGGTCGAGCTTGATCGCCTGCTCGAACATCTGCAGGGCGAAGTCCAGATTCTCGCGCCGGGTATAACTGCGTCCGCGCAGGTAGTAGTCGTACGCTTGCAGGTTTTCGGTGGGTTTCTGGGCGATCGTCTTCTCCTCCTGGGGAGAAAGGGTCACGCGCAGTGCCTGAGCGATGCTGCGCGCGATTTCGTCCTGTATCGCGAAAACGTCCTCCAGCTCCCGGTCATATCGTTCGGCCCATGCCGAATGGCGGGTCCTGGTTTCGACGAGCTGCGCGGTGATACGCAGGCGGTTTCCCGACCTCCGGATGCTCCCCTCGAGCACATAGGCGGCGTCCAGTTGTTGGCCTACTTCCGGGGCCGTGACCGGCTTGTCGCGGAAGCTGAGAACCTCGGATCGCGGAAAAACCTTGATCTGTCCGATCTTCGAGAGTTCGGTGATGATGTCCTCAGTCATCCCGTCCCGGAAGTACTCATCATCCTTGGCACCGCTCAAATTTCCGAAATAGAGGACGGCGACGGACCTTTCCTTGACCTTTGTCCCTGTGGATGCGGAGGATTCCGTGCTCCGAACCTGCGCCGGACTGCTCCCGGAATCCCGGTCGCGCTTCAGCCGCTTGAGATCGGCCTTCATCTCCCCCGCCGTCTGGTAGCGCAGCTCCGGATCCTTTTCCAGCGCCTTATTGATGATCCGTTCCAGGTCGGCTGGCACCTCGGGGTTGAGGCGCGCCGGAGGCCGGGGTGTCCCATTCAGGATTTCGTTGAAGACGAGGGCGGTCGTCCCCCCTTCGAAGGCAACGCTCCCTGTGGCCATTTCATAGATCATGGCGCCGAAGGAGAAGAGATCGGTCCGCTGATCCAGCGCCTCCCCGCGCGCCTGCTCCGGCGACATGTAGGCGGCCGTGCCGATCGCCGACCCCGGCTGGGTCAGGTCCAGAGCGACGGCGGCCGTGACCATCTGTGAGGAGTCCACGCTCCGGCCGGACTCCTGGCGTGAGGCAGCCGGCTTGGCCAGGCCGAAATCGAGGACCTTGGCCACTCCCTTCGAGGAGACGAAGATGTTGGCCGGTTTGATGTCCCGGTGAATGATGCCCTTGGCATGAGCCGCCTCCAGGGCCTCCGCAATATGCATCGACAGATCGAGAATCTGGTCCACCTTGAGCGGCCGGCCGTCGATCAGCTGCTTCAAGGACTGGCCTTCCATCAGCTCCATCACGATGAACGGTTCACCCTCGTGTTCGGCGATCTCGTGAATCGTGCAGATGTGCGGATGGTTCAGGGCCGCGGCGGAGCGCGCCTCCCGCAGGAATCGGTCCAGGGCAGGCTTGTCGCGGATGGCCTCGCCGGGCAGGAATTTGAGCGCGACCGAGCGATCCAGGACCGTGTCCTCCGCCCGATAGACCACCCCCATGCCGCCGCTGCCGAGCTTCTCGATCACGCGATAATGGGAAACAACCTTGCCGATCACCGATCCTCCTGGAACTTCCGTTGAAGGCACACAAGCATATATCCTGCAGCGGGAGGATCCCAGTGCCTTCCTGCCACCTGGGTCGGCCTGGCGACCCTCCACAATCACTGTCACAAACCGCCTCCAGGCCTCCTCCCTTCTGCGACAATGGGCACTGATCGCGATCAATCGCGGGAGAGTCGGCAGCTGCCGTTCATCCCCGCCGGCCCGGCGTATCGTTGCACATTTAACCCCGGCAGAAATCATGGCGCTTCAGGAAGAATTCGAACGGAGTGGCAGATGGCTCTTCCGTTGGAGAAGCTATGTCCCGCTCGTTCTCCTTGCCCTGTGTCTGTTTGCGCTCCCGAGGCACCAGGTCGAGGCGGATGGGCGTGATGGGGATCTCTGGTGGGAGGCGGGCTGCCTGTTCGTCAGTCTGCTGGGGCTCGGAATTCGATGTCTGACGATTGGATATGTCCCGAGCCGCACGTCCGGACGAAACACGCGGACGCAGCGAGCCGACTCTTTGAACACCACAGGAATGTACTCGGTTGTCCGCCACCCGCTTTACCTCGGGAATGCCGCCGTCGGGCTCGGCGTTGTCCTCTTCACCCGATCCTGGTGGATGACGATTCTGTACGCCCTCGCCTTCTGGATATATTACGAAAGGATAATGTTCGCAGAAGAGAGTTACCTCAAGAACAAGTTCGGTGCACAATTCATGGACTGGTCGGATCGTACCCCGGCTTTCTTCCCCCGATTGAGCAACTGGAAACGCCCTCTGCTCCCCTTTTCAGGCCGAACAATTCTGCGAAGGGAATGCAACGGGCTGCTGGCCATCATTGTGGCCCAGTTCACCCTGGAAGTAGCCGGCGATCTAATCCAGAAAAGGGGCTTTGAGCTCGATACCTTCTGGGTCGTGGTCCTGACGGCGGGTGTAGTAACCTGGGCCGTTCTGAGAATATTGAGTAAAAACACCAACTTGCTGAGAGTAGCCAATCGCTGATGAGATGACGATGCCATCGAGTTCGGGATCTCGAACTACCAGGGAGGCGCGAATGAGTTTTCCGGCGATGATCAATCGGCCGAGTGCCTTTCTTCCGATCGTGATGTCGCTGGCCGCGCTCGCCATTGTACTTGTTCACATCATCTTGTCCGGCGCGGCTCGTCAGGCCGATGAGGGCACGGCGGCGCATCTTTGGCAGCTGCTGATGGCGGCACAGATTCCAATCATTGCGTTTTTCGGCATTCGCCGGCTACCGCAGACTCGTATGAGAGGAACGGCTCCATTTCGTACCGGGTCGTGCAGATTGGCCTGGGACTGACTGTTCACTGACCCGATGACTGATTGGGTCGAAGTCACCTGCACCGCCCCGGTTTGACCCGAGATTCGCCCTATCCCTCCCAAACCTACGAACTGACGGCGTTTCTGGCGCAGCCGATTATTGTGACGCTACAGGAGAGGACAGACTCTGCTATTTCTCGCTCCGGAAAAAAACGTCGACGGCCGCCACGACAGCCGACCGAGAGAGGTTCGGGTAGCGGGCAAATTCCGATTCCGGGATCTGCCCAACCAGCAAACGGAGCTGAGATTCATCAACCATGCCGCTGTCGACGAAGTGGCGGGCATCGTCCAGATCCCTTGTGAATCCGCGGACGATCTTGGCGAAAACCTGAGCGTACGGGTCATAGTGATGGAATGTCACGGGAGGGATCGTTTCGATCAGGACATGGCGTCCGGCAGTTCCCCGAAGTGCGGGGACGAAGTGCTCGGGACGGGCGAACTCAATATTGACGTTCAGGCGTTCCTTGATCCCCTGAACATCGTGAAAAACCTCCTCGCGATCCGAATAGAGATCGACATCGATGGAGGCGGCCCGCCAGCCGGAATAGACAGCCGTCCCTCCACCGACAAGGTAAACCTGAAAGGCGCCCCGTCGCGGTGGAGCGACCCGCGCAATTTCCTGCATGAGCGTGCGGAGCCGCTCGCGGGTCAGTTCATTTCGCACGGCGGCGCCCATTCCGGGTAAGGGTCCGGCAGGCGTCCGCGAACGAGCTGATCTGCCGCAGGCAAGCCAGATACCGGGCATGCGCCAGTTCCCCTGCCGACCGTTCGAGGAGTCGGAAGAGCCGGATCTCGGCATCCTGAAGGATGGTCGCCGGCAACGGCAGCCCTTCGCGCCGGAGCCTGGGAGCAGCCAGCGAGACCATGAGGCTCTCCATCGATTCCTTCCCGGCCACGAGATCGTCCAGCCCCGTGTCGACCGCCTCGCCGCCCGGGAGTCCGAGCGCCTCAAAGCGAGCATTCCCGAAACGCGCCTCGGTCCAACGCCGGAGCGCAGCTCTCCGGGCGATCGCCGTACGCTCGACTGGCAAGAGCCGCCCGGCACGCGTCCGCCCACCGCGCGCCCCGTGCCTCCGAAATTGCTCCCGAATGACCTCAGGCAGCTTCATGAATTAAGTTTATACCTAGGGGGTAAGCATTTTCAAGTTCTGAAAACTACCTCGCGGGCAATGATTCAATCTGCCGGCGGCCGCTCCTGCCGTTCCGGTTCATTCGAGAGGCTTTCCAAACGTAACCCTCTTCGGAGCCCTCGCACGGAACGGTCACTCCATCAACGGCGGCGGAACTTGAGCGCCCCCCAGGTCACCGGCTGCACCGGTGTCACATCCGGGCAGGAGTAGAGGAGCGCGTAGTCAAACGCAAGGTACGACTCGCTCGGAGCGATGACCCTGATCACAACCTGCCCGTCTGTCATTGAAGCCCACGGCACCGTCGCCGAGGCTTTCTGCACAAGTCCGTCCTCGCCCCCGCCCTGGGTGGTCAGCGGAACGATAGTGCCATCGACATCGATGCTAGCCGGGATGACGTCGTAGTCGCCGCACACCAGGTCAAGGCAGTTGTCCACGTCGTAGTCGGGATCGCCCGTTATAGGCACGGAGAATGAGGACGTGAACATCGCTCCGTGCGCGGCGGGGGCGGGTGTGAGCGAACGATCGGTCATCTGTGCACCGTTGGTGCTCGAGAATTCGGAGGGATACCCGCGAGGGTGATCGCACAGGTTGCCGTGGACTTCATTGGCTTCACAAACTCGAGCTTCATGCCCACCTTCACCCGCAACACCGATGAGAATTTTCTTGAGCATTGAAGCCCTTCTAGAGGACTCGTATGAAACGAACGGCTCCATTTCGTACCGGGTCGTGCAGATTGGCCTGGGACTGACCGTTCACTGACCAAATGACTGAGTGGGTCGAAGTCAGCTGGAGACGGCCACCAATCGATGGAAAGACAGGGATCACTTCAGTTTGTTCAATGCCGAGTGCTTACCCCACCGATCTCCGGGAGCCTTCAGGTAGTTTTTGACGACGTATCCCCAGGGCATCACGAGTGGAATCAACACAAGTGATCTCCCGATTGAAGGTGCTGGCGTCACCACTAAGACACCATCCAGGCCCGAAAGGGGACATGAGGCCATCGCCGCCGCAATCACAACTGGCGGGGCAAGTGATTGAGCTGAAATGAGATCTGGTTGGTGAGCTGGCAGCCAACGTAGAACCCTTGTAGACAGCGACTTGGCGGCCCTGGAGCAAAGTCCGCTGGGAAAAGGCCCGCATCGCCCAGGAACGTGCCTATACTCCAGGAGGCGGGCCGAGCGTAATTACTCCTCAATATTCATGGGGGTGTCGCCATGATTCGGCGAGCATGTGTCATCGCGATTCTCACGGCAGGTGTCGTTTTCACGACCACAATCGCCCGGGCCCTCGTCCCTAACCCGGGACTCTGCGACATTCCGAGGCCATTTCAGATTCATTCCTCGACAGCGCTCACGAACGCTGTCCCATCACATGCTGCCAAATACAACGTGCTGATCCTCTCGACAGGTGGACCGATCAATGCTTCATCGGTGGAAATCCGAATGACGATTCCGGGCGATACACTTACTTGCTGGTGCGACGGCCAGGTCGGACCCAGACCGTATGTCTTTCGGGAGCGCACCAATGCAGCCGGTATCGCCCGTTTCGTGGTCGGTGGGGGAGGATGCATCGAGTATGGGCTGCTCGCCATCCCTGGCCATCTGGACTACGTGGGTGAAGTCTTTGCCGATGGAGTTCGCCTGCAGGAAATTGGCCTCGTCTCGTCGGACGTCGTCGACAATGCCGGACGGCGGGCCACCGACAGCCCCCGCTGGAGTCCCGCCGGGGCCTGCGCCGCCGGCCTTGCCGATGCCGTGGAACACACGACGGCGTTATCGACCAACACGTATGACTGGTGCACCGACTTCAATTGTGACAACGACGCCGGGGTTTCAGATGCAGTGATCGTGACGCCGTTTCTAGCCGGCGCGGCAAACTGTAGTGGCGCGTCCGGGCCGTAGACAGCGTTTGTCGACTTCGCTGGGCCAATTCCGTTAGTGACCCACTTCGGCGTCACCGGAATCCGACTCGATGTCACCGCCGGGACGCGGCGTAGGATCGATTCGTCGGAATAACAGGTTCAATCGGCTGCCCGCTGCCCAATCTCCAGGTGGACGGGCCCGGTAAGCCGTGTCGTTAGGCGTCCTTCGGGCCCGATTCAATCTGATTTCATAGTGCCATCCCCCGGAATGACGCCCAGTATCCCGGCCGGACTTCTACGGTGTCGCATCACACCGGCGGCCACGGACCGCATGAAGGCAGCACTTCTGACGCGGCCGAATATTTTAACCCTGCGGGACAATCGTTGCCGCCGGCCCGGTTCTTCGAGCCGGCGGCAACTCTGGTTCTTGACTACCGGGAGAAGCCTACTGCGACCGGGATCCCGTGAGTGACTTGATCCGGCTCCACGTCGCGCCTTCGATCGGGGTGGGACAATGGTCGAAGATCAGTTCCACGTCGTCGATGTAGGCCGGAACGCCGCCCGCCGTCGAGTTGACGAGGAACACCTGCGCCAGGATGTACTTGGTGTCCACAGGAATGGCGACGCAGTTCACCACGACCTGCTGCCAGGTACCCGCATCCGCATCGAGCCCGAGGACGTTGTTGACCAGGAGCGTATGGGTGGGCCAGCCGTTCGGGCTGTTGAAGGTCCTGATGTCCACCCCGATCGTCGCACCGGGCGACAGGGCGCAGGTGTTACCCCACGCGCGAAGGCTCACCAGGGTCGGTGGCCCGGCCGAGACGTCCACTGCCTGCCAGGCCTGGCTGTGGGAACCGCCGCCCACATTGAGCTGGAGCATGTACGGATTGCTTCGCGGCCCGAGGCCGCAGGTGTTGACAGTGACAATCGAGGCATCCTCGGCGCCCCAGAAACCGTACTGGGCCGGAGGGCCGACGACAGTACCGAAATTGAACATCGGCCCGGCGGGACCGGCGTCGAAGCCGGGATTCACGAGCTGTGCGCCGGCCGGACCGGCCGCCCCCAGAAGGACCGTCAGTATGACTGGAATCATGAACCTTCTGGCCGGGACAAAAAGGGATTCTCTTCGAGACGCAATCTGCATGGAGTTGGTCCTTCCTGGGCGCCGATTGCCGCCTGCGTGCTGGCGGCACCGGAACCGCGTCGCGGGCAGAGAACAGCACAACGGGGATGCGGCGCGTTTCTCAAACCCATGGTGTGGTGGTGCCAGAGAGCTGGCCTCGTCGATGATGCTGGACAGGGCTCGAAAGCCGCCCATTCCCGGGGTCCGTGCGGATCCGGTGGTCCCCCCGTTCCCGCGTCTGGAGCGTAGGATGAAGATACTCCGCCGAAAGCCAACTGTCGAGTTTTTAGTTGGAAGCGGTTCGTCTGGCCCGGAGGGGCGAGGCTTCCCTGGCTCAGATTGCCGGGCGGATGGCTCGCGGCGGACTTCACTGACCGCGGGATGACACCAACTCTGGCGCGGCTGGATATTTTGACCTTACGGGAGCCCCGGCAGAAGCGAGTGGACCAACTGCTTACGGTTGACATGATCCTACAGTCGGCGACTACTGTTTCCTTGATCCCGGGAGACCGTTAAGCATCACGGTCAATGATCGCGTCGGATCGTTGCCGGCCGGGAGGAGGGCCAGTATCCGCCTGCCGGTGTAAGCCCGGGTCATTCCACGCACATCCTTGGGCGCCGTGATTTCACGGCGCGGCGGGCCAAGCCGAAATTCGGAGCCCTCCAGGACGTCGGCCGCATAACGGATGCCCGGATCCGAGTTCAGCCCGTAGTGGAGCTGTCTTCCATCCCGGCTCCAGCCGAAGTTGGTGCCACCTTCGTTGGTGACCTGGTACTTGCCTCCCGGTACCGGAAAGGACTGAACATAGGCCTCGAACTGCCCTGACTCGTTGGAGTTGTAGGCCATCCACCGACCGTCGGGCGAAACGCTGGCCGCGAGTTCGTTGAAGCGTGTTTTCAGATAGGGCCGTGGCTCGTTATTCCCGTTCATCGGGAGTATCCAGAGGTCCCACTGTGTCACCGGATCCAATCGCGCATACACCAGATTTTGTCCGTCGGGAGTCCAGCCGAACAACACCTTGAAGAGCGGATCCGAATCCAGGAATGTCGTGACAGCCTCCCCGCCGAGTGACTTGACCTTGATCCGTTGGGGGTTGCCCCAGACATAGGCGATGCGAGTTCCATCAGGAGACCAACGGGGGGTATCGTTGCTGCCCGGCTCATCGGTGAATCGGGTGGCCACGCCGCGTTCGAGGTCGGCGATCCAGATGTCGGACAATGCTGCCGATTCGCTTCGCCGAAGCGCGACGCGCCGATCATCGGGCGAGAGTGATCCGCCGAAGTAGGGGCCGGGCGCGAGTGGAATGCGCGCCAGTTCCTTGCCGTCGTAGTCGACCCATGCCAGGCGCTGGCTTGTCAGCTGAGAGGTGCCATAGGCCACGCAACCCGTCATGGAGGCCGAGGCGATCGGGCCGCCCGAGAACTCCGTCGAGGTAACGTCATCGCCCAGCGACACCGGTTCGCCACGGAGCTTCAAGGTGCCCGCGTCAAAACCCTGGGCGATCAGCTTGTCATCCCGGGCGTACAGGAGGTGTCCGGGGGACGCCCAGGTAACACCGGTGGCCGCGGACAGGAGCAGCTGGCGTTTCGGCGAATCAAGCGAACCGACATAGGTGTCGAACTTGCCATCATGTGCCGGGAGTGCCGTAAACAGGAAGTGCTTCCCGTCCGGGAGGAACTGCGGAAATCGATGCGCCGTTTCACTCCGGGTGGTGTCGACCGTGGTCACCGGCTTCAATTCGCCGCCGCCGGCGGCCACGCGATAGATGGCACCGTTCGCGTAGGGCGCCACGATCATGACGCCGTCTTGATTCCAACTGCCGCCGCGAAGCGCCTTGATGGGACAGACGGTTTCGGCGTTCCCTCCTGTCACGGCAATCTTCTTCAGTTTTTCCTGGACGCTGAAAGCAATCTGGCGGCTGTCCGGTGACCAGAAGAACGGGAACCCAGCCTGGTCCGTGCGGGCCAACCTTCTGGCCACAGTCGATTCCATGTCTCGCAGCCAGATGTGCGCATCACGGGTCGAATCGAATGCGACGAAGGCCAGCGTGCGGCCGTCGGGGGAAAGTGTGGCAGACACTCCATCCGTGGAGAGAAACACGCCCTCGGGTTGCGGTACCGTGAAACGCAATCGTTGTGAACTTGCGGGGCGTTGCACCGCCTGCGGTACAAAATACGCCAGCCCCGCGGCGAGTACCGCGACGCCTGCGAGGCGTCCCCACTCGACCAGGCGGCGTGACCCGGTGGCCGCCACGCCGGCCGCACCGGCTGCGGCCATCGACGAACTGGACGCGTGCACCGCCAGCACATCCTCGATTTCCATCCGGGCATCGCCGATGTCCCGCAGGCGCCGCTTCGCATCTTTTTCGAGACAGCGGCGTAACAGCCCGCGGATCCGCTCCGGCGTCCGGGCGGGCAGTGCATTCCACTCCGGCTCCCCTTGTAAGATTCGCGCGATCATGTCGGACACGGTTTCGCCGGCAAACGCCTGCCGCCCGGTCAGGCATTCGTAGAGCAGGCAGCCGAAAGCCCATATATCGGTCCGCTTGTCGACCGGCTTGCCGCGCGCCTGTTCGGGACTCATGTAGGCTGCGGTGCCGAGGATCATTCCGGCCGCGGTCATGCCGCGCGTCAGCGTGGGCGAATTGGAAAGATCGGGTGCCGAGTCCACACCCACCGCGGCGCCACTCTTTGCAAGTCCGAAATCCAGGACCTTGACCTCACCCGCCGTCGTGACCTTGATGTTGGCCGGCTTGAGGTCGCGATGGACGACGCCCCCCTCATGGGCCGCTTCGAGGGCAGCGGCCACCTGGCGGCAGACATCCAGCGTATCGTCGAGCGACAGCGGCCCCCTCCCGATCCGCTCCGCCAGCGTGTCGCCATCCACATATTCGAGGGCCAGGAAACGATGGCCGTCCGATTCCTCGATCCCATAGATGCCGGCAATATTGGGATGATTGAGCGATGCCACCATGCGCGCCTCGCGCTCGAACCGGGCCAGCCGCTCGGGATCCACGGCGAAGGCATCGGGAAGCACCTTGATGGCGACCCGACGGTCGAGCCTCGTATCGCGCCCGAGGTAAACCACCCCCATACCGCCGCGCCCCAGTTCACGCTCGATCGGGTAGGGGCCTATTTTTTCCGGCGTCACGCAAGCTCCGCGATGAAGTCCAACACCAATGTCGGCATGCGATCTCTCCCTGGTTTTGATCGGGCCCCGGCCGCGCCCGGACGGTCGCACGATACATGAGGCCCCGGCCGTGGGGAAAGGCTCCACGAAAGCTTCTGGCGTCTACGCGGTGAAACAGCGTCGCCCACCGGGGGCTGTTGTAGTTGGAGGTTTCACAAGGCTATTTTCGGTAGCCGTCCTCGTTGCTGGCGATGGCGTCTTTGTGCCAATTGTCGAGGAAGTCCAGCGGCGAGGAGTGATGGTCGTAGTGGCAGAACTTGGCCGACTCCTGGATCCGGAGTTGACCCGGTTTCCATGAGGACATGCTACAAATCCACCGCGCCTGACCGCTTTCCAGAAGACTCCATTCGTCATTCCTCCCGCCGTTCGCCAGTCCCTCAGTAACTCTCCCTCCGGGTTAGCGAAAAACCCCGAGGGCTCTCGCTCTCGGGGTTCGTCGTTAACCATAGTGTCGCGGATAGTTTGCGGTTTTTGTCTGCCGGGGCCGGTCCGCCAGGTGCGGACCGGCTCCGGCATTGTGTTACTTGACGAGCATCAACCGGTAGACGATCGACTCATGGCCGACCGTCAGCCGGGCGATATACATGCCGCTGGACCATCCGTCCGGCGCCAGCAGCAGCTCGTTCGACTCGGCCGTCACGACTCCGTCGAACAGATGGGCTACGGGACGACCGGCGGCGTCGAACACGTCGATCACAGCCTGCTGACCGACCTGGTCGGGCCGGGCCGTCCAGCGGAGGACGGCCGTCGGGTTGAACGGGTTGGGAACTGCCGCCAGCGACAGCTGGCGGGTCGGCACCGATCCGGCCCGATTCAAGCTCCGCACGGCCTCATCGTTGTCAGGACAGACGAAACCGGCGTTGCTGGAGGGGCAGGTCATCCCGAAGTTCGCGAACGGGCCATTTTCCCCGCCCTCGCACGGACGACCACGGACACCGGTACCGTTGTTGATGGCGTCGGCAATCCCGATAGCCTCGGACAACTGCGAGTCGCTGGCATCAGATTGATTGAGAATCTCCTCGATGTCGTCGATCGCTTCGCCGATGGTGCCCTCGAAAGTGCCGTTGTCGATCGGTGTATCAAGATCGACGAGACCCATCGCCACGTTGAGCAGCAGGGCCAGGTACTGGATCTCCGCCATGTCGCGCTGCGTCATGGGACGGGGGCCTTCGAGCTCGCACCCGAGGGCGTCGAAGAGATCGCCGTCGTCAAGATTGGCCAGGCTGACCACGGTGACCGTCGATCCGTCGTTGGTCCGGAACGAAACCAGGTCGGTCAGCTGGATGACCTCGCGCCAGAGCCGCTGCATGTCAGTGGCGTCCGCCCCGTCGGCCTCGCAGATCTTCCGGCTTCCGCCCGACTTCTGCTGCGTCTGCTGGCGCCAGAAGCCGATCGTCCGCGGACAGACTTCCGCGAGCGGTGAATCGCAGTCGGTACTGATCAGGATGTCGACCACGTCAGTGGCGTTGGCACATGCCAGCCCGGCCGTATCGGCCGGCGTGGTGCTGGCCGGGTAGGACGTGGCGCGCAGGACCAGCGGTGACGGATTGCCCGAGGACGGCAAGGTCCGCGACGCCGTCACCTGGACCGTATTGCCGGAGGCCAGGTTGTTGAACACCGTCGGGGTCAGCAGCCAGCCGGCCGTCGGTGTCTTTACATAGACATCGACGGAGGCTTCACCCTGGTTCTCGACTGTGAACGATACCGTGATCGGCTCTCCCGGGCAGCCTTCGCCTTGCGGCGGCGCAACCAGCGACAGCGGCCCACAGGACCCGCCGACCGGGCATACGATGCAATTGATCCGCGTGTCCCCCGCGACGTCCACCGCGCAGCTGTCCCCGGTCAGGGTCCAGGCGCTGTTGACGACCGTCAGGAACTCGCCCGGCCCGCAGTCCGCCGGCACCACGCACGTCACCGTGCTGATCCGCGACTGGCCCGGGTTCAGGTTGAAGTTGAAGGGTTCAACGGTGTTCACGATCTGCCCGTTGCAGGCCGCCACCATGTTGACGTTGAACGCCACGCTACCGCAATTTCTCACCGTGAACGGAACTTCGACGGTCTCGCCCGCGCAGGCTTCGATCGCCGGGGGGTTGTTGACCGTCACACAAGGCGCCGGACTGAGCGCGATGGTGACCACGTCGCTGGCGTTGGCACACGCCACCCCGGCCGTATCGGCCGGCGTGGTGCTGGCCGGGTAGGACGTGGCGTGTAGCACGAGCGCCGGCGGATTGCCGGAGGGCGGCAAGGTCCACGACGCTGTCACATTCACCGGATTTCCGGAGGCCAGGTTGTTGAACACCGTCGGGCTGAGGAGCCAGCCCGCGGTCGGTGTCCTCACGTAAACGTCGACAGGGGCTTCGCCCTGATTCTCAACCGTGAACGATACCGTGATCGCCTCTCCCGGACACCCACCACCTTGGGGCGGCGCGACCAGGGCCAGAGGACCACAGGACCCGGCGACCGGGCATACGATGCAGTTGATCCGGGTGTTTCCCGTGATGTCCATCGCGCAGCCCCCGTCGCTCTTGGCCCAGGCGCTGTTGACCACCGTCAGGAACTCACCGGGCTGGCAGTCCTTCGGCACCACGCACGTCACCGTGCTGATCCGCGACTGGTTGGGGTTCAGGTTGAAGTTGAACGGCTCGACCGTATCCACGATCTGGCCGTTGCAGGCCGCCATCATGTTGACGTTGATCGCCACGTTGCCGCAGTTCCGCACCGTGAACGGGATTTCAACCGTCTCGCCGGGACAGGCCTCGATCGCCGCCGGGTTGTTGACCGCGACACACGTTTCGCCGCAATCGACGCGGACGTCGGCGGTCGTCGAATCGACGCAGCCGGGGTTCTCGAGCAGCGACGCCACCGCCTTGACGTCGATGTCGAGCGGACCCTTGCACGTCGCGGGAATCGCGCATGTGACCGTCACGTTCGACTTTTCACCGGGCGTAAGATCGAGCGTGGCCGGCGTTACCGGCACAGTCTGCCCGTTGCAGGTGGCGGTCAAGACGTAATGCTGAACGGCTCCGTCGCCACCGCCGCGCTTGCCGACCGGGCGAATCCCGCCGCGGAGGCTGGCCTTATTGACGTTGCAATTCTCGATCACGAACGTGCCGGTGTACGTGCCACTGGCACATGCGGTCGTGTCATTCGGCGCCGTGATATCGAGGCAAACTTCGCGGCAAGGCGGCTGGGCCTGGGACGGATGTGCGGTCAGCAGGAGCAGCAGAACGGCGGTGACGATGACGCCCAGGCGGCCGTAAATCGTCGAACGTGAACAGTGAAACTCGGTGCGCATGTGATCCCCCCAATGGCCAGGCCATCGTTGTCCGTTACAAGTGTGAGGTACGAGAGAGAAGTCATGCGGCCGGTTGTCCACGGAGCCGATGCAGGCGCATCAGGAGCGGTCAAAGCCACTTTCCCCCCCAGCGATTCGAAGGCACGTTGTTCAGTAGCTAGGCCTTACCGCAGGATGGCGTCTAACTTGGCCAGTCGTTCGTCGCCGTCCTTGGATTGAGGTGAACCGACATGTATCAGGAAGCTAAGCCCCGCCACCTGCCACACGAGCTACAGAAACTCGGTGCGGAATTGGGATAAGTCATCTATCCCGAGATCCTTTACGCCTCATTAGCAAGGCGCGGGCCACTCGCTGACATACCAGATGGAAATCCTCACTCCCGGGTTGGGCCCACGGGAAAGAAGTGCCAGGATTGGAAGGACTGCTGGAGGAGGGGGACGAATTTTTCCAAAAGGAGTAGTCAATCTAACCGGGGGATCGGTCGAACCAGCCACGGATCGATCGCCGCAAGCCTCAAATTACCGCGATCCGAGTAAAACTTCCCGACCGACGCTAAGCCTCGGTCCCGGCCGAGACAATTCGTCTTCATTTCTCGCCGCCGGCCCGGGCTATGGCGAGGGTGCCCTCGCGGTCACGCTGAGTCAGCTCCGCGATAACGATCCGAACGGTTTCCCGCTCCTCTGGAGGAGAGTTCGTCCAGCACGTCGATTCCGTGACCGTTCTCGCGGATCCTCTGACTTTCGGTCTGTTCGTGAATACTGATGCATCGAACGGCAATTTCGGGATCGGGCTCGTCAGCGGACTGGTAAATCAACTGGACGGCCGGACCGTCCTGACTGACCTCCGGTGGCAGCGGATTGGCCAGAATCAACACATGGCTCCCAGCCTCCTGTCTCTCGACCAGGCCCTCCAGAATGCCGAGATGCTGGAAGGAATGCTGGTCCACTTCTCACATGGCGAAGTTTCAGACGCGGCTGATTATTATGACCCTACGGCCGGCATGATATTATCCTGAACATCATCCGTCCCCCAACCCTCCGAATAGGTTGCTCTCGGGAGGGATGGAGCGATAGACGTAATTCGGGAAGTTATTTGTCGGCGATTATTTTGCAACCATCGAGGAACGAATGGCCAAAGCCACCGCCAAACGCACGCCTCCAAACCACGGCCTTGCCAAGGCCCCTACAGGTGTCCAGGGTCTGGATGAAATCACGGGGGGCGGCCTGCCGCGCGGCCGGCCCACGCTCGTCTGCGGTAGCGCCGGCTGCGGCAAGACGCTCCTTGCGATGGAGTTCCTGGTCCGTGGAGCCACACAGTTCGGTGAACCCGGCGTGTTCATGGCCTTCGAGGAGACTTCCAAGGAACTGACCGAGAACGTCCGCTCGCTCGGCTTCGACCTGGACGAACTGGTCAAGCAAAAAAAGCTCGCCATCGACTTCGTACGGGTCGAGCGGAACGAAATCGAAGAAACCGGCGAATACGATCTGGAGGGGCTGTTCGTCCGCCTCAACTACTCGATCGATTCCATCGGCGCGAAACGGGTCGTGCTCGACACGATCGAGACGCTCTTCGGCGGTCTGTCCAACATGTCCATCCTGCGCGGCGAGCTGCGCCGGCTGTTCCGCTGGCTCAAAGACAAGGGTGTGACCGCCGTCATCACCGGCGAAACCGGCGACGGCACGCTCACCCGGCACGGCCTGGAAGAGTACGTGTCCGATTGCGTCATCCAGCTCGACCACCGGGTGGAGAACCAGGTTTCGACGCGGCGGCTGCGGATCGTCAAGTACCGGGGCACCACGCACGGCACCAATGAATACCCCTTCCTGATCGACGAGGACGGCATCAGCGTCTTGCCCGTCACGTCCCTGGGATTGCTGCACGAGGTGAGCAACGAGCGAGTTTCGAGCGGCGTTCCGCGGCTCGACATGATGCTGAGCGGCGAGGGCTACTTCCGGGGCAGCACGGTCCTGATAACCGGCACGGCGGGCAGCGGCAAGACCAGCCTCGCCGCCCACTTCGCTGTCGCCGCCTGCCAGCGCGGGGAACGCTGCCTGTATTTCTCCTTCGAGGAATCCCCGGGCCAACTGCTGCGCAACATGCGCTCGATCGGCATCGACCTGGAGCCGTGGGTGAAGAAGGGCTTGCTGCAATTCCACTCCAGCCGCGCCGCGATCCACGGCCTGGAAATGCACCTGGCGACCATTCACAAATTGGTGCGCGACTTCCAACCGCGCGTGATGATCATGGATCCGATCGATACCCTTGTGGGGGCGGGGACGCGCCGGGACGCGACGGTGATGCTGACCCGACTGATCGACTTCCTCAAGATCCAGGAGATCACGGCGCACTTGACCAACCTGACGGGTGCCGGCGAGGCCGTGGGAGAGACCGACATGGACATTTCCTCCCTCGTGGACACCTGGCTGCTCTTGCGTGACCTCGAACTGGGCGGCGAGCGCAACCGGGTGATCAACGTCCTCAAGTCGCGCGGCATGGCCCATTCCAACCAGCTCCGCGAGTTCCTGCTCACCGACCGGGGGGTGGAATTGCAGGATGTGTACCTGGGCGCGGAGGGCGTCCTGACCGGCTCGGCGCGGCAGGCGCAAGAAGCCAGGGAAAAAGCCGTCACCATGCTGCGGCAGCAGGAAGTCGAAGGCAAGCAGCGCGAGCGGGAGCGGAGGCGGGAGGCGCTGGAAGCCCGCATCGTCGCCTTGCAGAAGGAGTTTGAAGCGGAAGAGGAAGAGGCCAAGCGGCTCAGCGCCGAGGTCCATGCGAGTCAGGAAGTCCTGGGGAAGGACCGGGAGGAGATGGGTCGTAGCCGTAAGTCCGACGCGAACGAGACGACCGCCCGTTCCCGCAAGACACCGGGGAATCGCAAATGAGAAAATCGGGCATATCCGATGGGGCGAAGGCTCATGTAACCGCACCGGCGACCGAAATGTTCGAACTGCGGTTGTACATCGCCGGGCAGACGCCGCGTTCCGTCACCGCCTTCGCCAACTTGAAGGAGATCTGCGAGGAACACCTGTCAGGACGCTACAAGATCGAAGTCATCGACCTTCTCCTGCACCCGCAACTGGCCGCCGGCGACCAGATCGTGGCGATTCCGACGCTTGTGCGAAAACTCCCGGAACCGCTCCGCCGGATCGTGGGCGATCTGTCCAATACGGAACGAGCGCTGGTCGGATTGCAATTGCGGCCCGTGACGCAAAAAGACCCAACCTCGTGAAAATACGAATGAATGCAAAGGACGGCAGACCCACGGCGGGCGCCGAGGTGCCGGCCGACGCTCAGGACCGATACATTCTGCGCCTGTATGTCACCGGCATGACGCCGCGCTCGACGCAGGCGTTCGCCGCCATCAAGGCGGTCTGCGAGGAACACCTGCATGGGCGCTACGACCTGGAGGTGATCGACATTTACCAGCACCCGCAACTGGCGAAGGACGAGCAGATCGTCGCCGTGCCTACGCTGGTTAAAAAACTGCCGGCGCCCTTGCGCCGATTGATCGGAGACCTGTCCGACATGGAGCGGGTGCTATTCGGCCTCGACCTGCGGCACAAGACCTAACAAGAGAAAACGGATGACGGGCGCGAATCTACAAGAGGAAAACGACGACCTCCGGCGACGGCTCGAAGAAGCCGAGGAGGTGATCCGGGCCATTCACAGCGGCACGGTGGACGCCTTCGTGATCGCGGAGCCGCACGGGAATCGCATCTACACGCTGGAGAGCGCGGACCGTCCCTACCGCCTGCTGGTCGAGCAGATGCAGCAGGGGGCAGTTACGCTGAGCACCGACGGCGCCATCGCCTACTGCAACCGCCGCTTTGCCGACTTGCTGCGCTGGCCGCACGAGCGACTGACCGGGGTCGCCTTCCGCGACTTCATCCCACCCGAAGGACAGGCTCCGTACGAGAACTTGTTGGAACAGTGCCACACCGGCGCCGGCCAGGGCGAGGCTCACTTGCAGAAGTCGGACGGCGGTCTGATCCCGGTCTTTCTCACCTTCAACGCGCTCCCGCCGGACTGCGGGGCCGCGATCGGCGTCCTCGTGACGGACCTGACGACGCAACGGCATCATGAGAAACTCGGCGCCGCCGTGGAGGCGCTCAAGCAGTCCGACCGCCACAAGAACGAGTTCCTGGCGATGCTGGCCCACGAACTTCGCAACCCGCTCGCCCCGATCCGCAACGCCCTGCAGATCTTGAGCCTGAAGGGCGGCAGAGGCAAGGCAAACGCATCGGCGACCGCGATGATAGAGCGTCAGGTCAACCAGATGGTCCGCTTGGTGGACGACCTGCTCGACGTGAGCCGAATCGAGCAGGGCAAGATCAACCTGCACAGGGAACGGGTCGAACTGGCGTCGGTCGTACGCAACGCCGTCGAAGCGGCTCGCTCGCTGTACCAGGGCAGGAACCATGAACTGACGGTCGTGTTGCCGCCCGAGCCGATATACCTGAACGCCGACCCGACCCGGCTGGCTCAGGTGGTAGGCAACCTTTTGAACAACGCATGCAAGTTCACTGACAAGGGCGGCCGGATATGGCTCACCGTCGAGCGAGACCCCCCCCAGCTCCCCCCTTCGCAAGGCGGGACAGGGGGGGGTGCGGTCATCCGGGTGCGGGATAACGGCATCGGCATCGCCGCCGACCAGCTCCCCTACATCTTCGACATGTTCACGCAGATCGACACCTCTATCGAGCGTTCGGTCAGCGGACTGGGCATCGGCCTGACGTTGGTGAAAAAACTGATGCAAATGCACGAGGGTACGGTGGAGGCCCACAGCGGCGGCGCCAATCAGGGGAGTGAGTTCATTGCGCGATTTCAGATCTCGGATTTCGGATTGGCGGATGGTTCTTCAATCGTCAATCCTCAATCCGAAATCCGAGATCCGAAATCGAGACGCATCCTGGTTGTCGATGACAACCGGGACTCGGCCGATTCGCTGGCGATGTTGTTGACGCTGACCGGCAACGTGACACACATCGCCTACGACGGCATCGAAGCGGTCGAGGCGGCAGCGGCGTTCCGGCCCGACGTGGTGCTGCTCGACATCGGCCTGCCAAAGTTGAATGGTTATGACGCCTGCCGCAAGATACGAGAACAGCCCTGGAACACGGGGATGGTGTTGATTGCCCTGACCGGATGGGGACAGGATGGGGACCGCCGCAAGTCCCATGAGGCCGGGTTCGACGGCCATTTGGTGAAGCCGGTGGAGCTCGACATCCTCATGAAGCTGCTGGCCGAGTTATTGCCGACCCCGGCTTGATCTTGGCGTCGGCCTTTTGCGGCACGATCTCCGTTGCCTTTTGTCTGGCTCCGCGGGCAGATGGCTCAGGGCGTGCGCCGCGGATCGAGATATGACGATACTTCTGGCACGGCTGAATAATTTGACCCTACGGGCGCGCGGAAATGCTACCGGTGAGCCGGAACTACCTCCATCACTTCCGGCAGATGTAGGGCGGGGTGGCCAGACTCCAGGTCTGTTCGACTCGGGCACTCCGGGCGAAGTTGACAGACCGACCGCCGTTGGCCCCATAATGCGCGGGCTCAACTTCAACCGCCCACCCTCCGGAGCAGCTCCCGCGACGAGGAGGCGCGTCCGGCGCCGCAGGAGCTTGCCGATGGTGATTGACGCATTGATGGTCAGAGGACACGAGGCGCTCAAGGCGCGGGCACGCTAGCGGGTGACGGAACACACCCTCCAGGCTGGCGACCGGCTCTCCCACTACCGGATTGTGAGCCCCCTGGGATCGGGCGGCATGGGCGAGGTGTACCTTGCCCAGGATCTCACCCTCGAGCGCAGTGTGGCGCTAAAGGTCCTCCCGGCGCAGCTGGTCCGTAACGATGAGCGGCTGCGGCGCTTCGTCCTTGAAGCCAGGGCGGCGTCCTCGCTCAACCACCCGGGCATCGTCACGATCCACGAGATCGGTTCGGGCGAGATCGAGCGTGCGGGTGAGGCGTCGGGTCCGATCCACTTCATCGCCATGGAGCGGATCGACGGGCGTACGCTGCACGAGCTGATCCATGACGACAAGGAAGACCTGCGCCGCCTGCTCGGCTACCTCGCCCAGGCCGCGGACGGCATCGCCAAGGCTCACGCGGCCGGGATCGTCCACCGCGACCTCAAGCCGGGCAACATCATGGTCTCGCGGGACGGCTTCGCCAAGGTGCTCGACTTCGGACTGGCCAAGCTGACGGAAGCCGGGCCCGAGGCCGAGAACGCCAGCCTGGCGCCGACACGTGCCGCCGAGCAGACGAGCGCGGGGACGTTGCTGGGCACCGTCGGCTACATGTCGCCTGAGCAGGTGCGGGGAAAGTCAGTCGACTTCCGTTCCGATATCTTCTCGTTCGGCTGCATCCTCTACGAGGCCGTGACGCGGAAGCGCGCATTCGCGGCGGACTCCGCCGTGGACACGATGCACAAGATCCTGCACGATGCGCCTGTCGAGACGCAGGAACTGAACCCGAAGGCGCCCGCCGACCTGCGACGCCTCGTGCGGCGCTGCCTCGCCAAGAGCCCCGACCAGCGCCTTCAGTCGATGAAGGATCTTGCCATCGAACTGAGGGAGATCGCCGACGATTTCGATTCGCTCTCGGATTCGGCGAGTTCGGGGAGCGGCATCGAGGCCGTAGGATTGGCACCCCGCACCGCCCGAAGCCGTGCGCCGATGATCGGCGGGGCGATCGCCGCGGCACTCGCGATCACGGCGCTGGCAATCGGAATCCCGCGCCTCCTGGATCGTGGCGCTGGCAGGTCCATGGACGCGGCGCCGGCCGCCGGGCTGAATGTGACGAGCATTTCGGGCCGGGCGGGTGTTTCCGGCGTGGCCATCTCCGGCGACGGCCGCTACCTCGCCTACCCGGTCAATGCCTCGGGCATGTCGTCGATCTGGATCCGGCAGGTCGCCACGGGGAGCGAGGTCCAGGTCGTGCCCCCGCGCAAGGAGTTCGTGGCAGTCCCCCGCTTCTCCGCGACCGGGGACTACGTCTTCTTTCTCGGCCAGGACCCGGATCATCCGACGATGGCCTCGCTGGAGCGGGTACCGACCCTGGGCGGTCCATCGACCGTGGTGGCTTCCGACGTCGGCTACCGTTTCAGCGTGACACGAGACGGCAAGAGTGTCTGCTTCGTCCGGTCCAATCCCAAGTCCGGGAAGGCTTCGGCAATCGTGCGCGACCTCGAGTCCGGCCAGGAAAAGACGCTGGCGACCGTGGCGGAGCCGCTCATATTCCAGGGCCCTCCCACGCTGTCTCCCGATGGCAGGAGATTCGTCACGGCCATCCACACGGCGGAGAAGGGGATCCACGGACAGTTGGCGTCGATCGATGCGACAACCCTGGCGCAGACCCGTTTCGGCCCCACGGGATGGGAGGCGGGCTCTTTCGAGTGGTTTCCGGACGGCAAGGCGCTCGTCATGACCGCGTACAAGTTTGGCGAGCACGAACAAACCCAGCTTTTCCTCGTGTCGTATCCCGACGGTCGATACCGGAGGATCACGAGCGATTCCAACGGCTACAATGAGTTCGGCATGACCGCGGATGGCCTGACGATCGCGGCATTCCGCTCGGCCAGAGTGTCGAACGTCTGGAGCGTCCCCTTCTTTGCCAAGGCAAGGCCGAAACAGCTCACATTCAACGCCAGCAGCGCCAGTGCCGTCGGATCGTTCGTCGTGTCGGGAGACAGCACCATCGCCTTCAGCGCCGCCACCGGTCACAACACCCACATCTGGACACTCGACGGGAATGGCCAGGCGCCGCGTCAGATCACGCCGGGAGCGAACGGCGAAGAGGTCAATCGCGCCCTCCTGGGCGACGAACTCATCGTATCCCGCACGGGGTCGGACTACACCGCGCATATCTTCGTCATGAATCGTGACGGGGGCAACGTACGTCCGCTTGTCAGCGGCACCGGGGAGTGGTTCCAGGGGCTCAGCCCCGATGGCAAGACCCTGCTCTACACGCGCGTCGATTCGCTGCGCGCCCTCTTCGCGGTTCCCGTCGCCGGGGGCGAGCCGCGCATGGTCTCGTCGTCCTACGACTACACCGTGGATGTTTCGCCCGACAATCGCACCGTCGCCTATTTCGAGCCGGCGGAACTGGAAGGCGCGTCCATCACATGCGTCGTCGCGCCGATCGAAGGGGGAGCGCCGATCGCAGGGGGAGCGCCGATCGCAACGTTCACGTTACCGCCGCAATCCCACGCGCTGAGGTGGACGCCGGACGGCAAGGCGCTCTCCTTCCTGGTGCGGAAGGACGGCACCTCCAATCTCTTCCTGCAGTCGCTTGCCGGCGGGCCGCCCCGGCTGGTGACGCAACTGACCGAAGGGACGATCGACGACTATCGCTGGTCCCCCGACGGACTGAGCCTCGTGCTGAAACGCACGATCGCGGATGTCGCCAACCTCTGGAGCGCCGGCACCGACGGCCGCGCACCCGAACCGATCACCGACTTCGCGACGGGGTCGATCTTCGCGATCGACATCTCCAGGGACGGAAGGACGATCTACTTCCTCTACGGCAACGAGAGCAACGACATCGTCCTGCTGAACAACTTCCGCTAGCGGCCCGGAGGCGTGGAACGCTCGCGCAGCCTCTCGATCTCCCGACGCAAGCCCCTGACCTCCTCGAGGATCTGCCGGGTATGCGCCTCGCCCTCACCCCTCAGGTCTTCCGCGATCTGAGATTGCATGGCATTGACGACCACCGCGATGAACAGGTTCAGGATCATGAAGGTCGCGATGAGCAGGTAGACGGCGAAGAAGATCCAGGCCAGCGGCGCCTCGGCCATGACGCCGCGCGCGATGTCGGGCCACCCCTCGACGGTCATCACCTGGAACAACGTGAAGAGTGACGTCGTGAGAGTCCCGAAGTACTCCGGCGAGATGTCGCGGAAGAGCTTCGTGGCCAGCACCGACGACACGTAGAGCACGAGCCCCATCAGGCCAATGATGGACGCCATCCCCGGCATGGCGGAGAGCAGCGCACCGACCACCCCGCGCATCGAGGGCACGAGCGAGACCAGCCGCAGCATCCGCAGCACCCGCAAGGAACGCAGGACGCTGAAGGCACCCCCGACCGGCATGACCGCGATCCCGACGATCAGCAGATCGAACACCCGCCAGGGGTCGTGGGCGAAACGACTCCGATAGACGAATAAACGGGCCAGCAACTCGGCGACGAAGATGGCCAACACCATGCGATCGATCAGGCGAAACCAGTCTCCGAATCGCGCCACGATCGCCGGCGAGGACTCCAGTCCGAGCGTGATGGCATTGGCCAGGATCAGCCCGGTAATGGCCCGCTCGAAGCGGGTATTCTCGATGAGGGCACGGACGCGCTCGCGTACGCCGGACGAACTCTCCGGGTGATTCGTGTTGATACGTCCTCCTCGGGGCAGTCTGAGGCCTCAAAATGCGGGGTCACTGTATGGTCCGCCCAAATCCGCATGGGATACCGTCGGCGGCACGAGCGGCAGCTTAGGGGGTTCGGGACCCGGGCACCAGTTGGTCCGTCGCCGGCCCGGGATGATCTTCCAGGCGCGGCCTACAGTGCCTGCTCCCCCCGGCCTGGTGTAGATTGTCCCCATGCCCCTGACCCCCGGAACCCGCCTGGAGACGATAGAAATGAACGCCCGATGCGATTCCAGCGGTATTGAATTCACATTCGTGAGGTCCTGCGTACAGCAGAACGTTTGCGAGCGTGGTGACGGCGCGTCCGGTCACGTCGAAGACCCCTTCACGAGATCGCGCTTACGCGGGTCAAGCGGACTCATAGTTCGACGGATGAGGGGGCGTGCGGATTTCCCACATCCGGCTTTCGGACAAGGATTCACGCGTTGCCCACGACACGCTGCGGTTCGGTGTCTCATCCACGTTGGCAGAGAGGGCTTATCTCGATAACAAGGTAGCACTTACAGAATACCGGTTGCAGAGCGGGAACGATTGCAATAAGTTAAACACTGTACTGGTGACTGGATAGTAAAGCGAATAACAAGGAGGCGCGATTTGGACTCAATACGGTTGTCTGGGACGCGGGTGCGTCGAATGGTTGTCGCGGCGGTCTTGCTGCTTCTCACGCTGACTTTTATCGTGCTGCCCGCGGGCGCAGGGCAACCACCCCCGCCTTCAAGCACCACGACCATTACCTCTTCGAATGGATGCTCTTTCACGGTGACTTACACGTGGCAGGGCTTCCATGGTAAGGGGCTTATCGCTGTATTCGGTTTGTACGAGCGCTTGAATGGTTTAGATGCCAGCTACAATCTCTTTAGTGTGCCGGGGGTGAGCGGCAAAAGCGGCTCCGTTTCGCATACCTTCAACTTCACGGGTACTACCACTTCCCGAACCGTCCTCTTCAGGGGGGCTTTGCAAAACGGCAGGACCTTTGCGCAGGTCAGCGGCTCCACTTCGGGGACGGGCCTGTTCGCTTCGGACTGCGCCAACCCCACGAGCCCCTAGCCTTTATAATTCGCGAGCCGGCGATTTGAGTAGCGACGCGAAGGCCTCCGAGAGCCCCGTATAATCGGGCGCGAACCTGGGGCTCAACCGGGCCGTCCCCTCGAACTGCTCGATCGCGCAGGGTCAAAGTATTCGGCCGAGTCGCAATTGTCGAACGTACTTCACCTTGCGACGTTGCTCTGCGCCCATGGCTCGCCCGATTGAGGGACATCCATTCCTCCCCGATGCTCCCCGGCTTTTGCCAAGGACCACTGGGAGCATCCATGCGCACCGTCCTCCAACCGTGGCACATCTTTGTCGTCATCCTCGCCGGTTGGGTCAATCGCCGGCAGCACGACGCCATCGACTACCTGCGAACCGAGAACCAGGTCTTGAGGGAGGCGTGTGGCAAGAAGCGGATTCCCCTGACCGATTCCCAGCGCCGTCGCTTGGCGATCAAGGGGAAGCTCCGGCCACCGGTCTCCCAGGAAGTCATCGACCTTGTTCTCCGACTCGCCCGTGAGAATCGAAGCTGGGGCTTTGACACGGCCAGTCCGAATTTCGCATGGATAAAGCAGATCGCCAGAAATCTGACCGACTGCACCGACGGATTTCTCCTGGGATCCCACTTCGTTCTGATGGATCGCGACACGAAGTTCTGTGAGGAGTTTCGCTCGCTTCTCAGGGATGCCGGAATCACTCCCGTCATACTTCCCGCCCGATCGCCAAATCTCAATGCGCTTGTCGAGCGATTCATGAGGTCGCTGAAATCCGAGTGCCTCAACCGGATGATCTTCTTCGGCGCGAACTTATTGCGGGGTGCCGTCCGCGAGTACCTCGCCCATTATCACCGGGAGAGGAATCATCAGGGGCTTGGCAATCGGCTGATCGAGCCGGACGTCAGGGTCGGAGAGGATGCTGGCGACATTCAGTGCCGCGAGCGGATCGGCGGGCTCCTGAAGTACTACTACCGGGACGCAGCGTAAGGTCGATTCGTCGGCGCAGTTGATTCAAACAGCTGGCCCCTTCCCCATCTCTCCGGGGACGGGCCTGATAGGCCATGTCGTGATGCGACTCTCGGGCCAGGTTCACCCGAATCCATCCCGCCTTCCCCCCAAACGACGCCCAATATCTCGGCCCGATTTCGGCAGTCGTGCTTCACGCCGAGCGCCGAGGACTGGGGAATGGCGCCATTTCTGGCGCAGCCTAATATTTTGACCCTACGGGCCCCGCACTTTCCAGCAGGATCTACTGTGAGTGTTCACGTCGACAGGAATTTTCGTAAACCCTCAGCCCTGACACCCCGGACACCAATAGCTAGACCGCCCCCCCAACCCCTGCCGGCGCATCTCCACGAGCGTGCCGCACCGGCGGCAGGGAGCGCCGCTGCGACGGTAGACCCAGTAGCGGGCACCGTCGAGAGACTGGCGCGTGGTGCGCGTGCTCGTTTCGAGATTGGAGCGCATGAGGCGGCGGGCGGTCTGCACGAGGTCGCGCAGCGTGTCGTCGGGCAGGTCGCGCACGAGGCGAAACGGTGAAATGCCGCACAGAAAGAGCGTCTCGGACTTGTAGATGTTACCGATGCCGGAGATGATCCGCTGGGCCAGCAACGCCTCCCCGACCGGCATATCTCCCCGGTCCCGGAGGCGCTCGATGGCGGCGGTCTCATCGAACGTCTCCGCTACGATGTCGGGGCCGAGAGCCGTCAGCCTTTCGCTGCGACCGGCGCCTCGCGTCAGCAGCTCGATTTCCGGAGCGTTGAAGCAGGGCAGGACCCAGCCGTCGACTTCGAGCACGAGTCGGGCGAGCCGTTCCGGCTTTCCCCACTCCTCCCCCGGCCGGTAGACGTGCCAGGAGCCGGTCATCCGCATGTGAGTGCGGAGCGCGCGCCCGTCGTCGAAGCGAATGATGAGATGCTTGCCCAGCGCCTCGACGGCGTCGACCGCGTGGCCGACCAGGGATTCGGCATCGAGGCCGGGTACGAGCGTACGGGCGGACGTTATGACCTTGCCGGAGAGCACCCGCTGCAGCGTGGCCGCGACGCGATGGATGGTATCGCCTTCAGGCATCAGCTCACTCCTGCGCGGAGCGGTGACACGCGGGTCAGCGCCTCACCGGCCGGCCGGTGGACGCGGCGCGCTTCAGGTGCCCTTGCAACGACGGCGTGAAGCCGGCCTGCGCCAGATGCGGCGCCAGGGGAGATTCCGCCGC
>JAWXBZ010000192.1:0-3627 GCA_034440375.1 Candidatus Eiseniibacteriota bacterium
TCGGCGCGCCCCCCCAATAGTTCGTCTGTCCATTGGATCAGGGCTGCGGCTCCGATTCCGATCCAGATTGCGAATAGGTGGAAGTTGGCGACGAAGAAGTAGTCACGTTCGCGGACTTCACCTTCCTTGAAGTTCAGGTACCAGACCAGGAACGGGCCGGTGATGAGGAACAAGGTGCCCACGAGGGCGAAGGACTTTTTATCGCGGAAGAAATTCAGGAAGGCGCCGAACAGGCCGACCATGATCGGAATCCAGTAGCTGCGGCCATTCAGGATGTCGGCCAGGTGAAATTGCCAGGTGAAGTAGCGCAGGTACATTTCGGTGAACTGGTAGCCGAATTTTGCCTTTCGGAAGATGGCCTCGGGGGGTTTGTACTGGTCGCGTGACAGTAGCAACCAGAGGCTTTGCAGGTTGCTTGGGTCTCCCTCGTTGATGGCGGGGCCGAGCCCGGCCCGGATCAGGAGGTAGAGGTGAACGCTGATTCCCACGATGGCCAGCGCTCCAATGCCCAGCGTGAAGCGAATACCCAGTACCGAAATCAGGTTCCAGATCAGCGCGAGGCCCATCAACAGGGTCAACAGGCCGGCGTTCTGGCGGATGGCGGGGGCGGCCACGGAGAGATCGACGATGCGGGCGTCGGCGTCGTCGATGGTCGACACGATGGCGAAGCGGATCAGCGTGGCCAGGACGAACAGAGCCGCGGAACCCCAGAAGTGCCACTTCTTCACGCGCTCCCAGTGCACCATCGTCACCAGGAGATAGATGCAGGGAAAAACAAGAAATGTGCCCAGGTGAATGCCGATGGCCAGGAAGAGAACGTATAGAATCAGCCAGAGGATCCGATCGTTCATCGCATCACCCTGGCCGTCCCACCAGAGGAGCGCCAGCCAGACGCAGAAGGCCATGATGGCCGAGGCCGAGCCGTATACCTCCGCTTCGATGGCGTTGTCCCAGAACGTGGTGCCGAAGGCCATGAACAGCGCGCCGACCACGCCGCCGGCCAGCGCCATCCACCAGTGCCCCTCGCCGGGCATGTTCTTCTTCACCAGCCGCACGATGATCAGGTAAGTGAACAGCACCGCCACCGCCGAGGAGAGACTCGACAGCAGATTCACCCGGACGGCGATGGATCCCAACGGCACCATCGAGAAGAGCCGCCCGATCAGCACGTAAAGCGGCGTTCCCGGCGGGTGCGGTATGCCGAGGATGTACGAGGTGGCGATGAACTCGCCCGAATCCCAGTAGGGCACCGTCGGCGTCACGCACCAGGCGTAAACCAGCAGCGTCAGCAGAAAGACGACGCTCCCTGTCAGTGTATTCCACCGACCGCGGGCGTCATCCGGCCAGAGTCGCCCCATCATGGCCCAGCCTCCCGCCCAGGCCCGGCCGCCGGCCCGCCCGCCAGGTTTTCCGCCCCGGCCATGGCCGGCGCCGCCCCGGCGCCACCGAACGAGCGGGCCACGAACAGGATGCCGCCGATCATGTTGATGGCCAGGCAAATCAGAAACGTCGCGAGCTGATGGGCCACCGCATCCGAAGGGGACAGCCCGACATGGCCGAAGAGGCCGACCGCCGCCGATTCACGAACGCCAAGGCCGGCCACCGAAATCGGCAGGACGACGACGATGGCCAGGATCGGCACGATCACGAAGAAGTAGACCGGCGAGAGGCGGATGCCGAGGCTCTTCGCCATCATGAGATGCACCCCGATCCGCATCACCTGGACCAGCACCGCCAGCGAAAAAAGCTGAAGCAGGCTCGCCGGATGTCGTCGGTAGGCGTGCAGTTCGTCGGCCACGGCGGTCAACCGCCGGCCGATGTCAAAGACTCGAATGCCGCCGAACAGCCGCTCCAGCGGCGCGAACAGCCCGCGAACAAAGATCGTCAGCGACAGGAAAAGCGTGGCTGCGCTGAAGGCCAGCACGACGCCGAAGAGCCAGGGGCCGACCGTGCCGCGCGGCAACAGCGGCAGGGCGAGCAGGGCCAGGAGCGCTATGGCCACGAAGCCGAGAAGCCGATCGAGCAGCGTGGCCCCGACCGCCGCCCGCCGGCTGCCGGTCGATCGGGAGACATCCACCACGCGGATCACATCGCCGCCCACGTTGGCCGGCAGGAGGTTACTGAAGAAGAGACCCACCCAGTAAAACGAGAGTACCCGGCGAAACGGCAAACCGGCCCCGGACAGGCGAAGCAGCCAGCCCCACTGCGCGGCGCCAAGAACATTGCTCAGGGCAAACATGAGGGCCGCGGCCACGAGCCAGCCGATGTCGATCGAGCCGACCCGTTCCCGAACGTGATCGAGCTGCACCCGGGAAAGCGCCCAGGCCATCAGCACCACCGACAGGACGATCTTGGCGGTCAGGAGGCTCCACTTCACCCACCAGCGGGCGCCGCTCCCGGCCAACTCAGCCGGCCCTCATGACCTGAGCGGAACCGGGTTCGGTCCGCCGTTCGGCGGCCGACTCCTGTAATAGCTCGAGTGTCTTCCGGGTCGTCTCATCCCAGTTGAACGTGGCCGCCCATTGAATTCCCTCGGCGCCCATTCGATCGGCCAGGTGATCGTCGGAGAAAAGGCGAATCATCCGGTTGGCCAGGATGGGCACGTCACCATGCGGCACAAGGTAACCGGTTTTGCCATCAACCACCGATTCACGAAGTCCGGGCGAGTTGCTGGCCACGACCGGCACGGCGCAGGCACCGGCCTCGATAACCGACAGCCCCCACCCTTCCTTGGGCGACGTGTACGCCAGGATCCGACAGTTGCGCAGCAGGTCGACCTTGGTCGATCCCGAGATCCAGCCGGTGAAGTCCACGTGGGCCTGCATTCCCAGCTTCCGGGTCATGGCTTCGAGACGCGGGCGGTCATCCCCCTCACCCACGATCTTGTACACGGCTTCCGGCACGCGCTGGACGACCTCGGGCATGGCCTGAATCACCAGATCGATCCCCTTGTACTTCTTGAGTCGTCCCAGGTAGGCCACCCAGGGTGGCCGCGCGGACGGTTTTCGACCATCGGGAAAGTAGAGGCCGTGGTCCATGCCGCTATGAATGAGTCGGAGCCGATCAGGCCGGAGGCCCCGCGCGATCAGGTCATCGCGGGTACTTTCGGACAGTACCGAGAAGAAACAATTCTTGTAAACCAGGGGGATGAAGCGTTCGTAAAGATAAACGTACCCGGCCAGCGGGATGGACGCCTGCTGGAAGACGGTGGTTCCGAATAGGTGGGGCACGACGGCCACCACCGGCACGTCCGGTTCATGCATCGGCATGAAAAATGGGATCTTGTTGACGTCCTCCACGATGACGTCGAATCCCAGGGGCTTGAGATGCCGTTTGTAATAGGCCGGCGCGGCGAAGTTGAAGTTGAACTGGTTGCCGGTGCGATGGACATCCGCCCCAGCGACACGGGCCCGCGCGGCACCCCCCCTGAACGCGCCGGTCAGCATCGTGATGGCGTGCCCCGCCTGTGCCAGCCGCCCCATGATTTCCTGGATGATGACTTCGGCGCCCCCGGCCTCCGGGTGCTCCATGTCTCGGTAGGAGATGACAAGGATTTTCAACGAACTTTGGCTCCGGAGTATCGCCGGCACGGCCCGGCCTGGCCACCGGCACCCCGGGCCACGAAAA
>JAWXBZ010000193.1:0-12128 GCA_034440375.1 Candidatus Eiseniibacteriota bacterium
CCGGCACGCCGGAAAACTGGCGGCGCGCACCGATCTGGGCGATGGCGATGGTGATTCCGGCCGACTGGTGCTCTTCGATACCAATGCCGCGCGTGCCGGGGACCTTGCCGACCATTTGGGCGTCCTGTCGGCCCGGAGTTACGAGGAGCTGTTGGCGGCCACCGACGCCGTCGTCATAGCCGCCCCGACCGTTGCGCACGCAGAACTCGGGATCCGGGCACTCAGGGCCGGCCGGCATGTCCTCGTCGAAAAACCGATCGCCGTTACCCTGACAGAGGCCGACGCCCTTCTATCGGCTGCCCGCGCCGCGTCACGGACGCTCATGGTTGGCCACATCGAGCGTTTCAATCCGGCGGTGCGCCAGCTCGAGGGGCGGCTGACGGCGCCCCGCTTCATCGAAGGGCACCGACTGGCCGAGTACCAGCCGCGCAGCCTTGATATTGATGTCATCCTCGATCTCATGATCCATGACATTGATCTGGTGCTGCACCTGATCCGGGAGCTCCCGTCCCGGATCGATGCGGCCGGCACGCCGGTCCTGTCTGGAAAGATCGACATTGCCAACGCGCGGCTGTCGTTTCCGGGCGGGGCGGTCGCCAACCTCACCGCCAGTCGGGTGAGCCTTACCCGAACGCGAAAAATCCGCTTCTTCATGCCGGAAACCTATGTCTCGATTGACCTGGCGGCACGGGGGGCCCAGTTCTATCGGCTGAAAGGCGCCATGGGCGAACCGGTGGCCGATGCGGAGGCGTTCCTGGCCCGCCTGTCCCACGAGTCTTTCGTCGACGACGGCCGCGATCAGCTCGAGGCCGAGCATTCGGCCTTTCTGGCTGCGGCGCGCGGCGAAGCGCCGAATCCGATTCCGGGGGAGGACGGCCGGGCGGCGCTGGCGGTGGCCATGGAAGTGATCGGCCGGCTGGCCGAGCGCGAGGGGTGAGCCGGCAATCCATTTTTCTGATGGCCGGCGAGGCCTCCGGCGATCGGCTGGGAGGGGCACTTGCCGAGGCGCTCGTACGGATCCGTCCGGACATCCAATTGATCGGGGTCGGCGGACCCTTCATGCGTGCCGCGGGAGTGGAGCTGATTCACGACTACGAGAAATTCGCAGTCCTTGGGCTGACGGAAGTGATCGGTCGCCTACCGTTCTTCCTGCGCATCCTCGCCGAATTCGGCAGGCGATTTCGAAACGATCCGCCGGGCCTCTTTCTGCCCATCGATTTTCCCGATTTCAACATCCGGCTGGCGTTACGCGCCCACGAGGTCAACGTCCCCGTTCTCTGGTACGTGAGTCCGCAGGTGTGGGCCTGGCGGGCCGGCCGGGTGGCCACGCTGGCCCGCATCGTGGACCGGATGGTCGTTGTCTTTCCATTTGAAACGGCCATCTACGAGCGGGCGGGACTTCCGGTGTCGTTCGTGGGCCACCCGCTCCTGGAGCGTCTGGCCGTCACGAAGAGCCATGAGGCTGTCCGCCGTGACCTCGGCATCGCGGAAGGTGAGCAGCTCGTGGCACTTCTCCCCGGAAGTCGCCGGCAGGAGATACGTCGAATCCTGCCGCCGCTGGCCGAGGCGGGCCGGCTCCTCCTTGCCGCTGGAATTCGCGTCGTGGTGAGCCGCGCGCCCAGCATCGAGCCGGATTACTTCAATGCCGTCCCCGGGGGAGCCGGTTCCACGGGGCTTCCCATCTGGACGGGGGATACCGCCAATCTGGTCGCCGCCGCCGATCTTGCGGTCGTTGCCTCGGGCACCGCCACGCTGGAGACGGGGCTGCTCGGCACGCCGGCAATTATCGTCTACAAGATGGCGCCGCTCTCCTGGCAGCTGGCCCGGCGACTGGTCCGGGTCGATCACATCGGCCTGGTCAACATTGCCGCCGGCAAGCGGATCGCGCCGGAGTTGTTACAGGAGCAGGTGACCGGACCCAATGTCGCGCGACTGGTCCTCGAGATGTTGAACGACCCGGATCGATTGGCCGCGATGCGCCGCGAACTGGCCGAACTCCCCGCGCGACTGGGTGGCAAGGGCGCCAGCGAGCGAACGGCTCGGCTGGCCCTGGACCTGCTGGATCGCCGTGGCTGATCGAGCCACGATGGCGCGCCTGGCCGGCGGCGCGCTGGCCCTGCTGGATCGGACCGTGCGCGTCACGGTCGTGAATGGTGAACGGCTCGAGGACGCAGAACGGGAGGCCGGGGGATTCATCTACGCATTCTGGCATGGACAATTGCTCCTGGCAGCACTGGTTCATGATGGTAAACCGACGGCGGCGATGATCAGCCGGCATGGAGATGGGGAACTGATTGCCGGTGTTGTGGAAGCGCGCTCGATCCGGGCGGTGCGCGGCTCGACGACCCGGGGCGGGCCTGTGGCGTTCCGCGGGATGATCGATCTGGTTCGAAGCGGCTGGACCCGCCTGGCCATCACGCCGGATGGTCCGCGGGGCCCAAGGCATGTGGTTCAACCCGGCATCGTGCGCCTGGCCGAACTGACCGGATTCGCCATCATTCCGGCCGGCCTGGCGGCCCGACCGGCGCACCGGTTTCGTTCCTGGGACGGATTCCAGGTCCCATGGCCGGGCGGCCGCGTCCGGGTGCACTACGGCCGACCGATTCGCCTCCCGAAGGAAATCGATGACACGGCCCGTGAAGAAACACGCCGCACCGTTGAGACGACCATGCTCGAATTGACTGCCGAAGCATCCATCGCGCTGGGAGTCCGTAGTTGAGTGGCCTGTATCGCCTCGCGACCGGTCTCATTGAGCCTTTGGTTCTGGGCGTGGGAGCCCTCGTCGAGCGGGCCGACGAAAAGCTCCGACGCGATCGGCGCGGTGAACTCACCTCAGCACGCGGAGGCCACTGGCTTCATGCGGCCTCAGCCGGCGAAATGCGCGGACTCATCCCACTGGTCCGAACGCGGAACGCCTCGCAGCCACTCGTCCTGACGGCCCAGACCGCCGCCGGTATGGCTACCGGCCGGGCACATCTCTCCGACCGGCCGATTCACCGGATGCCGTTCGATCTGCCGGCGGCCATGCGGCGCGCATTCGACAGCTCAGGCGTCGCCGCTGTCATCCTGGCCGAAACCGAGCTCTGGCCAAACATGCTCGAGGAAGCCCACCGACGAGATATCCCCGTGGCGCTGGTCAACGCCCGCATCTCGAATCGGAGCTGGTCGCGTTACCGCGCCAGCCGTTCCTTCTGGCGGAAGCGGCTTGACCGCCTGCGGGTCGTCGCCGCCCAGTCTGAAGTAGACGCCGAACGATTTCGTGAACTGGGCGTTCCTGTCGAAGCCCTCGCCGTGACCGGAAACATGAAGCACGACCATCAGCATGAGGCCGTCATCCCGGCGAGTCACCCGTGGGGCAGCGCCCCGATCGTCGTCCTGGGAAGCGTGCGCAAAGGCGAAGAGAGGGCACTCGCCATCGCCATGAAGGCACTCCAGGCGACCGTGCCCGATCTGAAGGTGGTCGTGGGGCCCCGCCACCGGAAGGCGGATGACATGGTGGAAGCGGCCTTCCGGAGCGCCGGATTTTCAATATCACGCCGCAGTCGTGGCGGCCCGGACACCGCTCATTCCGTCCTCCTCCTTGACACGATGGGGGAGTTGAACAGTTTCTACAGCGTCGCCCGCGTCGCCTTTGTCGGCGGCACCTGGCAAAACTACGGCGGTCACAACGTGGCGGAGCCGGCCCTGGTCGGAATCCCCGTCATCTTCGGCCCGTACACCGACAATTGCCGGCTCGAGGCCGATGCGCTCGTGGGCAGCGGCGCCGGCCGCCGGGCCGCGACTATGGAGGGGCTCCTAACGGCCTTCATCGAGGAAATTGAACTCAAGCGAGGTCGCGGCGCCGACCGCTGTCGACAGGCTCTGGTAACGCTGAGTGGGGCCACCGGGCGCCTCACGCGCTTCCTGACAAAGCGTGAGTTCCCAGGATTCAGGTAACGTCAGGCTGATCGCTGGTTGCGCTCTGCCCGCGATCGAACCGCCGTTGCGCATATCTGGCGGCCCGTCTCGGAAGCTGATCGAAAATGTCCCCGGTAGTGAACGTCACCGCTTTGGGCTACGATTTATCGGAGCCGTTAAACGGCATGCTCCACGGGCGGGTTACAGACCGCGCCACCTCGTGCAGCGCGCTACATGGACCAGTCGGCCAGGAGTTGGATGACTTGGACAGACTGAAGGTGGAGAAGCGGCAATACCTGACTGTTCGGGGGAGTCAACTCTCGGTAGCTGCGACGGCCGCAATCTATGTTTTCCTCGCACTCGCGTACCAACTCTCAGCCCAGGTAGTTATGACCGAGGGCTCCACGGTAGCGACACACTGGATTTCTCCCGGACCGTATGGTGACAGCATCTTCGTCGCTGCCACCTACTTCAACAAGGGAAGTGTCCGGACGGCACCAGGTCTGCGGTGGAGGTTATCGGCGATCTACAGACCCTCTTCAGGATCTCGGGCCCGCCACGATTCGCTGAAGGTAGCTCTCGACGAAGCAGGTAGGCAGGGACTGGAAGTGCTCTTCAATGACGGTGGAGCTTACTGGTGGGAGCCGGATGGCAAAGGACATCGTCTTCCGCGGTTGCCCTACAGCCTTGTCGCGCCAAGGGATCGTGACGGCCGGCTTCGTCCGGCATATCCGAAACAGTTCATTCGAAACGCTGGTCCGGGAGCGGCAATTTCAGACACAATCGTCTTTCACGTTCGGCCGGTGGAGTACGACCCATGGCCGGGGACTGCTGAGGTCACCTGTTACCTCGAGGCCGAAGGTTTTGGTGAGGGGGCTGCACTGCCAGTGCTTGCCGACACCCTCCGAGTGTCTGTTCCGCTTCCATTGGGCCATCGATCATCTCGCTGATCGACAAACAATGACACAAGACCTGCTCGATCGAGATGATCCACTTCACCGCGCCGCCGCGGCCCTTTACGGTGTTGGCGTACGCGCCCATGGCGCCTGTTGGGATTCCGGACTCGTCCGGCCGTGGATGGCCTCCGCGCCGGTTGTCTCCATCGGCAACCTGGCGGTGGGTGGGACGGGGAAGACTCCGGCGGTCATCCGACTGGCGGGGGAACTGCGCGCGCGCGGTTGGCGGCCCGCCATTCTAACGCGCGGCCATGGGCGACGGGTGAGGGGACGCGTGGTTCTGGCACCGGGCGACGTGATTCCTGGTCCGGATGTTGCCGGTGACGAGCCGCTGGAGATCTTCACGGCCCTGCGCGACGTGCCGGTCGTGATTGCGGCGGACCGCCGGGGATCGGCCATCCTGGCCGTCGAACGCTTCGGCGTCGACCTGTTGATCCTCGACGACGGCTTTCAGCACCGGCCCCTGGCGCGAACCGTTGACATCGTACTGGTTGACGCCACGCGTCCCTTCGGGAACGGGCGATTACTTCCGGCAGGCCCGCTCCGCGAGCCGCCTCGGGCACTGCGACGGGCAAGCATGATTGTGCTGACGCGGGCGGATGTTGAGAGTGTCGAGGCGTCACGTGCCGAGGTCCACCGCGCGGCCCCACAGGCCTGGATCGGGACGGCGACGCATCATGTCGTGGGCCTTCAGTCACTCGAGGCTGGCAAGCCCGAAGTCCTGCCGCCCGACGGCCCCCTGTTCGCCGTCTGCGGCATCGCCCGGCCCGAGACCTTTCTCGCCAGCCTTCGCGCCGCGGGGCATCCGGTCAGCCGGCACCTGGCATTTCCGGATCATCATCGATTCGATTTCCGTGATCGCGACCGCGTCCACTCCGACGCGGCCGGACTGGCCATCGTCACCACCGCCAAGGATGCCGTCCGCTGGCACGACGTGCCGGGATTCACGGGCGCCGGCTGGTGGGTGCTGGCCATTCAATTCGAACCGGCGGCGGGATTTTTCGATGAGGTCGCTCGACGGCTCGAGGCTCGGGCATAAAAAAGCGGCCCTCCCGAAGGAGGGCCGTTGGGCCGGAAATTGCGACATCCCGGGAAAGGGGGAGCGATTCTCGTTGCCGACAATCACCCGGTTTGAAACGTTATCCCGGCCCGAATCCTACTTGTCCTGGTAGTTCGCGATGCCGACCACAACGCCGCCGCTCAGTTGAATCTGTTCGTGGCTGGTTTCCTCTTCGCCGTAGATCGTCAGCGTTGCCGTCGTGAGGAACGAGCCCCCCGCTCGGAGCGGCAGTATCTCGTCTTCGAGCTTCCAGGCCGCTGGAATGGCCAGCACGTAACCTGTCCCTTCGCCGTTGATCGGCACGACGAGGTTCATCGGGTAATTGACGAAGTCGGTCAGGTCGTCGACGCCATTACCACCCAGATCGTTCCTTTCGAAGTCGAGCGAGTACCGGGTGAAACGAACCGTACCGAAGGCCCGGTCCGGGCGGAGTGTGAGCGCGGGGTCATGTGGGCGGCTTGTGACCACGATCTTCAGGTAGTCCTCGGGGACGAAGTCGTCGTTCGGGTCGGTCTTGTTTTGGCCGCGATCGTACACATCCGAGGCAACCGGCAGGTTGTCGTTGAGGGAGACGATCGACGTGATGGAGCGCGCTCCTTCGTCGTCGTCACCGGCGCATCCGACAAACCCGCCCACGGCCAGGGCGCATAGCGCCTTCGCCACGGTTGAAGTGATCCCCCGCTTCCAGAGCATTTCAGACCTGATCATTCCTTCTCCTCCTGAAGCCGGGGCTTTTCCCTTCCCCGGGACACGGTACGGGGCCAACGGTGGAGCGGCGCTCCATCGACCCGTCTTGTGATGCGCAACGATTGTGCCAGACCGCCCACCGGTTACTTGTGGTCCTAACCCCCGTTGTGTCCGGTTCTTGCCCGGCAGCCGCTTCAAGGGTATCGACCCGTCCGGTACCGCAATTGCGAGTCCGCCCGTGCAATTGGCACGATCGGGGACGGCTGGGCTATAGTCATTTTTCGGCCCCTGAACGAATGAGTTGAACGAAATCTGGCCCGGTCGGCCATGGCAACCGGGAAAGGCAGCCCCATGGAACAGGTCCGGACGGACATCCTCATACTGGGTAGCGGCATCGGGGGACTTACCCTGGCCCTGGAATGCTCCGGATGGGCCGATGTGGTCATTGTCACGAAGAAACACCGGTCCGAGTCGAACACCAACTATGCCCAGGGGGGGATCGCCTCCGTCCTGGCAGCGGACGATTCGATCGACCTCCATATTCGGGACACCCTCGAGGCCGGGGACGGCCTGTGCCACGCTGACATCGTCGCGATGGTCGTTCGGGAGGGCCCGCCGCTCATCGAAAAGCTGCTGCAGCTGGGAGTGGCCTTTACGCGCGAGGACTCCGGCGCCCTGGAGCTCGGACGCGAGGGAGGCCACTCACGCCGCCGGATCATCCATGCCGCCGACCAGACCGGTCGTGAGATCGAGCGCGCGCTCCTGTCGGCCGTGGCCGCACGGCCGAACATCCGACTCTTCGAGAATCACCTGGCCCTCGACCTCATTGTCGAATCCCGGCTCCTCGGCACCGGGCGTCCCGGTCCCGGAGGCGAGACCGCCTGGGGCGCCTATGTCCTGGATGAGGCCACGGGGCAGGTTGTGCCGTTCACCGCGGCGGTCACCGTCGTGGCCACCGGCGGCACCGGAAAGGTCTATCGGTACACCACCAATCCGGACATCGCCACCGGGGACGGACTGGCCATGGGCTACCGGGCCGGCGCCACCGTCGGCAATCTGGAGTTTGTCCAGTTCCATCCGACCTGTCTTTTTCACCCGGAAGCGCGGTCGTTCCTGATTACCGAGGCGATGCGTGGAGAAGGGGGAATTCTCCGCACGCTGGACGGTGTCGCGTTCATGCCGGGCTATGATCCGCGGGCGGACCTGGCACCGCGCGACATTGTCGCCCGGGCAATTGACAACGAAATGAAATCGCGCGGCGAGACGCATGTTCTGCTCGATGCCACGCACCTGGGCGAAGCCCGTCTTCTGGAGCACTTCCCGAACATCATGGCCACCTGTCGTCGGCACGGGATCGATCCGGCCATCCAGCCAATTCCGGTCGTCCCAGCTGCCCACTACATGTGCGGGGGGCTTGTGACCGATGGCGAGGCCCGAACGGACATCGTTCGGCTCCTGGCCGTCGGGGAGGTGGCCATGACGGGGCTCCATGGGGCCAATCGGCTGGCATCCAACAGTCTGCTCGAGGCGCTTGTATTTGCCGGACGGGCGGCGATGACGGCCCGTGCCTTCCTGCCGGGCACCCGCGTACCGCGCCCGGTAGCCTGGGTGGCACCTCCGGGCACCGAGCGTAAGGAAAAGGTCATCGTCGACCACAACTGGGACGCCGTCCGCGGGGTCATGTGGGACTATGTCGGGATTGTTCGCAGCAATGAACGGCTTCACTCGGCACTGGCCCGCCTGCGCCTGATTCGTGACGATGTCGAGTCATTCTACCGCCGCTTCCAGGTGGACGCGGATCTGGCCGAATTGCGGAATATCACACTCGTGGCCGAATTGATCATTCGATCCGCCGCCGGCCGCCATGAGAGTCGTGGTCTTCACTATAATGTGGATTATCCGGCACGGGACGACGTTCGCTTTGCCCGTGATACGCTACTCTCGTCATCCTTGGGGCTGAAGCTCAGTGATCCGGTGGCATCGACCGTCGATGCCGGCCTGGCAGGAGGATTATCCGAATGACGGAGCGCGAAGACGAAACGTCCCCGTCCGAAGAGGCACCGGCTCCCCCCATCCAGGAGGAGGTGGGTCTTGTCTTCGAGGTCGCGGTCGAGGCCATCCGCGCTGATGATGACCGCTACGCCATGGATGCCTACCAGTTCGTCCGGGAGGCACTTGATTGGCAGGTCTCCCGTCTGTCGGTGCGGCGCCATGTCAGCGGTCCGGAGTTGCTGGACGGCGCGCAGCGATTGGCCTTTGAACGGTTCGGGCCGATGGCGCGCACAGTTTTGAATCATTGGGGGCTGGTGGATGGGGAGGATGTCGGTCGCATCGTTTTCCAGTTGATCGACGCGGGAATCCTGAGCAAGACCGAGGACGACCGGTTGGATGATTTTGCCGGCGTCGTGCGGTTCGACGAAGTGTTCGAGGCCGGGTATCGTTGGCCATGAGGGCTGCTTCATGACATCGTGGGAGCGCGAGTGGCAGCACCTGCGTGACATGATGGAGCATATGCTCCAGGATTCCACGCGAACGACCACGTCGGTCGGGATCGTCTGGCATCCGCCGACCGATGCATGGGAAACCGATCGGGAGTTCGTCATCCGGGTCGATGTGGCCGGCGTTCGGCGTGATGACCTGAAGGTCGTCATCCAGTCCGGCGAACTGCAAATTCGTGGCATCCGGCGAGACGCCGTGCCGCCCGGGAAAAAGCACTTCTACAAAATGGAGATCACGCTCGGACCGTTCGAGCGGCGGGTGCCCCTCCCAGGGGGCGCACGCTTTTCGGAGGTCCTGGCCACCTATCGCGATGGCATCCTCGAAATCCGCTGCCAAAAAGCGCAAGGCGAAGTCCCGGGCGAAGTCCGAATCGACATCGTCTGACGTTCCGGTCGAAGCCCGTCCGGGAAACGCCGCGTCCGATTCGTCGCATGGTCGGGAGCCGGTCATTCCGGAGATCGTGCCGGTATTCCAGCTGCGTGATCTCGTGGCGTTTCCATTCATGATGTTTCCGCTCGTCGCCACCGAACCGGGCGAGGTGGAGTTGGCGGACGAGGCGCTGGCCGGAAGCAAGATCATCGGTCTGTTTACCGAGATCGACGAGGAAACAGTTCCAGTGCCCTCGGATCCAAATCCCCCCTCGATGCATCTGCCGTTCCACCGCGTGGGCACCGCGGCCATCATCCACAAAATGATCCGCCTGCCGGATGGCGGCATGCGCCTCCTGGTCCAGGGTGTCAGCCGAATTCGCATTCGGGAAATTGTTCAGTCCAAGCCGTTCTGGAAGGCGCGCATCGAACTCGTACCGGGCGTCGAGGCGGCGGGTCTTCGAACGGAAGCCCAGACCCGGAATCTCAAGGAACTATTTGCCCGGGTGATCGACGGATCAAACGCGATGCCCGATGAGCTCAAGGTGATCGCCCACAACATCGAGGAGGTCGACCGGCTGGTCGATTTTCTCTCGGCAAACCTGTCGATTCTGGCCCTGGCCAAGCAGGAAATTCTCGAAACCCCGTCACTGGAGCGGCGGATCGAATTGGTCACGGGGCATCTGCATCACGAACTGAATCTCCAGGACATGCACAAGAAGATTCAGTCCGAGGTCCAGAGCGAAATCGACAAGTCGCAGCGGGATTTCATCCTGCGCCAGCAGATCAAGGCCATTCAGAAGGAGCTGGGGGAGGGGGACGAGGCCCCGACCGAAGTGATCGAGCTGGAAGCCCGCCTGAAGGCGGCCCTCCTGCCGTCCGTCGCGCTGGAGGCGGCCACGCGTGAGCTCGACCGGCTCAAGCGGATGTCGCCGGGGGCCTCGGAGTACAGCGTTGCCCGAACTTACATCGACTGGATCCTGTCGATTCCGTGGACGGCGCCGGTCCGGAAATCGATCGACCTGGCCCGCGCCGAGCGGATTCTGAATGAAGACCACTACGACCTGGAGCGGGTGAAGGAACGGATTCTCGAGTACCTTGCCGTTCGAAAATTGAAGGAAAAAGCCCGTTCGCCGATTCTCTGCCTGGTTGGGCCGCCGGGAGTCGGGAAGACCTCACTGGGCAAATCGATCGCCCGGGCGTTGGATCGACCGTTCGTCCGGCTCTCGCTGGGCGGCGTGCAGGATGAAGCGGAGATTCGGGGCCATCGCCGAACGTACGTTGGCGCCATGCCCGGCCGAATCGTGACCGGACTTGTTCAGGCCAAAGCCCTCGATCCGGTTTTTGTTCTCGACGAAATCGACAAGGTGGGGTTGTCGTACCGGGGCGATCCAACCTCGGCCCTGCTGGAGGTTCTCGACCCGGAACAGAACGAGGCATTCAGCGACAATTACCTGAACATTCCGATTGACCTGTCGCAGGTCATCTTCATCACCACGGCCAATATGCTCGATACCATTCCGCCACCGCTGCGCGACCGGATGGAGATCATTGATATTGACGGCTACGCCTCGCAGGACAAGCTTTTCATCGCCAGGCACTTTCTGGTGCCGCGGGCGGTGGAGGACAACGGGCTATCGAAGGGCCAGATTCAATTCACCGACTCGGGCCTGAAGCGGATCATCCAGGGGTACACCATGGAAGCCGGCGTCCGGAATCTCGAACGGGAAATCTCGCGGGTGGCCCGAAAGGTGGCCACCAAGGTTGCCAGGCGGAAGACGCGGCCGGTCACGGTTACCGCCGCCCGCGTGCCGGACTACCTGGGGCCGGAACCATTCTTCGAGGAGCGGAGCGGCCGTAAGGACGCGATTGGCGTGGCGACCGGCATGGCCTGGACCCCGGTCGGCGGCACCATCCTGTTTGTCGAGGCCACGCGGATGCCGGGGAGCCGGAACCTGACATTGACCGGTCAGCTGGGCGAGGTCATGCGCGAGTCGGCGATCGCGGCGCTCTCGTACCTCCGCACACACGCCGCGCACTACGGCATTGACGAGGAGGATTTCACCCAGAACGACCTTCATATCCACGTGCCGGCCGGGGCAATGCCCAAGGACGGCCCCTCGGCGGGTGTGGCCATGTTCACGGCGCTGACCTCGCTCTTCACGGGCCTTCCGGTGCGTCGTGATACGGCCATGACGGGCGAACTGACACTGCGCGGCCAGATCCTGCCAATCGGTGGTGTCCGGCAGAAGGTCCTCGGCGCTCACCGGGCCGGCATCAAACGGATCATTCTTCCCCGATCCAATGCCCGTGACCTGGATGATGTCTCTCCGGAAGTACGCCGGGCCCTGACCTTCATCCTTGTCGAGGAACTGGACGAGGCTCTCTGCGCGGCCTTCTCGACACCCGTCGGGAAGCGTCCGAAGCCAAAGGGAAAGCGGCCGATCCGTGATGGTGTGAACGGGTCGCCAGTATTGGAGTGTGAGCCCGAAGACAAGAAGGCGACCCGGAGTACCAACGGACGCCCGCGTCGGGCCGCGGCGCCGCGGCGCGCGCGGCGTTGACCGGCCGGCGGGGCAGCCGACCGGTCCAGTCACCGGATGTCACCGGCGTGGCGCTGGTCCGCTTCGGATCACTGGGCGACGTCATCCTGACCACCGC
>JAWXBZ010000194.1:0-24335 GCA_034440375.1 Candidatus Eiseniibacteriota bacterium
CGGCACCCGGGTGCCGCGGGACGCACGGCCATCCTTGAATGCCAGGCCAACGGGAGGGAAGGTGACGTCGAGAAAATTGCTGCGACCGAGTTCGCTGTGGACCAGGAGCGCGTCGGATGCCGCCACCTCGACAATGGCGGCGGCCGATTCCTCGCCCAGCCGGACCAGCCTGTCGTACCCCTGCACCCAGGCCCCCGGCAGGATCGTGTAGCGTGTTTCGACAAAAGCCATCCCCGATTTGGCGGTCAGTCCGTAAATCTCGTAGAAGAGATCGAGCTGTTTGTCGTCGCCAACCAGGCGCAGCGGATTTGGAATGTAGCGCGCGCCCAGGCGTGTCACGGCGGATGGGATGTCGGCGGATTCGGATCGGAGCGTCAGGTCCAGGTCGCTGATGATCGGCACGGGCGCCGGATCGTAGTCGCGGATATCGACCGGGCCGGTGAAAACGCCATGCTGCTTTCGGTCCTTGTCCTCCACGTAGCCCGTGACCGTATACCGTCCCGGGTTCAATTCCCAGATCTGGTTGAGCAGCAGGGCATCCACTCCGCCGTCAAACATCGACACGACATCCTCGCGCGTGGCCCGATGCTTCACCTGCCGGACGATGGCCCGCGTCGTATCCCGAACGATGATCTCCATGAAAACGGCGTCGAGCCAGCGGCCATCGCCGAGAGGGCGCCATAGGGGAATGCCGAGGTAGGCGTTGACGCGATCGCGTCCCGGCTGGCCGATGACCCCCACTGTGGTCAGCGACAGGTATCGAAGCGGCCCCGGAGGAGCTTCATGGAAGACCACCGGCGAGGCCCTGCGGAGCACGTCGAGCGCCCTGACCGTGCTGTCGTCCGCGCGAAAATCACCGTTCAGGTTCCGGTCCTCGAAGCGCAGCCTCATGGCCAGGCCCCGGAACTGGTACTTCCATGTCCAGGCCGATGGGGAGAGGCTGATATGGGGCGTCTGGCGCGCTCCGGAACCGGTTATCACGATTTCTCCCGGATCGAATTCATACGTCTGGGGCGCGCCATACCCGATGAACGACTTGCCAGGTTCGGTGTCCCAGCCCCGGAGCCCCCTTTCGGGTTTTCCGAACAGAAAGTCCGCCATGGCCAGCCGCTTCCAGATTTCCAGATGGTTTTCATTCAGATCGGTCAGCGGCGTCGGATCGTGGTGCCTCCAGTAAACGCGATCGTAGGTGGCCCGACTGGAGTCGGCGCGAGTCTCAAGGGCCTTGAGCGCCGCCACGGGCGCCGTCCAGCGGGAGGACAGAAATGCTTCGCGAACGTCCGCCGGGGCCATGGAAAGGGCGCGCTCAAATTCGGCTGCCGCGAGATCATGCTGCCCGATATCCATACAGTGGACGGCCACAAGCAGACGCGCCGCGAGATCGCTCGAATCACGCTCGATGATCTGTCGCGCCTGCGCCATCCCCTGCCGGGTCATGCCTGGCGAGTCCCCCTCTGGCAGCCCGGCGGCCATGCCGAGGGCCAGCGAACTGTAGAAGAGCGCCTCGCGATCGTGAGGCGAAAGGACGAGCGCCGGACGGAGCGAGTCCAGCATCCGGCGGGTCAGTGTGAGGTCGTAGTGGTAGAGGAGATCCTGCAACCAGAGCCGGGCGATTCCGACCCGCGCCTCGACGTCCTCTGGATCGAGCTCCACCAGCCGTTCCAGGGATTGGCGTGCCTGTGAGGGCTGCTGACACGCTTCATAGATGGCGGAGCGATCACGGTGGTAGCGGATCTCGCGATCGTAGACGTGGCGAATATTTTCCAGCATCTGGAGTGCCAGGGTGCGATCCTCGATGGTCCCCATGGCGGCGAGCGAGAGAGCCAGCTCGTACTTGAGCGAATCGTTCCCGGCGTCATGGCGCAGGGCCCTGCGCGCTTCCTTGAGGCGGGCGGACGCGGCGGGATCACCAACGCGCTTTGCCGCGCGGGCCGGGGGATTCGGGACGAGGCCACTCATGACCAACAGGACGACCAGAATCGGCGCCAGCACCAGAGTTCGATGCGACAAACTCATTTGATACCGCATGGGGCATTGGAGCATGTTTTGCGGGAAGTTGGCTACCGGGTCCTCTGATCAAGCATCCGCCTCCGGCGATCGGCCAGGAAGCTGGATCCAACATCCCGGCTGGACAACTTGACCACGATTCGGTCTATCCTTTCCGCCACACCGCTGTCCGGAGGAATGTTTCATGGTTCACCTTTCGATCCGCCTCTTTCGATGTCGTCAGTTCCAGACCGCTCTGCTGCTGGTTGGCGGCATCCTGCTTTCACCACTCGCCCCAACCGCCCGCGCCCAGGATTTCCGCGTCCTGGAGGACACGACGACCGTGGTGCCAGACGCCAATATCGTCCTTGGCGCCACGCCGCCGCAACTCCTGGTGCCGCGCGTCCTCCTGGCCGGCGACAGCTGGGCCCAGTACATGTGGGATGACGGGTCGCACAATGACAATTTCGACCGCTTCGGCTTCGAGGATCGGCGGGCGGTAAGCCTGTCGCTTGGCAGCGATCCGGGGCCGGGGCACGTTGGCCCGGAGTACTCGGTGTCAGGCAGTGAGGCCCGGCAGTGGGCCGATACGGTCAATTATCCCTGGATCGCGAACATGGTGGCGGCACTCCAGGCCAACCCGACGATCGAGCTCGTCGTCCTCTCCATCGGCGGCAACGACGTCCTGGCCGGAAAGCCGGGAGGCGGCTGGTACAAGCAGATGGACCTGGACGTCCCGGGGTCGGAAGCGGCCTTCTTCGACCGGTTGGAAGATGACACCTTCGCCGTCATCAATGCGGCACTGGCTGTCCGACCATCGATTCGAGTGCTGATCTCCAGCTATGAATACCCGAACTTCAATGTCGGATTCTGGTGCTTCCTCTACGCCTGCCCAAAGCGCCGCGATCTCTCCCGCGATCCGAACAGCGCGCTGATCAGCGACATCGAACTCAACGACATGATGAAGCGGACCGAAGAGCGCCGGATTGGCTGGGTGTCGTCAAACCCGCGGCTGCTGTTCGACCACAGCATCGGGCTGATGCACTGGTACCACGGCGATGGGCAGACGGGGCCGCGCCTGCTTCCCTATCCAGGACAGACACCTCCGAATTTTGCCCCCTTTCCGGGAGGCAACCCGCTGCGGCCCACCCTGCGCGCTGATTTCCGGAGGCCGAATGGTGTCGATGCCGATCCGATTCATCTCAACGTCGCCGGTTACCAGGACAAGATCGCCAACCAGGCGACGAGCCTGTTCGTGCCCTGGTTTCGAGGCGGGATACTGGAAACAGTGGTGGCCACCGGCGGTAACCTGGATGGTTGGACCGATGGGGTAACCCTGGGAACGAGCGGCATCCGCGCCGGGGACACCGGCACGCTCCCTCTCTGCGGAATTCTATCGTTCGACACCAGCGTCATCCCCGACGGGGCCAGCGTCACCGGTGCCTCGCTCTACCTGACCAGGGATTCGTTGACCGGCACCAATCCGTTCACGTCCGGAACCCTCGGAATGCCGACGATCGATGTCCGTCGGGGTACCTTCGGCGCGTCGGTAGTCGAGATTGGTGATGCCAGCGCTTCCGCGGATGCGGCCAATGCCGGGGTGGCGATCGGCTCGGTGAAGGGAAATGGCTATGCCCTGCGAATCGACATGGATGTCAGCGGATTGGCGGCGATCAATGATGTCGGCCTGACCCAGTTTCGCCTCTCCTTTCCGACGGTCTCGAGCGGCACGGCGGCGGATTACATCACGTTTCGCGATGGCGAATCGCCGCCACCTCCCGCCACGGAACCCTCCACGCTGGCCGAGTTCATGGGGACATCGGCACCGTTCCTCGACCTCTCCTATCTCGTGCCGTCCGGCGTCGAGGATCCGGAGATGGCCCCGCCGATCGTCCTGCGCGGCGCCTCTCCCAACCCGTTCAGGGCCGCCACCACGATCCGATTTCGCCTGGGCTTTGCCGGTCCGGCCCGGCTCGACGTCTTCGACGTGACCGGCCGCCGGGTCGTCACGTTGCTCGAGCAGGTCTTGCCGGCCGGTGAGCAGGGCGTGACCTGGGACGGGAGAAATGGAAGGGGAGAAGCCATCGGCGCCGGGCTGTACTGGGTGCGATTGACTTCGGGAGGCGTTACGCGCGGGCTTCGAGTGGCGCGAACGAGTCGCTAGTATCTATAACGGCCGCGGGAGTCCCCCACTAAGCAATCATCCCGCGGCCGCTCTTAACCACAGCCTGCCGGCGGTGGATTAACCATAAGATTTCCTGAAGGCCGGCCCGCCCAAGAGCCAAATAGCTAAGCTTCAATAGCCGCCTCCGTGGCTAAATCGGCACGGGCCAGCACTTCGGAAATCGAACACGCACTTCAGCGGAATCCCGCTGCAAATCGTTCCTTTGTGATGGCACCGATTTCATGCCGGCCTCCGCATCTCATCTCGTCGGGCCGGCGGCTCGAATCACCATCGTTACTGGACGGACTTACTAACAAGGCTCGTGCCAAAGCCTTTCGTCATCTCCGGCAGCCGCTTAAATGATTGGTATCCAACACATTGAAGATGTCCCACGCGAGCGTGGGCTTGATGTCCGGGGAAAAATTCGGGGCGGGGTCCCGCGTCAATACTTCCGGGGTATGACGACATTACCGGACCGTCACCGGCAAGCACCTGGTCCCGGTTACCTGATAGATTGCCGCGCATGACCGGTTCCCGCCTCCAGTTGATTCGCGATCTCGATGCCGGCTACTGCCTCGACCTGGTCCTCGTGTCGGCGGTGACGGCCGTGCTCAGCATTCGATTTGGACTCAGGCTGACCGGCTTTCCGCAGGTGTCTCTCGGCGAGATCCACATCGCGCACATGCTCTGGGGAGGCCTGCTCATGCTGGCCGCGATCGTGGTCCTCCTGTCTTACATTGGTCGGGGTGGGGATGAGGTGGCGGCTGTCATCGGCGGTCTCGGATTCGGCACGTTCATCGACGAGGTCGGCAAGTTCGTCACCCGTGACAACGACTACTTTTACCGACCGTCGGTGGCCATCATCTATGTGACGTTCATCATCGCCTGGATGGCCGTGCGTTCGATCCACCGGGAGCGGACCGCCTCAAAGGCGGAATATCTCGCCAACGCGATCATGATGCTGCGCAAGATGGCCACCAGCCCCCTGACAACCGAGGAGCGACTGAAAGCGCTCGATTACCTGAAGAAGAGCGACCCATCGCATCCGGCGGTTGTCCCGCTCCTGCGCTTCGTGGACAGCCTCCCCGAGGCACGCGGCGTGATGCCCGGCATCCTGGCGCGCACGCGTGTCCGACTGGCCGACGGTTACCGCCGACTGGCCGGCCGGCCCCTCTTTGCAACCGCCATGACGGTATTCTTCGTCGGGCAGCTGGTTCTCAAACTATTGCAGGCGGCCCTGTTCGTCGGGGTTGATCGGCTCTCACCGGAAGTGGTCGCCCAGATCCCGTTCCTGCAGCCGGAATTGCTGGACGACCGTACGCGGGCCGAATGGGGCCAGCTCGGCTCATCGCTCCTTTCCGGTATTTTTGTGGTGCTTGGCGCCCTGGCCATTCGAAAAGACCGTCTCGGCGCCTTCCGGATGTTCCAGCGTTCGATCCTCGTCTCGATCTTCCTGACGCAGGTCTTCATGTTCTACCAGCGCCAGTGGGGAGCCCTGGCCGCCCTCGCCTTCAACCTCCTCGTCTTCCTGGCCCTGCGCTTCATGATCGAACGGGAGCGCGCCGCCCGGGAGAATTCCCCCTGAATCACCGCAATGACCGTCAAATGTCATGGACTGGTGGAGGACGACGAGTAAGATACCGGTAGATCGGAATCGCGCCATGAAACAATCTCCCCACGATTGGACCATCCTGCTCGCCGGCGGAAGCGGCACCCGGCTCTGCGGCTGGGCCGGACCGGATGATGGTGCCCACATCCCAAAGCCGTACCGTCGCCTTGTCCATGAGGAGGCACTCATCGATCAGGCCGTGGCCCGCGCCCGTCATCTGGGGCCGGCTTGCCGGCTCGTGCTCGTGGTTTCTGCCGAGCATGAATCCTGGTGGCGACCACGTCGGCCTCAGATTCCCGGGGTAACCTGGCTCGTGCAGCGAGACAACCGGGGGACCGGCGGCGCCATTCTTTCGGCCCTGAGCTTTCTCCTCATCAAGGATCCCGAAGCGGCGTTCACGCTCATGCCCGTTGATCAGGCAATCGACGACGAGGAGAACTTCCTGGCCGGCATCCGGCAGGGGCGCGAGGCCCTGACGCGCCACCCGGAACGAACCATCCTCCTGGGATCCGGGGACGACGGGGTAGACGACGGTTATGGCTGGATCGTGCCCGGCGAGACGTTGGAACCGGGGCTCCGAGGTGTCACACGATTCGTCGGCCGGGCCGAACCGGAGGAAGCCGGAATTCTCAGGCGATCGGGAGCGCTGGTCGACACGTTTCTCCTCGTCGGGGCCGCCCGGACCTTGATGGCCCAATTTCGTCGCGCCAGCCCGGAGCTGATCGAACGTTACCTGTCCACCCTGCTGGACGTCGGCCCCGCGCCGGACTCCCTGATGCGACGGCAGGCCGCGCTCCCCATCCTTGATTTCGGGAGATGGTTCCTCGAACCGGCGGCGGCTCGCGGCGAACTGGCGGTGGCGACACTTCCGCCATGCGGGTGGGCCGATATTGGCACCCCCGAGCGGGTCGAGGCATGGCTCGACCGGCATCAATCGGTCAGAGCCGGCGTCGAAGCTCTCGAAGTGCCCGGGCGCGGTGGCTCAGGCTGGCCTTCTCGTCGACACTGAGTTCGGCCATGGTCCGGCCAACTTCCGTCACAACGAAAATCGGGTCATAGCCAAACCCCCCCACGCCTCGTGGCTCCCGGCTGATGCTCCCCTCGACGATTCCCTCGACATACTCGGGTTCGATTGTTCCGGGTAATGCCAGCGCCAGAACACAGCGGAATCGCGCCGTCCGGCGGGCGTCAGGTACCCCGTCCAGGGCCTTCAGGAGCTTTTGGATGTTCCCGGCCGGATTCGCGTCGGGACCGGCGTAGCGAGCGCTGTGCACGCCCGGTGCGCCGTCCAGTGCATCGACCTCGAGGCCCGTGTCGTCGGCCAGAGAAGGAAGACCCGTGACAGCCAGTGCGGCCATGGCCTTTTGCCGGGCATTCTCCCGGCAGGTGGCCCCGGTCTCCGGGACGTCCACCGACTCCGGCCACTCGGAAACCGCCGACAGCAGGAGCGGCGGATCGAAGCCGGTCAGCCCCCCGGCCAGTTCAATAAGCTTGCCGGGATTGCGCGTGGCGACGACGAGGCGCGGAAACCTGGGGGAATTCACGAATCCGCGACGGCCGGCAGGCCGAGAGCCTTTCGTTGCTTCACAAGCAGACGGCGGATTCCCGCGCGGCCCAGCCGGAGGAGCGCCGACAGTTCCTTGTCCGTGAAGGGCGTCGATTCGGCCGTCCCCTGCACCTCGACGAACAGGCCCGAGCCGGTCATGACGATGTTCATGTCGACGCCGGCCGCCGAGTCCTCCTCATAGTCGAGGTCAAGGCAGGGCGTGCCTGACACAAGGCCGACCGAAACCGCCGCCACCAGATCGCGCATGGGATGGTACGGTATCGTCCCCTGCTCGACGAGATGGGTGAACGCCTGATGCAGGGCAACGCTGGCACCGTTGATGGCCGCGGTCCGCGTGCCGCCATCGGCCTCGAAGACATCGCAATCCAGCGTGATGGAGCGCTCACCGAACGACGAAAGATCCGTAACTGCGCGGAGCGAGCGCCCGATCAAGCGCTGGATTTCAAGTGTTCGCCCACCCTGCTTTCCGAGTGACGCCTCGCGGGTGATGCGGGTGTTCGACGAGCGCGGCAGCATGCCGTACTCCGCCGTCACCCACCCCTTGCCGGTGCCGCGCATCCAACCCGGAATGCGTTCCTCGATGGTGGCGGCGCAAAGAACCACGGTGCCCCCCATCTCGATACGCGCCGAACCCTCGGCGTGTCGAAACAGGCCGGTCGTCAGCTTGAGCGACCGAAGCTGATCCGGCCGGCGATCGTCGTGTCGCGTCATGTCGATTCCCCCTGGGATTCGGTCGGTCGCCTGGCGTACCAGGGGACATCGCTTTGTGAAACCAGAGTCACGGGACCGAGTGGTCGGCCCAGGAAGCGGTCCCCGTTGATCTCGAAGCGACTCGGCACATCGCTGACGAAGAATTTCATCGTGCCCTGCCCTTTGCCCGCGGGCAACCCCGCGGCGATCTCCCGCGCTGTTTCGGCGCCGGTGTCGATGAGGTTGACATCCGGGCCGGCCACCTCGGCGAGTATCGAACTCAGGAGCGGGTAGTGGGTGCAGCCAAGAATCAACGTATCAACGCCCCGGGCCAGGACCGGCTCCAGGTACTCCCTGGCCACCCGTCGCGTGACATCGTGATCAGTCCACCCTTCCTCGACCAGCGGGACGAACAGCGGACAGGCCTGACTCACCAGTTCGAGGTCGGGCTGCCGTTCACGGAGGCGCCGCTCGTAGCCGCCGGAACGAATCGTGGCGGCCGTCCCGAGGATGCCGATCCGGCCGTTGCGCGTCGTGGCCAGCGCGGTGGTTACCGCGGCGTCGATGACACCGACCACCGGCCGGTCGATGGCCTGAATCAGCGACGGGAGGGCGATGGAACTGGCCGTATTGCAGGCCACGACGATCCGGTCGGGATCGAACCCCAGCAGGAACCGGAGGCACTCGAGCGACTGCCTGATGATGGTGGCATCCGATTTGGAGCCATACGGAAGCCGGGCGGTGTCGCCGAAGTAGACGATCGAGGTGGCAGGCACCCGCAAAAGGAGCGCCTTGACCAGCGTCAGCCCCCCGATGCCGGAATCAAAAACCGCGATGAGCCCCCGATCGTTCGCCACGATTACTGCCAGTCCACAAGGTCCAGCGGTTGGCTGGTGTCAATGCGGCCACCGAGCGAGGGTTTGGTCCGTCCCTCCACCAGAATCACCAGCGACTTCAGGGAGCGGAAATTGACGCTGAGCGTGCGGGCAAACGAGCGCAACAGGAGGATTTCCTGCGACAGTCCCGCGCCCGCCATGCCGCTGGACAGTTCGGCCGAAAAGTCGGCGTAGACGACGCCGTCTCGATCGATGAAGACGTGGCGGACCCGCGTCCCATCGGGCACGATGCGGGCCAGCCGTCCCTCGGGACCACGGGCCAGCGCCTCGAGCGCCGCGGCCACCAGCGTCGACGTTTCGGCGCCGACGATCAGGTCGCGTCGTTCCGTGGCGAGATCGGCCCTCTCGGGATCGGCGAAGTACAGGGTGACGGCCTGCATGCCGATGCCGATTCCCTCATCGACCACCTGGCCGGTACCGGTGCCGCCCCTCTCCCCGCGGAAAAGATTCCTGCCGAGGAATGCGATGATCAGGAACACGAAAACAATACCGGCCGATCTGAGAATACGTCCCGCGCGGGTCAACGGATCTCTCGCCGATAGTGGTCAATGGCTCGAATGATCGCATTGATGACGGCGTCCTGCTCGCCCTTCGCCCGGCGTTCGCCGCCGGGCGCCGTCAGCGTGGCCACCTCCAGGTAGACCGCCGGCATGGTGGCGGCGGACAGAACTGGCAACGGCCACTCCTCGACACCGCGCGACGGGACACTCAGCGCCTGCGAGAGCTCGGTCACGAGGCGGTCCGCCAGTTGGTACGCGCGCGGCACCGCCTCGCGCTGCCCCTCGTTCCAGGCCGTGAAACCGAGATTGGCAAGTCGCCCCGGAACGCTCGTCCTTGGCCCTGGGCGGTTTCGGCTCACGACGGCGCGTGGGCCGACAACCGATGGCGACGGGTGGGCGTCGTAGTGGAGGCTGATGAAGAGCATGGCCCCCACATTGTTGGCCACGGCCGCCCGCTGTTCGTCGCTGAGCGCTCGATCGGCATCGCGTGTCAGGTGTACCGTGACACCCAGCTCCTCGCTCAGCCGACGTGCCAGGTTCATGGCCAGCTCGAGCATGGCTTCCGATTCCACCACCCCCTTGGCACGAACCCCGCGCTCATTGCCGCCACCCGCGGGGTCGAGGCCGATCGTGTCCGTGCCCGTTGCCGGCATGAATCCCCCCTCCATCGTGGGAAGATCCGGGAGCGGCGATGCGAACGGGGTGACCCGGCCACTCGCCAGATCAATGGAGTCCACCGAGAGGGTCACGGAAAGCCGCCCGGGCCGCTCCAATCGCTGCAGCCGGTAACCAACCACGTTGGCTGCCACCGCGAACGTGACCTCCACCCCCTCGGGGATGAGCGTGGTGCGGATATCCCGGTAGAGTCCATTTCCGGAGGGGAGTCGAAACGAATCCCCGGGGCCCGCGATCCCCATGAAGCGCAGGACAACCCGATCCCGATCAGCGGCGGCCAGCCGCCATTCCCAGGTACCGCGCACTTGAATGTCGAGGCGCCCCGGTGATGCGGATGACAACGCAATCGCCTCCAGATTGCCGGCGGGTTCCCCGACCTCGAGGAGATGCTCGCCCGCATTCCAGCGAATCGGCAGATCAAACCAGGGAGAGGCGCCGTCCAGGCCGTTCAGGCCGAAGGGGGCTTGATCCGCGTCGAGGAGGATTTCAACCGGAATCCAGATGGCATCTCCCAACTGGTGAACAGGCGCCGGCAGGTGCAGCGGCGAGGTCGCGTCAAGGATCGCCACGTCGGAATCGGCGACCAGCGTCATCTGGTGGGCGCCGCTTTTCAGTATCAGCCGCTTCAAGTCGCTGCGCCAGTAGCGTGGGGCCCCGATGATGGCCGAAAGGTCGCGGGCCGAGAACCAGACCTGGCGGCCCGACTCGAGGATGGCCACCTCTTCCGTGGGCCGGCCGTCACCGTAAACAATTCGCGCCCGTCCCGGTGTCGGTACTTCCTCGGCACGCCCGGACGGAACCGGAACGATGGCCAGCAGCGACATCGCCAAGACCGGCAGGAACCGAAGTATCCGGACGGAGGCCACCCTCACCGCTGACGCTCCTTCAGTGTTCGCTCCACGTCCCGTTTCATCTCCCTCTCGGCCATGTCACGCCGCTTGTCGAACACCTTCTTGCCCCGGCCGAGGGCAATCTCGACCTTGGCCCAGCCACCACGAAAATAGACCTGGAGCGGGATGAGCGTCAGCCCCTTTTCGACGGTCCGGCCGATTAGCTTGCTCAACTCTCGCTTGTGCAGCAGGAGCTTTCGGGGCCGGGTCGGCAGATGGTTCCAGCGATTCCCCTGCTCATAGGGATTGATATGAAGATTATGCAGGGTCATTTCCGTGCCGTGCAGATCGGCGTAGGCATCGGCCATCGTGGCATGCCCGGCCCGGAGACTCTTGACCTCGGTGCCGGTCAGGACAAGGCCGGCCTCCCACGTATCGAGGATATGGTAGAGGTGCCGCGCCTTGCGATTTGTGCAGACAATCTTGATCTCGACCGGCCTGCCCTCGCCGGGAGGCGTTTCCGCCTTGCTCATGGTGTGGTTCCCGCCGGCCGTTGATCAGGCGTCCGGTTCGCGGCGGGGGCCGGAACGGAGTCGGTTCAGGATATCGGGCCCGTGCTCTTTCCAGACATGGATGGCGGTCGGAAGGACGGAGAGAACGATCACGGCCAGGATGATGAGCGTGAAATACTTGTCCAGCACCTCGGGTGGGATGAGGTGACCCAGCCCCCAGCCGGCCAGCGTGAGACCAACCGCCCAGATGAGCCCTCCCAGGATGTTGAAAAGCATGAATCGTCGGTAGTTCATCTGCACGGCGCCGGCCACGATCGGTGCAAACGTCCGGATGAACGGCATGAATCGAGCCAGGATGATCGTCTTGCCGCCGTGCCGGTCGTAAAACGCCTTTGCCGCGAGCAGATTTTTGGGACGGAAGAACAGCGATTTCTCACGCCGGAAGAGGGGCGGACCGGCCTTCCGTCCGAACCAGTAGCCGACGTTGTCACCCAGGACAGCCGCCACGAAAAGGACCGGCAGGAGAATTCGGATGTCGAGCAACCCCTTGTAGGCAAAGAGCCCAGCGGTCAACAGAAGGCTGTCACCGGGGAGAAAGAAACCGAAGAAGAGGCCGGATTCGGCGAAGACAACCGCAAACAGTCCCAGATAGACCAGGGGGCCCAGTGCTGTCATGAACCATTCGATGAGATGTTTGGGATCGAGGAGATGCATCCCGGCAGTATATCGCAAGTGAGGTGACCACCCGAAACCTGTTGGCGCCGTGGGGCTTGTCGGAGGCAGCCTGCAATGATTGACTTTCCGCCGGGCGCTGGCTATCGTGGCGCGTCCCAATCGGGCGCGGAAGTGGCGGAATTGGTAGACGCGCTAGGTTCAGGGCCTAGTGTCGGCAACGATGTGGGGGTTCGAGTCCCCCCTTCCGCACCACACCAAAATTCCTGAGAAGTTGACGGGCCTGGCGCCGATGAGGCGCCAGGCCCGTTCTTCTTGTCCGACCGATTACGAGGCGTCAAACCGGACCGGTGTACGGGAGCTACTCGCGGGAACTAACCAGTTGCTTGACCCGGCTCCAGGTCATCGGTTCAACCGGTGTGGCGCAGATGAGGAAGCCGCCCGGTGTTGGATAGCAACCGCTCCCGCGCGGCTCGGCCGCTCCCGCCCAGGGGTTGTGTCCATCCAGGAGAATCCAGTTCGGACCGCCGTCGGGGCCCCGACCGCTCGAACGGTCGTCGTCGGCTTCATGATCCGCGTAGGCGTAACAGTCGATCAGGCTGACCGTGCTGCCGATCACGCGAAACAGGACGATCTCGCTCCCGGAGTTGCCCAGCCGGAGTCCGAACGCCGGGTAACCATTGGCCGTCTCCCATTCGTAGGACTGCCGACCGTAGACGACGCGCACCGCGCCGGGTGCCAGTACACCTGTGAACTCGTAGCGCCAGACGGAATCGGGCCCGGCCAATCGATAGCCGGTCAGGTCGAGCGCCGCGAGGCCGGTGTTGATGACCTCCACCCACTCGTCGTCGCGGCTGGAGACGGCGGCATCACCGTTCCAGTCACGGGCCGGATCGGCCAGGACCTCGTTGAGCAGGAGTTGCGCCGACGCGGTCGGAACCGCCAGCGGCAGCGCGGCCGCCAGCGCAAGGCCGGCGGCAATAGGGATGAATCGAGCGAACATGGTCGCTCCCTTCCGGACGGGAGGTGTTGGATCCGGACGGGACCAGGACCGACATCATCCCTCGAAGAGCCACCGACTCCGCAAGGGGGTAAATTGGGGTCGGCGCCAACAAATCCGGTGGATTCCCGTGGGCCGAATTCAGCGGGTGATGCGGGTTCCGGCGCGCCCGTCGAGCGCCTCGGCCAGATCGTCCGGCGCGCAGAGAATCGCCTCGCGTCCCCCGGAATCGAGAAACTCGCAGACAGCCTCGATCTTGGGGGCCATGGAACCGGGGCCAAATTGCCCCTCGGCCAGGTAGAGACGCGCCTCGGCCAGCGTCATCGCATCAAGGGGGCGCTCGTCGTTGGTACCGAAGGCCAGCCGGACCCGGTCGATGGCGGTCACGATGACCAGGCTTGGAATGCGCAGGTCGCGGGCCAGCACCGCCGACGAGCGGTCCTTGTCGATAACCGCCTCCACCCCTTCGAGCGTGCCGTCGTCCCGGCGAACGACCGGCACGCCACCGCCGCCAAGCGCGATGACGATGAAGCCGGCATCACGCAAAGTCCGGATGGCCTGCTCCTCGACGATCTCAACTGGTAACGGCGATGGAACGACCCGCCGCCAGCCGCGGCCAGCGTCCTCGCGCATCTCCCACCCACGGATCGATCGAAGATGTCCGGCTTCCTCGACCTCGACGAACGGCCCGATCGGTTTGTCCGGCGCGTCGAAAGCCGGATCACGTCCGTCGACACGCACCTGATTGATCAGGGTGACAACCGGTCGATGCCGGCCGGCCAGGAAAAGCTCGTTCTCGAGCGTCTGCTGGATCATGTAGCCGAGCCCGCCCTGGCTGTCGGCCACACACACATCCAGCGGCATCGGCGCGATCTGTTCGGCGGCCTCCAGATTTCGAATGAGGATATTGCCGACCACCGTCCCGTTCCCGTGCGTGATGACGAGGCGGACGCCCGGCAGGGCCAGCCGGGCCACAACCCGCATCGTGCGACGGGTGATGGCAATCTGTTCGTCGATGGTGCCGGTTCCGTGCGCGGGCAGGAGCGCGTTGCCGCCGAGCGCGATCAGCAGATCCTGCCGGCCTGAGGGAACGGGAAGCCCGGTGTCGATCGGGGCTACCCCTGGAGCTTCCGACACAGGACGTCGAGCCGCTGCAGCGCTTTTTCGATGTTCTCGATCGAGTTGGCGTAGGACAGTCGCAGGTAGCCCTGTCCGTGCTGACCGAAGGCCGTGCCCGAGAGAACGGCAACGCCGGCCTCATCAAGGCAGCGCGCGGCCATCTCCTCGCTCTTCATGCCGATCTTCGTGATGTTCGGGAAGACATAGAAGGCGCCGTGCGGCATGACGCACGAGACGCCCGGAATGGCGTTCAGGCCAGCCACGATCCGATCGCGGCGACGGTGGAACTCGGCCTTCATGGCATCGACCTCGTGCCGCGGACCAGTCAACGCGGCAACTCCGGCCCGTTGCACGAAAGAAGTGACGCACGAGTTGCAGTTGGTGGCCAGGCGGGCCACGTGGGCGGCCAGATCCTTCGGCATCACGCCATAGCCAAGGCGCCAGCCGGTCATGGCATAGGTCTTGGAAAAGCCGTCCAGCAGGATTGACTGTTCGGGCATCCCCGGCTGGCCGTACAACGACGTGTGCTCACCGTCGTAGACCAGCTCGGAGTAGATCTCGTCCGAGAGCACCCAGATGGACCGCCCCTTTACCAGTTCCACGATGCCGGCAATGTCGTCCTTCGTGAGCACGCCGCCGGTCGGGTTCTGCGGCGAATTGACGATGATCATCCTCGTTCGTTCATTGATCCGCTCTTTCAGATCCTTCAGGTCGAAGCGAAAATCCTTCGATTCCTGCATCGGCAACGCCACCGGCTTCGCGCCCAGGTACTTGATGACCGATTCGTAGATCGGAAAGCCCGGGTTCGGATAGATGACCTCATCGCCGGGATTCAAGGTGGCCATCATCCCGTAGAACATGATCGGCTTGGCCCCGGGCACGACGACCACCTGGGCCGCTTCAGTCGGCACGCCCCGCGTTCTGACCACCTGGGCCGCAATGGCCTCGCGCAGTTCCGGAAGGCCGGCCGATGGCCCGTAGTGCGTATAACCCTGGTCGAGCGCCCGATGCGCCTCTTCGATGATGTGCTTCGGCGTATCGAAATCAGGCTCGCCGATCTCGAGATGGACGATGTCCTTCCCCTCTGCCTCAAGTGCCCGGGCGCGGGCCAGCACCTCGAACGCCGTCTCGGTGCCCAGGCGGCTCATGGCCTCGGCAATCGGCATGGATGTCGAAAGGGTCGGATTCATGGGGGACTCCATGGGGTAATGACCAGTCGTCGGCCGATGATGGCAACAGCACGGGCCGGTTCCTATCCCCGTTGGCGTGGTCGCATCCCGGCGACAGCGCGTCGGATCGTTTCTGATCCGTGGTCGGGATGGCCGGCCCGTGTCGTCATGGTGCGCCTTTTTGGATCACGATGCAAGAAGTGCGGTGATACAATGGACGGTGGCCCAACTCGCACCGGTGCCAGTTCATCCTGAGGCGAGAGCTCGTGCCCGCCTACTTGCGCCCCTTCCGCAACGCCCCCTCCAGCGCATCAGCCACATTCTGCGGCGTCAGCCCGGCCATGATCAGCAGGTCTTCCGGCGGGCCGCTTTCGAGGTAGCGGTCGTTGATGGCCACGATTTTCATCGGGACGCGGTGGTCGCTTTCGATCAGGACTTCGGCCACGGCGGAGCCGAGGCCGCCGTAGCGGCTGTGTTCCTCGGCGGTGACGATGGCGCCGGTGTCGCGGGCGGCGGCCAGGACCGCTTCGTGGTCCAGCGGTTTGATCGTGTGCATGTTGAGGACACGGGGACGGATGCCGCGGCCCCGGAGGATCTCGGCGGCTTCGAGCGCCTGGGCCACCATGAGGCCGCACGCGATGATCGTGCCGTCGGGGCCGTCTTCCATGAGGATGGCCTTGCCGGGTTCGAACGGCGTGTCCTTCGTGGTGATCACCGGTACCTTTTCGCGGCCCATGCGGAAGAAGACGGGCCCCTCGTGTCGGGCCGACCACTTGGTCGTCTTGTAGGTCTCGTGATAATCGCAGGGGACGATGACCGTGAAGTTGACGATCGGGCGGATGACGCCGACGTCTTCCATTGACTGGTGCGTCGGGCCGTCCTTTCCCACCGAGATGCCGCCGTGGGCCGCGCCGATCTTGACGTTGGCCGCGGAGTAGGCGACACCGTTCCGCACCTGGTCCCAGGCACGGCCGGAGAGAAAGATCGAGTAGCTCGACAGGAAGGGGATGAAACCCATGTGCGAGAGGCCGACCGCCGTGCCGACCATGTCCTGCTCGGAGATCCCCATCTCGAAAAATCGGTGGGGATACTTCTCGCCGAAGAATCGTGTCAACGTCGACTGCGCGAGGTCCGCATCGAGTACGACAACCCGCGGGTCCTCCTCACCCAGCTCGACCAGCGCATCGGCGTAGGCCTGGCGGGTCAGCTGCAGCTCCCACTTCTTCCCCATCACCTTCGTCGCGTCAACGACGCCCATGTCTGCTCCCGGACCGGATGGTTGTCAATGATGTGCACCTGCGCCGGCCCAGATCGGGCCTGGCTTGGGGGGCTGAGTCGGCCAGTCCTCGTAAGTGGCCACCAGTTCGTCCTTCGTGCCGGAAAAACCGAGGGCCTTCATGGCGATCGCGAGCTCGTCATCGTTGAGGGGCTTGCCGTGCCACTTGAAATTGTCCTCGTACGGCGGCACGCCCTTCATCATCAGCGTGCGGAAGAGAATCACTGTCGGTTTTCCCCGGGTGGCTCTCGCCTCATCATAGGCCGCGGCGATCTTTCCGTAGTCGTGGCCATCCGTTTCGATGACATGGAAATTGAAGGCGCGAAACTTGTCGCCAAGCGGTTCGATCCCCATCACGTCCTCCACCCGGCCGTCGATCTGGGCATTGTTGAAATCGACCAGGAGGCAGAGATTATCGAGCTTGTAGTGGGCTGCGGTCATGACCGCCTCCCAGATGTTCCCTTCCTGTAACTCGCCATCGCCGCAATTGCAGTAGATGCGGACATCGTGCTGACCCTTGAGCCGCGCCCCGAGCGCCATGCCGTTGGCCTGCGAGAGCCCCTGACCGAGACTGCCGGTGGAGGCCTCGAGGCCGGGCACGTAGATCATGTTGGGATGCCCCTGGAGCGGCGACCCCGACATGCGAAACCGAAGCAGCCACTTCGGCGGAAAGTAGCCGCGCCGGCAGAGGACCGCGTAGTTGTAGGCGGAGCAGTGGCCGTTCGACAGGACAAAACGATCGCGTGGTTCCCTGCGCGCTGCTTTTGGATCGATGTCCATGACGTTGGCGAAGAGCCAGGTGGCATAGTCGGCCATCCCCAGTGGTCCCCCGGGGTGTCCGGAATTGGTCAGGTTCGTCATAAGGCATACATCAAGTCGGATCTGTTGCGCCATGCGGAAGACGGCGTCGGGCGCGAGATTGAGCGTTGGCATAGGCAGTGAAACCTATCATCCCGATGCCGGTGCGTCAATCCATCCATTCGTAGAACGATGGCTGCAATGTGTTGCCATGCAACATCTTGCGGTTAGCGCTTCAAGTGCTGTCGCGCCCGCTTCGATGGCGGGTCACCAGTCCGAACCGCCAGCGGCCAGTCGAAGCGCCACGCCCGCGCTCCGCTCCACCGCCGCGAGCACGGAAACCTCCTCGGACACGAAGAGCGCCGCTTCGATCCGCCCCCGGGCGATGCCGGCGGCCAGGTGCCAGCGTCGTCCGCGCCCATGGACCGTGACCGAGCCGTTCTGTCCCGCCGCCCGCTCCTCGAACACCAGTGCCGACCCGGATGGTGGCATGTCGAATCGCGCGATTCCGCCTCCCGCCCAGGTGCCGGCCGGACCGCGCCAACGGCCGCGAATCACCAGGAGATCGCGGGCGCTCCGAATTCGATGGTCGTCGCCGGCCGCACCGCGTTCCAGGTCGAGCCGACCGCTCCAGTCGAATCGCAGGCGCGTCCGTTTCCCCTCCCAGGCTGCCTTGAGTCGGCCGGTGTATCGCCGCTCCGGTGGATCGGCCAGCGGGGATGGCCCGGGCGCGCCGCGCGTCTCCAGTCCGACATCGAAGGCCATGGCCAGCCCTGGTGTCCGCGTTACTTCGATCCCCAGTTCCGCCGCGCCGATCGGCCGGTCCCACGCCCGCCGGCTCGCCGCCGGATCGAGCCGGCCGGTCAATCGCCCGAGCGCGGCCGTGTGGCGCGTGAGCCGTGCGCGCAGCGAGAGGCTCGTCACCTCACGATTCTCATTTCGGCCGGTTGACAGCAGCGCCGCCGAAACGGGATCACGCTCACTGTCGAATCCAAGCGGCGCCACGAAGCTGCGGTGGCCGCCCACATGACGAAACTCGGCACGGAGTCGCCGACCGTCGCGAACATCCAGGGTCAGCGCCCGGCGAATGGCGCCATCGGCATCGCGGGCCAGTTCGAGGCGGGCGACGCCCGCACCAAAGGGCGCCGAGAGATGAAGCGACGACCAGGGTCGCTGCTGCCAGATGGCGACCTGCACAGCGACGCCGACCGCCGAGTCACCACGGGCACCCACGCGGAACCTGGCCCAGTGCCAATGCGGTGGCGGAAGTATCGAATCACCGAGTGATGCTGCGGCCAGCGCCGCCCGGTACTTAAACGTACCGATCGTGAGGCGTCCGCCCAGATCGACCACCGCACCCCGAAGGAATCGGCTCCCCGGTGTCGGGGCGGTCCGCTCGAGATCGTCCGGTTTCCCGATGGTCCAGGGAGAGTTGGTCGGATGTCGCCCGATAGGCGGCTCCCCTGAAAAGGAACCGCGCAGGCCGAGTAGTAGCCCTAATCCCTCGAGGGGAGCCATGTCGCCGACGTGAATCGCCAGGCCAGGTCGAGGTCGAATTCTCAGGCTCATCGACGGCTCGACCTGTGGCTGGAGGCCGTTGGACATGGTCCGGCGTACCCGCCCCGCGGCGGCCACCCAGCCCGATCGCAGGAGGAGAGTGGCATCATCCCGGATGCGTGTCGGCGTCTTCGTCCGTGCCAGTGAGGCCCGCACCTCGTTGCCGGCGGCCGCGGCGCCCAGGAACAACCAGGGGCGCACGGCAAGCAATCGGCCCGCCGGAAGATCGGACTCGGCCGACGCCAGTTCGGACCAGGCGCGGATCGGTCCATGCGTCGCCCGAAATTGAACAAGGCCCTGGGCCAGGTCGGCGGTCATCCCCGGGATGGTCATTAGTTCGTCGAGCGTAGTGCGATTGATGTTGATCGGTTCCACGAGCGCCGCGTCCATTGCCATGCCGGACTCCGCCTCATCGATGGCGCCTGCCGGGGATGCGGATATCGCCTCGATGATGAGAAGTGAGAATGCGGCGAGTGGCAGAATCATCCTCGTGGTGCGGACGGCCCGTGGAACCCGATGGTTCCGGCCGCGACTGTCACGAATCATGGTCGACCGCCGGGCGTCGTCCCATACCCTTGCCGGTCGTGATGCCGATCGCCGTCCACGAGCCGAGGCGCGGATGCGTACGACGACCGATGTCCAGACGGATCGGACCGGTGCCGGCCGAGAGACCCACGCCGATCTGCCCATCGGCCGGCCGGAATCCGCCCCGGACAGCGAACTGCCGCGTGATGGCCCACTCAAGCCCAGCCTGGTGCCGCCAGCTCTGTCCGGGCGCCCCCGCATCGAGGGCCAGGGCGAGTCGCCACCCCCGCGGCAGGTCGAGGGCCGCGCCAAGCTCAACGCGATCCGGGGCCAAACCGGCCAGCCCACCGCCACGGGCCAGCCATCGGGCCGCCAGCGCCAGGGAGGGGCCGACGCGCCCGCCGATCGCGATACCGAGGATCCAGCCGGAGGAACCGGTGGCGTCCGCTCTGCTTTCGGCATCCGACGTCTGATCGCCGGCACGCCAGCCACCGGCTCCCAGCGTCAACCCCCATCCCCAGCGGGAGCCGCCCCGGGCCGGGCGCGTGACATCGAGCTGAAATTCATTCTCGTGATAACCGGCCAGGCCGCGATCGGACAGGCGGGCGGCGAGCCGCAAGTTCCCCTTGCCGAACCAGGCCGCCGCGCCGGGCGATTTCAATTCCGGAATGGACTCCACCCGGGAGATCACAGCCGTGCCCCCGAACCCGGTCGGCCCGCCCACGACGCACGAGCCGTCCACCGGCAGGCGTCCGTCATCGGACCAGGCCGGCTGTGGCCCTCCCAGGCCAAGGGCCAGGGGATCCGCGGCCGGGGCTTCCATCGCCGAACGCGCGGCGGGCGGCATGCTCATGCCGATCAACAACATCACGCCGCACCATGAAGCCGGGAGCGATATCGACGATCGGGTTGCCTGGAACCGCCCACTCACCGCACACCACCCATCACGACCGGGCGCCGCCAGCGCCTCGGTGTCACTTCGTCATCAAAACGCCCTTCGAGCAGCACAACATAAAGCCCCGGCGGGCACCGACGACCCGCATCGTCGGCGCCATCCCAGACAACCCGTCCCACCGTGGACGCCTCGTCCAATGGCCGGAGGAGCCGCACCGACCGGCCATCGAGATCGAATATCTCCAGAGTCAGGAGTGCCGGACGATCAAGATGCCAGGAGATGCGAGCGCCGCTCGAACCAGGCACGATCGGTCCGATGGGTACGATCAACTCACCCTTGTCGATTTCCTCCGGCCGGGGCGAAAGGGAGTTTCGACCCAGCGGCGTGGCGCCGAGCGGGTCATCGCACGGGGACCAGTTGGCGGCCAGCAGGCTTCCGCCCACCGGATCAATGCGCTCGAGGGAACGCCCCGCCCCGCCGAGCCAACGCGCCTGATAAATCAGGGAATCCAGCACCGTGCCATTGGCGGATCGCAGGACGACGGCGTCCGCCCATCCGGCCTCGCCATCGGCATCGTTCAAGGTTGGCCAGGTGCCAATCGGCTTTACGACACGCGAGGAATCGAGTCCGGCAAAGGCGGAATGAACGCGCTCGACGTTGGATGCGAAGACGAGAAATTCGCCCGGGGCGAGATCGTCGATCGTGTCGGGAATTTGAGCCGGGCGTCGCCGCGCATCCTCGATCGACAGGCCGGCCACGGGTGCCGACGCATCCCCCGCATTCTGAATCTCGATCCATTCAGATCCGCCGGTCAGGGGTTTGACGAACAGTTCGCTGATGACGAGTCGCGCGATGAGGAAGACGAGCAGGGTCGCGATCTGGAGCATGTCCTTCTCCCTGGCAGGCCGGATGGTTGACCCGGCTGCCGAACGGACGGGACCGTTTCGGGAACGTAGGACGATGATTGCGCGGGACGGGAATCAGGATGGAGCGCCACGCACAGGGGGCGCCCCGGAGACGTTCTTGCTAGACCATTCCGCGACGACGTCGGAGAAACCATTCGGACGAGAGCAGGCCCACGAAGGCGACGAAAAACCAGGGGCTGTCCCAGATGTCGAGGGTCACCACTTCCTTATTGGCGCTGCCGGCGATCTGCAATTCATCGGGGAGGCGTTTGGCTTCGGCCGGTCGGTAGAACCGACCACCCGATTCAGCAGACAGTCGTGCCAGGAAGGCCGGATCGGCCGCCGGGCGGCGGAACTCAACGCCCATCGATTCAACGGCGAAACTGCCGCTCGCCTCGCCAAGCGACGTCCCTTCCCGTCGGGCCAGGGCGCGGTAGCGATAGCGACCGGGCGGAAGGCTCGGCGACTCCGCTGCATAAAAGCCGCCACCGCTGCCGGCCAGGGCCACCGTGCGCGGCAGGCCGGCTTCCGGTGACATCGGGCTGTTCTCCACGCTCGGGGCGGGTGCCGCCAACGAGTCGTCCCGCGTGATCGTTACGCTGATCTCCGCGCCGTCCAGCGGCTGGTACTCACCATCCGACAGGCGGGCCGTGAAGTCCACCGACGCGCCTCGCTCGAACACGGCGCGGCCGGGCTCGACCGACAATCGACTGGCCAGGTCGGGCGATGTCAGCCAGCGCGCCGCACCAATCCAGAGGCGCTCGTGAAAATCACGACGTTCCTCCGCGCCGGGTGGGCGAAAGGCCCAGCGCCAGAAGCCGTGGGCCGACACCACCAGCACCTTGCCGGCACCGGAACGACCGACCACCAACACGGGATAATCGCCGGGGCCCGACACCAGCACCTCGGCACTCCCTTTCAGCGCTGGTTCGCTCCCGGCTGAAGCCAGTGGCGGCAGGTCGGACCAGAGTGCCGCGTTGTCAGTTTCACCTTCAACCACCTGCGTTGCCGGATGACGACGCCCGGCATTGGTTAGCAGGACCTGAATCGCCGAACTGCCGTTGACCTGCGGGGACGCCGGATCGACCGGCAGAATTCCGGCAAGCGGTGTACCTGCCAACCGCTTGATTCCGGTTCCGCCGGCGCCACCGAAAACGAGAAGACCCCCGCCCCGACGGGTCCAGTTTGCCAGAGCCTCCCAGCTCGCCACCGGCAGATCGCGGGCGTCGAGCCCGCTCAATACGACCAGCACATAGGGTCCGAGTTCAGCGGCGCCCGGCGAAAACGATGTCGGCTGGCTGGGGCGTCCCAGCGATCGCCAGCCGGTGCCAAGCCGCACCATCGTCCGGACCGACAGGCTCGAGTCGGCAGCCAGGGACCGATTCAGAAAGGCCAGATCCCAATCGGCGGTCCCGGCGATGACGAGGACCTTGTTCTTCTCCTCTCGCACATCGAGGGCGAACATGCGGCGGTTATTGATCCCGGTGAACTCATCCGGACGCGGGGTAACGCGGACCTCGTAGAAGTGCTGTCCCACGCTGGCCGGACGAAACTTGAGCCGCACCTGCTGTTCGGCACCGTCGGCCGCCCAGACGATCGACTGCTTCGTCACCATGTCCTCACGGCCTGGACGTGTCACGTCCACGACTTCGAGGTCGACCCCGCCGCCCGCGAGTCCCTGGTTGTGCACCGTCACCGCCAGCGGCACATCATCGCCCAGGAACGCGGTTCGGTTGACCTGAATGCGCGCCACCGACGCGTCCAGGCGGATCGAATCGCTGCCGACACCAATGGTGTAAACCGGCAGCGCCAGCCGGCGGGCCACGGCCACGGGATCGATCCCCTGGTTAGCCACGCCGTCCGAGACAATGACCACCGCACCGGCCCGGGCCCGGCCGATCTCGGCCACGGCCGATTCCATGGCCGAGCCGATGGCGGTAGCATCACCGGCCGGCGTCAGCGCGGGAGGGGGCGGATTCAGCTTGAGGCCATCGGGCAACGGACGCGCCACGCGATCGAATCCCCAGGCTCGAACGCCGTGTCGGTCGGCAAGTGCCGGAAGAATATCGGCGAGGGCCGTGCGGGCCTGCTCGGCGCGCGTCGGCCCCGCGTGGTCGGCACCGGCCGGGAGGGTCTGGCTTTCGGAGGTGTCGAAGAGGACCGCCACGAGGCGTCGCCCCTTGTCGGCGGCTCCCAGGGTAATGACGGGGCGGCAGATCAGAACCAGGAGGATGATAAAGGCTGCGGCCCGGATCACCTGCAGCAGGGCGCGCATGGGGCCGGACATCGGCGCGGGGTTCTTGCGGTAGACCCAGATGGAGAGGGCGACCAGGAGCATTCCGACAAGTAGCCAGGGCCACAGGTGTCCGCCCGGCGGTTGAAACGAAAATCCCCTGAAATCGCTGATGGCCGGCACTCCCTACAAAGTTCGAGCCGGCCCTTCCGGTTCCCGGAAAGATCGGCGTCGAATCAAGGCTGTCGTACGGAAAGGATTCGAGGTTGGCGGGTTCGAAAAAGCTAGCATGCACCCGGGGGGGTGTCAACGAATGGGTGTTGGTATCAGGGACCTGGTATTGGTCTCAAGGCCCTGTTGATGCGGACCGTCGAAAGTTGTACCAGCCGATCAACAACACCTGCGGAATCGTGATCGCCTCCACGAACCCGATGGCCGTCACGAGCAATCCCTCGATTCGAACGAAGACGACCGCGGGAAGGGCGACGCGCCCGCCAACCAGCGCGGCCACCAGCAGTGTCATCACAACACCGGTCGTCTTGCCAAGCACGGTCGGTCGTATCTGGACCGGACCACGAAAGAGATAGAGGAACGTCGCCCCACCGAATAGCAGTCCGTATCGGGTCATGATCAGGACCAGGACCCAGGCCGGAATGAGTTTTACTGCGAAGAGTGCAATGAACAGCGCCGCATTGAACAGAACATCGACGACCGGATCAAAGATGCGACCGAAGTCGGTGGCGTCGCCGCGGCGACG
>JAWXBZ010000195.1:0-5934 GCA_034440375.1 Candidatus Eiseniibacteriota bacterium
GAGATCGCCGCCGCTAGCAGGCTGCGTGACGGTCACCTGGTAGATGGCCTCCGGGTTGCCAGGTGCCTGGCATTCCGAAGTAGCGGAGGTTACAGCCGTTTCGGTAATCGTCCACACCCCAGCGATGTCGCCAATCGGCGCTGCCGGCGCCGCTGGAGGGGCCGCACTGCTACCGCCATCACCACCACCACCACCGCATCCGGCCACGAAGGCGGCCAGCAGTATTGCCATCAACCACGTGAGTGGTTTGAAAATATTTCCGAATCTGTTCATGAGTATCTCCTGATCATGGGATGCCGAAAGGCATCGGTATACGGCCGGTTGGCCGCTGATGCCCGCGCACGGCACCGAGGTTTTGGCCCCGAGCGTCGTGATGGCGACTATCTGCCGCAGTTCATTGCGGTTCTGTGCGGTCGCGCACATATCCGGAAAGAAAATGTTCCCTAGCGCACTTATCCGCGAGCCGATGACGAGGCTATGTTCGCTGGCGCACACAAGGTGCGGTGGATGTCGTGCCGAGGATCGATACGGAGAATCTGTCTGCTCCCGGCTGTGTCAGCGCGCCGCGCGCCATGTTCACGACGGCGGAACTAAACAGCGAATAGGATCAGGTTGTCGACAAACAGGAAATGGATTGACGCGAAGGCTTGCGGTAAACCGGAGGTACTGCTAACGCAGCGTGGAAAGCGTCGGGACTACCAGTTGGAAATCTCGCCGATGAATTTCGTCAGTTCCCGCTCCACGATTTCCTTGCTGATCTGTAGTAGTCGGGACTTGATCGGACAGCAACTGTCCGTCCGAACCCAACTCTCACCGCGGAGGACGCAGATACCCTACGTGCGTAGCACGTCGGAGTACCCTTTTAGGACGCGGAGGAAAGAACGCGGAGAGAGTACCGATGTGCGATGCCGTTTTGGATAGTCAATTGCTCTCCGCGATGAGCGCTTGTCATCGAGGTGCCGGCAGCCCCATCGGTGGCGCCGGGACGAACACTGCTTCGGCTCGACCCCGGACTCTGCTGTCAGCCGCCCGCACGCTTGACGTTCCCGAACCGCGGCTTGAGGATCTCGATCACCCGGTCGCAGTGATCGCCCTGCAACTCGATCACGCCGTCTTTCACGGTACCGCCGGATCCGCACGCGGTCTTGATTTCCTTGCCGAGCAGCTTCAAAGCGGCGTCATTCAGGACAAGTCCCCGGATAACGGTGACGTTTTTTCCGTTGCGACCCTTGGTCTCCCTGGAAACCCGGATCACGCCGTCCGATACCAGCCCAGGATTCTTCCGACTGCAGAAACACCGCTCGATCGGATTGCGGCATGCCGGACACATCCGGCCACCGTCGGTGGAAAACACCAGCCCGCCGCTAAATTTGTCCGGCTTCATGGAAGAAACGCTGATTAAACCTTGTTCCGAAACTTCATTACATCAATGCCTTGTGCTGGTCCGCCGCGGATCATCCTGCCTATGTTCGCTATCGCACAGAATCCGCCGCGCGAAAGGTGAAGGATGTTCGCGGGTGCCCGCTCACCGGTCTCGGTGAACTCACCCTCCCCGGCCTGGAACGCCCCCCTGCGTTCCGGGCCTTTTTTATCGGCACTGCAGGCGGAGCGTATTTACGCGCCCGATCAAATTCCGTTTCTTCCCATCGCCCGAACATCAGTCCCACCGCGATCTCGACCTCGTCGCTCATTTTTTTCCGTTCCGTGTTTTTCCGTTCCGTGGTTCATACCCCATTGGGTACGGTCAATACGAAGCTGCTCGCTGACCCGGCAGAAAAAAATTTTCCCGAAAAACCCTTCATGCATCCTCCTGGACTATCCGGCCTGGACTATCCGGCTTCCCTTGGCGAGATGTGCGCATAGCGGATACCGGAATCATCGCATGCAACGCATGTCCACGTGGACCCCTCCCCTCGAATGCAATCCGCACGTTATTTCCATTTTTACCTCGTACTGGAGATCGCCAATCAACTGGGCGCATGCGCCGTCTGTTCACATCGGGGTTCTTGACTATTCGCGCCGCCGCGGTCATAAACACGTAACAACCTTGTTCCTAAGGCTCTAAAAAATAATGAAGAACCCGCTGATCCACTACTCCATTCTCCCCAGCAACCCCGAAGCCCACCTGTTCGAAGTCCGCTGCACCGTGAATAACCCCGATCCCTGGGGACAGAAGTTTTCCCTCCCTGCCTGGATTCCGGGCAGCTATATGATCCGCGAATTCGCCAAGCACGTCGTCCGCATCCGCGCGCAGGCTGGTCGCAAGCAACTGCCGATCGTGAAGCTGGACAAGAATACCTGGCAGGTCGCGCCGCACGACGGCCCGGTCACGGTGACGATGGAAGTCTATGCGTGGGACCTGTCCGTACGCGGCGCGCACCTGGATACGACGCATGCCTTCTTCAATGGGACTTCCATGTTCCTGAAGGTCGAGGGCTGCGAAGACGAACCGGTCGAGGTCGAGATCCTGCCGCCGAAAGGTACGAGGTACCGAAACTGGGGCGTGGCGACTTCGATGCGGCGCAAAGGCGCCAGCCCGTATCTGTTCGGCACCTATGAGGCCGCAACCTACGACGAGCTGATCGACCATCCGGTCGAGATGGGCAGCTTCGAGCTCGCGACTTTCAAGGCAGCCGGGGTCCAGCACGACATCGCCATCACCGGCCGGCACCGCACCGACATGCGGCGGCTGGCGAAGGACCTGAAGACCCTGTGTGAAACCCAGATTGAATTCTTCGGTGGCACGGCGCCGATGGACCGCTACGTCTTCCTGATCACTGCGATTGGTGACGGCTACGGCGGGCTGGAGCATCGCGCCTCCACTGCGCTGATCTGCTCGCGCAATGACTTGCCGCAGGAAGGCATGGGCAAGGCCACCAGCGGCTACCGCACTTTCCTCGGGCTCGCGAGCCACGAATACTTCCACGCCTGGAACGTGAAACGCATCAGGCCCGCCGCATTCACGCCTTACGATCTGAACCAGGAGAACTACACCACTTTACTGTGGGCCTTCGAGGGCCTGACCTCGTATTACGACGACCTGCTGCTGGTCCGCGCCGGATTGATCCCTGGCAACACCTACCTGGAAACGCTGGGCCGCAATATCACCACCCTGCTGCGCGTCGCCGGCGGCAGGAAGCAGACCGTGGCCGAGTCCAGCTTCGACGCCTGGATCAAGTACTACCGGGGCGACGAGAACACGCCCAACGCCGGGGTCAGCTATTACCTCAAAGGCAGCCTGATCGGCCTCTCGCTCGACCTGCTGATCCGCGCGCAAACGAACAATCGCCGATCGCTCGATCACGTAATGCGCGCGCTCTGGAAGCAATACGGCGCCCGGGGAATTGGCGTGCCCGAGGATGGCATCGAGCAGGCGGCCGAACAGGCGACCGGCCTGAAGCTGAAAAACTTCTTCGACAAGGCCGTGCGCTCCACCGCCGACCTGCCACTGGAAAAACTGCTCGCCACCGTCGGCGTGGACATGCAGCAGCGCCCTGCCCGTTCCGGCGCCGACAGGCGCGACCCGAAATCGAAAAAGGAAAAACTGGCGCAGCGTGGCGTGAGCCTGGGCGTGCGCTCAGGCAGCGATGGCGGAGACCTGAAGATCAACCAGGTCTTCGACGGTGGGGCGGCACAGCAGGCGGGCCTCGCGGCGGGCGACATCGTCATCGCCATCGACGGGCTGCGCGTGTCGTCCGACAATATCGATGCTCATCTCAAGCGCTATCGGCCCGGAGAAACCGTGCCGCTGCATGTTTTCCGGCGGGACGAGCTGCACGTCATGCCTTTGACACTTGCCGCGGCCAGGCCGGATGCATGGACGCTCAGTATCGTGGACGACGCGCGCCTCTCCCGCTCCCGCAAGGCGTGGCTTGGTACTGACTAAACGAACAATATTGAGGCGGGCTGCAGGAGCTAACCTGGACGGCTCAATCGCACGATCCGGGAGACGGAAGGAACCCCCGCGTTGTTCATGATGAACAGCATGTAATCTCCCGGAGGCGCAAGATTTCCGTTTGCCGGGGCCGCGAGTTCGAGCCCACCGGCGACCCTCACCAGCGAAAGCTCGACGAACCGCTGGTTCTGGTCGAAACCGTGGGTGACCGAAGATGGCCGGACGAGGGTGGCCCGAACGACCTGTCCAGCATCAGGAGTCGCCACGAAAAACTGCTGGCCGTAGCCGACCAAGCCGGGCGCACTGGTGATCGAAGGCCTGGCGCCACGAAAGAGATAAGGGGGCGAGAAGATCTCGACGTTCAGCTCCCGGGGAAGGGTGCCACCATCATCCCCGCTGCCTGCGTGCAGAATCCGCGCGTCGGGCAACAGGAGCGTGGCCGAGTGATATACCCGCGTCACCCGATTGCTGGCCCAGGTGGTCCAGTTTCCGCTGTCGGGATCCCATACCTCCGCGGCGCGTACGCCTCCGGCTGGATCAGTGAATCCGGGACTGCTGGTTCCGCCTGTGGCGAGTACGCGGCCGTCCGGCAAAAGCGTCGCATTGAGTTGGCGTCGCGCCTGCGCCATCGACCCAGTGTATTGCCACGCCGGAACGGCCTGGCTGAGATCGATCACCTCGGCCGTACTTGTGGGGGGGCCCGAGGCCGGATCGCTCCCGCCCACGATCAACACTTTGCCCGGTCGATACATCGCAGCAGTCCCGTACTCACGTTGGCCATAATTTGCCGTCGCGACCGGCGTCAATGAACCGGAGCCTGAGGTATCGAGGTAGAAGGACTCAGAGAGTTGCCCGGCTAAAAACACCAACCCGTTCGGGGCGACGAACAGGCGGGGATAATCCCCAAACGCCCGATTGATACCGGAGAGCGCGCGCCAAGCGCTGCCATTCCACACCTCGGGAATGGTGGCTTCGATGCCGTTTTGATCACCCCCGGCCACGGCAACAACCTCGCCGTTAGCCAATGTGGTGGTGGTGGGGTACCAACGTCCCTTGCCCATCGGTGCCACTGCGGTCCACGTCCGAGTTGCCGCATCGAAAAGGTTTGCGTCCGGCAGCCCATGGTGATCGGTGATGTGCCCGCCGGCGACGAGGAGGCGACCGTCGGGCAGGAATGTGTGTCCGCTACAGAACACGTTGGTCGGGACGGGAATCGCCGTGAACACACCGGTCGCCGGATCCCAGATCCAGGGGTCCCCGATCCGCCCCCAGGAGAGCACCTGGCCAGACGGAAGCTGGTGAAGATGCGCCGCTACCACCGGCCAATCAATCGGAGCGGCCCACTCCCCCGAGGAGGCCTGAGGTTCCTGCCGGGGACTCTGTGGGCAGGCATCGCTTTTGTTGGCGACTGGCGAGATCGCCGCGTTGGAATACGAGACCTGCAATGCTCCCGGCGACAGCGTGGTCAGGCGGGTTGTGCTTGGGGTGTTCACGGCAGACCGCGCCGGAAGGAGTAGCTCGCCCCGCTCCGAAGTGCCGGCCACTGCAAACTGCACGGTAAGCGCGGTGGGGCCGGAATTCTGCAGATCGAAATCGTTGGCGCAAACATATGCCACGGCAGGCGCCGGGCCGGCCTGACCTGACTGGCCAGGCTCGCCGGACGATGAACCCTGACAACCGATGATAGTGCATCCGAGAATGGCCGCGCCGAGCCGCTGAGTCGCCAGGACCCAGGACGACACATCGAGCACCTGCCCCTTCGCTCCTGTCAATGCTTGTTCGGTTCGCATCTGAGTCAATCCTCAAAGAGTGCCCATCCATCAGGGACGGTTCAATCGCTTGCGATCGGGACCTTCATGCATGGTTTTGGCATTGGTGCCGATTGTGCCTGCGCCGGGTTTTACGCTGTTGGTGACTCCAGGATCGTCACCATGGGCCGTAAGGCCTACAAGAAGGGCCGCCCTCGCGCCGATTGCGAGCGGTGTGATGAATTGCCCGCTGAGATTTCCCGGGCAAGGTCGAGCTACTGCGCGCATTAC